>DAOSWK010000021.1:0-21076 GCA_035593545.1 Oscillospiraceae bacterium | reverse complement strand
CGGAGAGGCCAAGCTTTTCGGAGAGCTTCTCCGTGATGAGCACGCCGTCGTCCGGGAGGGCAAGCTCCTCCCCGGAGACGCGCTCGTGAAAACTGATGAACTGCGGAGCCTCGCCGCCATCCTCAAAGACGAGGAAATAGACCTCCGAGACGCCGCCGACCTCCGCGCTCTTTTCGTAGACCGGAAGATTCTTTTCCGCAATCGGGCTCTCCTCAAGCACCTCATAGACCTCTTCCTTTTCCGCCTCCGTGGCGTTTTCGTCGAGCGAGGTGGTCAGGTCGTAAAGGAAGACGGAGGAATATTGGCGGTCCATGATCCGGCCGATCGAGGAATAGAGCCCAAAGCCGGTCAATGTCAGCGCCGTACAGCCCGCGATGCCGATCACCGTCATAAAAATGCGCCTCTTATAGCGGAAGATGTTTCGGACGGTGACCTTCTTGAGAAAGCTCAGGCGCTTCCAGATAAAGCCGACGGATTCAAGAAAGACGCGCTTTCCGGGTTTCGGCGCCTTCGGGCGCATCAGTTCCGCAGGCTGCGACCGGAGCTCGAGGTCGCAGGCCCAGATCGCCGCGAACGCCGTGCAGGCGAGGCAGACCGCCGTGACCACGGCCCAGAGGCCCCAGTCCGGCACCAATTCGAGCCCCGGCATGATATACATCAGCGAATACGCATTGTAGATCACCTCCGGGAACACCACCGTTCCCGCCGCGATGCCGACCGCCGCGCCGGCAATGCTCGCAGCCGAGGCATAGATCAGGAATTTGGAGGCGATCTGTCCCCGGTGGTAGCCCAGCGCCTTATAGGTGCCGATCTCCGTGCGCTTCTCCTCGACCATCCTTGTCATCGTGGTGAGGCAGACCAGCATGGCGACGAGGAAGAAGAAGAGCGGAAAGATTTTTGCCACCGCCTCGATGCGGTGGGCGTCGCCGTCGTAGGTGCTGTACCCCGGATCGTCGTTCCGATCCAGCACATACCAGACCGGCTTTTTGAGATCCGCAAGCTCCTCCTTCGCGTCGTCGATCTTCTGCCGCGCGTCGGCAAGCTCCTCGTCGGCGTCCGCTTTGGCGTCCTCATATTCCTGTTTTCCGTCCTCATATTGTTTCAATCCGTCGGCGTAGTCCTCCTCGCCGTCGGTCAGTTCCTGATAGGAATCCGCGAGCTCCTTTTCCGCGTCGTCGATCTCCTTCTGCCCGTCGGCGCGGGCCTCCTCCAGATCAAGGCGGCCCTGCTCGAGCTCCTCCTCCGCGTCGCGGAGCGTCCTCCGTGCTTCGGCGAGCTCATCTCTCGCGTCCTCCAGCTTAATCAGGCCTTTTTCGTACTCCTCCCAGCCGGCGTCGATCTGTGCCTGCGAGGACTTCATCGTATCGAGATTGTCGAAATACCCGGAGAGCTCGGTCTGCGCCGCATCGAGCTGCTGACGGTATCCGGCGATCTCGGCGAGCGAGGTATTCAGCTCCTCCTCGCCGATCAATCCGGCGGCATAGGCCTGCCGAACCTGCGTCTCCTGTAAATCGAGTTGCTGCCGTTCGGTATCCAGCGTGCTCTGCTGGGTATTCAGGTAGGCCTCAAATTCGTCGAGGCTCGAAAAACCGGTCTCGGCGATGCCGGCATCCAGTTCCGCCTCGGCATCCTCAAGCTGCTCCTTCGACCGCTCAAGCTTTTTAACGCCCTCTTTATACTCGTCCAGACCGTCGTCGTACTCGTCCCATCCGTCGTCGATCTTTTTTTGCCCGTCGGCGAGCTCTTCCTCGGCGTCGGCGATTTTATCGGCAAATTCCTCTTTCGCATCGGCAAGCTCCGCCTCTCCGTCATGATATTTGACCCAGCCATCGTCCAATTCCGTCCGCGCGTCGCGAAGCTCCTGTTTTGCTTCATAGAGTTCGACCCGCGCGTCGCGGAGATCCTCGTTGGCCGTAAGCTCTCCGCCCTCCAGCTCCCGCTCGGCGTCGGCGATCTCGTCGTCGGCCTCCTGCTGAATCTCGCCGTAGCGCTCCTCCTCCCGGATGTCCGCGAGAGCTTCGAACGTGTCTTCATAGTTTTCCACCGCGTCCTCATACGCATCGGAAAACGCGGAGACATCCGCCGTATCCTCAAGCGTGACGCTGACTTCGGTGAAAACATCCATGGTGAAGTTCTCCGCATCCACCATGATATACGTATTGAGGTTGCCGTTGCCGATATCCGTGCTGCCGCGCTCGAAACTGATGTAGCGCGGCGAGCGGATCACGCCGACGACGGTCCAGCTCGAGCGGGCGAGACTGTCCTCCAGCGGATCGTCCGGATCGCCCGTATAGACCGAGACGACGTCGCCGATCTCAAAATCCACGGGCATCTGGGCGTTCTGTTCGATCACACATTCGTCGGCCGACTCCGGCAGACGGCCATCCAACAAAACGACCTGATTGACGGAGGCGTCGGCATAGTCGGGCAGCGTGTCGTCCGGCAGGGCCATGACCTTTGCGAGGATGTTGGCGTTGCCGTTGTTTTTTACGAAGACGTCTTTGGAATAGGAGGGCAGAATACTCCGAACGCCCTCGACGCCGCGGATGGCCTCCATATCGTTTTCATTGAATCCATAGGTGGAGACGAGGCGGATATCCAGAAGATTCTGCCCCGCAAAATATTCGTCGCCGGTGGCGAGCATATCCGGGCAGACGGCTTTGAGCCCGGAAAAAAAGCCCGCGCCGAGGGCAACGATGGCAAAGATGGAGAGAAAGCGGTTCCGGGTACGCCAAATCTCCCGCAGAATATCCTTTACGGCCGCGGATTTCATGGAACCGCCTCCTTCCTCATAGACTTACCAAACGGCTTTTTCGGACGCCGTCACCATTCGATCTCTTCCACCGGGGTGGGATGCGCGTTTTGTTCGATTTTCGTCACCCGGCTGCTGTTGATGTGGATAACGCGGTCGGCCATCGGCGCGATGGCGAGGTTGTGGGTGATCAGCACGACGGTCATGCCCTCTTTCCGGCAGCAGTCCTGAAGCAGCGTGAGGATGCTCTTGCCGGTGACATAATCGAGCGCGCCGGTCGGCTCGTCGCAGAGCAGCAGCTTCGGATTCTTGGCGAGCGCCCGCGCGATGGCGACCCGCTGCTGCTCGCCGCCGGAAAGCTGGGAGGGGAAGTTTTTTGCCCGATCCGCAAGCCCGACTTTTTCGAGCACGGAGTCCGGGTCCATCGGATCCCGGCAGATCTGCGAGGCAAGCTCAACGTTCTCCTCCGCGGTCAAGTTCTGAATCAGGTTGTAAAACTGAAAGACAAAGCCGATGTCGTAGCGGCGGTAATCGATCAGGCGCTTGCCTTTATAGGCGCTCACATCCTGTCCATCCACGAAGATATTGCCTTCGTCGCAGGTGTCCATGCCGCCGAGGATATTCAGAATCGTGGTTTTTCCTGCGCCGGAAGGGCCGACGATGACCGCGAATTCCCCTTTTTCGATGGGAAAACTGACGTGATCCGAAGCGGTGATCGTCACCTCGCCCATCCGATAGCGCTTACAGACATCCCGCAATTCGACAAAGTGTTCCATGACCGTCCTCCATTGGGAAATAGATTGAATTCAGTCGTAAAAAGTGATAAAATTAAAAAAATATGGTGCGGAAGGGCTTCCCTTGTCCGCAGTCTCGCGGCTCGCTCCTGCATCCGCCGGAACGGCATTGGAACGGACTCCCCCGACATCAATTTTCGGCACCGTTTTCGACATTTTTCGGGGAAAAACGGCCGCCGACCATGAGCCTTTAGTATAATTATAAAATATGAACTTTTCTACCGAGCCGAAAGGAGTGCATTCGATGATGTTCATCGGATACTACAACTACACCGTCCTCCTGACCTATGCCGGAGCGATGGCCTCTATCCTGGGAATTTATTTTGCAGTCTCCGGCAACAGCTTCTGGGCGGTCATCTGCCTCCAGTTTGCCGGGCTGTCGGATATGTTCGACGGAAAGATCGCCGCTACGATGAATCGGAATGAAAAGGAAAAGCTCTTCGGCATCCAGATCGACTCCCTATGTGATCTTGTGAGCTTCGGCGTGCTGCCGACGGTGATCGGCTGGTCGCTCGGGCTTCGGGGCGTGATCTTTTTTCTCTCCGCGCTCTTTTTCATCATGAATGCCGTGATCCGGCTCTCCTACTTCAACGTCGACGAGACCTTCCGCCAGCGCGTGGAGACCGGCCGCCGCAAGTATTACTGCGGGTGTCCGGTCACGGCCTCGGCCCTGTTGTTCCCGCTGATCTACGGCCTCTCCAATCTGCTCGGCGGGGCGACTCCGGTGATCTATCAGATTTCGCTTTTCGTCCTCGGTTTTTTGTTTGTCCTGAAATTCTACATCCCGAAACCCGCAAAGGCCGGGCTCTTTGTCTTTCTCGGTCTGGGCCTCGTGACGACGGTGCTGGTCTGTACCGTGGGACTCTGATGCCGTCCCTCACAAAATTGACACGAAAAAATCCGCAATTATTCATGTGACCTTCACGAATTCTTCTCAAACATCCGGTAAACTATAAGGCAAGCAAAGAGTGTTTCGTACTTTTTCATCTTTGTTTTCTCTTCCCCACAATAAGAAAACGGCGGACCTGCCATGAGGTCCGCCGTTTTCTTATTGTCTTTAAAAATCAAAGAATGATGCAGATCAACCCGGAACAGCCTTCGTTGATGATGCGCTCGATGGTCTCCTGTAACCGGAGCCTCGCCTCCTGCGGCATCCGGCTCAATTTGTTTCGGAGGCCCTCGTTGACCAGCTCATGCAGAGACTTCCCGAAAATGTTGGACTGCCAGATCTTTGTCGGATCCTCCTCGAACTCCTTCAGCAGATAGGTGACCAGCTCCTCGCTCTGTTTTTCGCTGCCGACAATCGGAGAGACCTCCGTCGTGATGTCCGCCCGCATCATATGAATGGACGGGGCCGATGCCCGCAGCCGGATGCCGTATTTTCCGCCCCGGCGCACGATCTCCGGCTCCTGAAGGGAGAGTTCCTCCATCGTGGGCATCACGATGCCGTAACCCGTCGCCTCCACCTGATCGAGGGCGCCTTTAATCCGCTCATATTTCTGTTTCACGGCGGCCAACTCGATCATACAGGGAAGCAGGCCGTCCTCTCCGGTGATGCCGAGTCCGGTCTTTTCTTCCAAAATCTTATAGAACAATTTCTGCGGCAGCACAATCACGACGGAGGTGCTCCCCCTGCCCAAATCCGTCTCGCCCCGGAACACATTTTCCACATATTCGGTTCCGGAGAGGCGGCCGAGCTCCTTTTCGATGTCGCCCATCTTTCTGAGATTCCCCGCAAAGTCGCGGATGCAGCCCATCACGGCACAGCGGACGGGATGCTCCTTTTCCAGACCGACGAGCCATCCCGGCAGATCGACGCCCACCTCGCGCACCGGGAATTCATTCAGCATCAGACCAAGAATTTCTTTGATCTCCTCCTCGCCCATTTTGAGGCAGTTGACCGCCGCCACCGGCACGCCGTATTTCTCCTGCAAGCGGTCGCGAAGCTGATGGGCGGCTTTCGTATCCGGATCCGCGCAGTTGAGCACGACGGCGAAAGGCTTGTCGATCTTTTTGAGTTCGTTGATGACGCGTTCCTCGGCCTCTTCGTATTCCGGACGCGGAATTTCGGTAAAGGAACCGTCGCTCGTGACCACGACACCGATTGTGGAATGTTCGGTGATAACTTTCTGCGTGCCGATCTCCGCCGCCATGTTGAACGGGATCTCCTCGTTGTACCAAGGCGTCATCACCATGCGGGGCGCATCGTTTTCAAAATATCCGATGGAAGAGGGCACAATATAGCCGACACAGTCGATCAAACGGACTTTCAGCTTCACGCCTTCCGCCGGACTGATCTCCGCCGCCTCCTCCGGGATGAATTTCGGCTCCGTCGTCATGATGGTCTTGCCGGCGGCGGACTGCGGTAATTCGTCGGTGGCACGCGCCTTCCGGAACTCCCCCGGAATCTTCGGCAGGACAAGCGTTTCCATGAATTTTTTGATAAAGGTCGATTTGCCCGTGCGCACCGGGCCGACCACGCCGATATAAATGCTGCCGTCGGTCCGCTTCGCAATATCCGCATAGACCGCGCTGCTCTTTTCCGCCATACGGATCTCCCCTTCCTCCGTTTTTTGAATTTCTCATGAAAATATATGCGAAGATTTTTTTTTCAGAACGCCATAGACATATTCCCCGCGGTTTCGGGCAAACTTATAACAAATCAATCAGGAGGGATATCAATGAACGCTCGCACCAATAAATGCATCGGCTGCACCGTCACCGAATGCGCCTATCACTGCAAGGACGAGAACTATTGCTCGCTCGATAAGATCGAAGTCGGCTGCCATGAAACCAATCCGACCGTCTGCGAATGTACCGATTGCCGGTCCTTCGTCCGCAAGACCTGACGGTCCTTCAGGGCGGAAGCCCTTACATATTCTATCGTTAAATTTTTATTGTTTTTCATTAAATTATACTTGACAAACAATAAATCCTCCTTTATACTGGAATGCGTAAAGGGGGTATTTTTATGGACAAAATTCAAGAAGAAATGAAAAAAAGCAGCCGCACCGTCTCCATCATTCTGGCATTCGCGCTCGGAATTGTGATCGTGGCTTTTCTGGCCTGTGCCGTAGGCGCGGTGATGTCCCTCGCTCTGCCGGATACGGTACGGATGGAATTCCGCTTCAATCCTCTCGGCTCCGCGTTCGACACCGGTACTTCCGGCGGTACGGCGGCGACTCTGGCGATCCTCGCATGGGATCTTGCGATGGTCGGCGGCGTCTTTATCATCCTGCTCCGGATGTTCCGCGAAATCCGGATGGGCGCGACGCCTTTTGCCGAGAAAAACGTCCGCAGGTTAAAATTTGTCGCCCTGCTGGCGGTTCTGATGCTCAACTCCTCCACGATCGCCCTCGGCGCGGCCTTCTGGTGCATCGCGCTCATTTTTAGTTACGGAAGCCGGCTCCAGCAGCAGGCCGACGAAACGCTTTGAGGGGGGATCCGTATGGCAATTATCCTGCGGCTTGACCGCGTGATGGCGGACCGGAAAATTTCTCTCAACGAACTTGCTGAAAAAGTCGGCATCTCCAACGTCAACCTTTCCAACATCAAAACCGGAAAAATCAGCGCCATCCGGTTTTCGACCCTCTCGGCGATCTGCGAGACGCTCGGCTGTCAGCCGGGAGATCTTCTGGAATATCAGAAAGAGGACTGAACCGTCCGCAAAAAGACCTCCGCGAATTGTGCGGAGGTCTTTTTATTTTCGAAAGGGTCGGCATCGCCGGACGAACGACTTCCCGGAATATCGGCGAAAAGAGCCGTCATTTCCGAAACACTCTCGCAAACAGCGCAAGGTCCTTTTGCGTCAAACAGCCCGTCAGCCGGAGAACCATGTAATACAGCAGCAAAAAAGCGGCAAAGGCAAGCAGGATTCCACCGGCCTTCGCGACGTCGAATCCGAGCAGGGCCATGCCGTATTTTGCGGCGAACACCGCCCCAAATGCGCCGAGAAACGGCACAACCGCCCAACGCGGCATATCCGCGCGGAAGCCGGTGACATAGACGAGCCTCCCGGCGCTGAGGATCATGTTGAAGATTTCGCTGATGACGATCATCATCATGTAGCCCCGGAGACCGAAGAGCGGGACCAGCAGCCAGACCAGCATGACGCAGATCGCCGTATCCATCACGTTGATCCGCACCACCGCAACCTGCTCGCCAAGGCCTTTTAAAACGCCGTCCACCGAGCTGTCGAGATACATGACGATCACCAGCGGCCCAAGCGCCCGGATATAGGCCGCCGACTCCTCGCTGCCGTAGAGGAGCACGGCCAGCTCTTTGGAAAAAACGGTCAGCAGCGCCGCAACCGCCACAGAAAAGATCAGGGTCAGCCGAAAGGTATAGCGGATCACGAAAAAGATCGAATCCCTGCGGCCGAGCTCCTTATATCGGGCGATCTCCGGCACCAGCAGATTGGAAAACCCCAGCAGAAAGGCGCAGGGCGAGATGAGCACCGGGAGTACCATGCCGCCGACGATACCGTAGGAGGAGAGCGCCTCCTCCTCCGTCAAACCAAATTTTTGGAGGGAAGCCGGCACAAGCAGGTGTTTTACCGTGCTCAAGGCGGAACGCAGCACCGCAGACGCGCCCACCGGCATCGCGATTCCGGCGACGCGCTTCCACATTTCAAAGCGCCGGGGCAGGATGCCGCCGCAAAGTGGATGTCGTTTCCGGTCGGCCCGGTAAAAAAGCCAAAAAAGCAGAAAGGATGCCGCCTCGGAGACGGTGCTTCCGGCGGCGACGAGCACGCACCCCTCGGCCAGCGTATCCGGTTTGAGCACGGCGAACACGGAGACCGTAAAGGCCATCTGCGAAAGCTGCTCAAAGATCTGCACGAGCGCGGCCGGCGTCACCCGCATGACCGCGGTGAAATAGCCGGTGAACGCTGCGGCAACACCCACGAACGGCAGGCTCAGCGAGAGAATCCGGAACGGCTCCTCCGCGCGCATATCGCCAACCCAGCCGCCTGCCGCCGCGCCGCTGAACTGACAGAGCAGCGCCATACCGCCCAATCCAAACAGCAAGGCGTATATAATGGTCTTTCGCATGGCCACCGCCGCGCCTCCGCCGTGCCCGACCGCCGTCTCCTCCGCAACGATGCGCGTGGCCGCGAGCCCGGAGCCGGAAGAGGCAAACGTCACCGCCAGCCGGTAGACCGCCATCATCAAAGAAAAAAGGCCCATGCCCGCGGAACCGAGATTCCGCGTGAGCCAAGCATTATATACCACGCCGGCGGCTCCGAGGGAGAGCGAAGTCAGCGTCAGCACGCCGGCATTGACCGCAAAGGTACGGATTTTGGACACGGCGCCACCTCCCTGCAAATTCTATGCAGGGAAAGGCCGTTTCAGCAGAAGCCGCTTTCCTTTTTATCCGCAGAAGAGCTAAAAAAGCCGCCCCCGGAGATAAACTCCGAAAGGCGGCAGATGGAGTGGTCTATAAAAAATCCCGATCCGGAAAGGAAGTCTCGGCCCGACGCCGGATTTTCCTGCGGGAACCCAAAAGGTTCAGAATACGGCAATTCCGTCCGGCCTGCCAAGAAACATCCGATTCGGCGGAAAACAAATCCGCCCGTCTCGTTGGACCGAATCCCGGCGGCAGAACAGAATGGCTTCCTTCCCCTGTGGATAGGGGCTCTCAGCCTGTCACGCGGCGGTACGGCAGGCTTTCGATGTACAGCGGATGGCACGAAGCCGGGCCCGTCTTGAGGCCTCGATCGCCCGGTCACAAATCACCGTGCCGCGGATTCCGGCAAAGGCAAAGAAAACCCCTGCCCCTCCGCGGAGGAACAGCTCTCCGTTACCGATGAGCCCCAGATCGCTGGCGCCTGCGCTGCCAAAAACCATGAGAATGCCGGCGATTGCCAGCGCGGCGAACAGAAGTTTAAAAACATATGTTCTCTTCATTTCTTTTTTCCATCCTTTCGATAAAGGCGGGGGGTGTCTCACCGATCCGTCCCAAGCAAATAGAACATCCGTTCTCTTTTCTGGTTCCATTATACCGCTCCCTTGAGAAAATGCAAGGGTTTTTTTAGAAAAAATGCGAACAGTTGTTCTATGATGGTGTTATTTTGTCTCATCATCCTGTTTTTTCCTCATCATATCCCTCTTGTTTTTATGGAGAAAAAAGAATAGAATGGTTCCATTCCGTCTTTTTTGGAGGAACTATGCTCGCACCCGTCAAAGATAAATCATTTTACAAGGCTCTACTTTCCATTGCCGTACCGCTGGCGGCGCAGAATATGATCACGTTCACCGTCTCCTTAGCGGATACCGTCATGCTGGGACAGGTGAGTGAGACCGCGCTCTCCGCAGCCAATCTCGCGAACGAGCTCTATTTCATGCTGATGATCATCGGATTCGGCATCACCTCGGGCTCGACGGTCTTCACCGCCCAGTACTGGGGCAAGCGGGACCCCGCCTCGATCCGCAAAATCATCACCATCATGCTGCGCATCACACTCGTCGTCTCGGTCCTTGCGACCTGTATCGCGGCGTTTCTGCCGGAGACGTTCATGCGTTGGTACAGCGAGGACGAAGCCGTGATCGAGCAGGGCGCCGACTATCTGCGCGTCATGGCCTTCGGCTATATCTTTTTCAGTATCGGAAACGCGCTCTTCAGTATTCTGCGCACGGTACACACCGTCAGGATTTCCGTGATCGCCTATCTGATCTCCCTGATGGTCAACATCTCGCTGAACTGGATTTTCATCTTCGGCCATTTTGGATTTCCGGCGATGGGCGTCCGCGGCGCGGCGATCGCCACCGTCATCGCCCGCTTCACCGAGTTTTCCATTGCGGTCGTCTACATGCGCTTTAGGGAGAATAAAATCCACTACCGGTTTCGTGAATTTTTCGGTTCCGTGAAGGGCTATTCCGAAGCCTTTTTGAAGGTGGGCGCGCCGGTCGTCGCCAACGAGTCCCTCTGGAGCGTCGGCTCGACGGTGCTCTCCATGATCATCGGCCATGTCAGCACGCAGTTTGTCGCCGCCAACAGCATCGCCACTGTGATCTGGCAGTTCTTCTGGGTCGCCGCGTCCGGTATGGCCAACGCCACCGCCGTCGTGATCGGCAACGCGATCGGCGAAGGAGATGGCCGGGAGCTTGTTCAGCAAAAGGCCGACACCGTCACCTATCTCGCATTGGGCATGGGGCTCGTCTCCGGGCTGCTGATGCTGTTGATCCGTCCGCTCGCCGTCCAGTTTTTTGCGGTCTCCGAGGAGACGAAAAAACTCGCCATGGATCTTTTGGTGGTTCGCGCGATTCTGATGGTCAGTCAGGGTACGACCTGTCAATCGATCGTCGGCATCCTGCGCGGCGGAGGCGACACCCGGTTTGCGATGTTCGTGGACACCTTCTTCCTCTGGACGGTCGCGATCCCTTTCGGCATCTGTGCCGCCTTCTTGTTTAAGTGGAGTCCGCCGTTCATTCTTCTGGCGCTGCGCTCCGACGAGATCATCAAATTCCTCGTCACCACCGTTCGTATTCAGCGCGGAAAATGGATCCGTGACGTGACCGTGACGGTTCCCGGATGCCGGGAATCCGCCGAGGCATGAAAAATTTACTATTTAAATGACAGGTTGTTCGCTTGACAGGTACAAATAATATGTTAAAATGAGAGCGACTGGTTCCCTAAGTCCAAAGAGGTGAGGCAGATGGCGGCCGGCGAAAAAGATGGTTCCCTCGAAGAGGCGGTCCGTTCCGCCCGCTCCGGCGAAGAGGAAGGCCTCAAAACCCTGATCCGCCGCTGCGTCTACATCTCTCCCAAGACCATTGAAACCGGCGCCGGGCTCGGGCTCGAATATGACGATCTCCGTCAGGAGGCCGTCATCGCCCTGCTCAAGGCGCTCCACTCCTACGGTTTCGCCGCGGGAGATGCGTCGTTCCGGACCTATTCCGCCGTCTGTATTCGGCGGAGACTTGCCTCCGTGATTCGCTCCGGTCTGCGGCAGAAAAATCTGCCGATGGTCGGATACCTTCCTCTCGACGGAAATTTCCCTTCGGAACCGGGCGCCGACCCGGAGACCGCATGGATCGAGAAGGAAGATTCCTCCGCGGCGGTGCTGCGGCTGCTTTCCCGTCTCTCGAAGCTCGAGAGTTCCGTTCTGCGGCTCTATCTCGCCGGGAATTCCTATGAGGAGATCGGCGGGGCGCTCTCTATTTCGGCAAAATCCGCCGGTAACGCGATGGAACGTGTCCGGCAAAAACTCCGGTCGGAAAGCGGCCGGAGGTGATCCTTCCGGTATGCAGCCAATACGGGCTGGATATATTACGCATGCCCCGGGGCAAACAGGCAACGTCTATTCAACTTAGCGGTTGTGGTGAACCAAGGGCAAATTCAAATCCATGAAAGAGGTAGAAACATGTACCAAGACAAGACCTTAGTGTGCAAAGAGTGTGGAAAAGAGTTCATCTTCACCGCCGGTGAGCAGGAATTCTATGCGGAGCGTGGCTTTGTCAACGAGCCCCAGCGCTGCAAGGAGTGCCGTGATGCCCGCAAAAACAAGCTGAAAACCCAGAAAGAGATGTACACCACAACCTGTGCCGCCTGCGGCGGAGAAGCGAAAGTTCCGTTCAAGCCCCGTGAGGATCGTCCGGTTTATTGCAGCGAATGCTTCGCCAAAATGAAGGGCCAGCAGCAGTAATCCAACACTGAAAACAAAACCGCCCGGCCGTTCGCTCGGTGTCCATAAGACGACCGTCCGCTAAAAATACGGGAAAAAGGGATCGGTCAGGCAGAGTTTAAAAAAACAGACAGCAAATGATGCGAAAGCATCGGGCGCTGCCTGTTTTTTTTACTTTTAAGACGGAAAGCCGGCGTTTCTGCGTCATGAGCACAATGGAGCAGCCATCATAAGAATCATTGCGGAAGGTTTAAAAAGCGGCGTTTTTTCGCCTGTAATCGGGGCCCTGCGGAAAGGATGCCCGCGGAACGCATAAGGCGATCGAATCGGCGCTTCCCCAACAAAAGCCGATCATAAGATGCATATGGGATATTCTCAACGGCACGGAGCGTGATACGGCCGGAGATAAGCGGCGGCCGTCTCCATGAAGCGATGAAAGGAATTACGGAGTATAGGGTTTGTTCTCGGCCTTGCCGTTTTCACGCATTTCCGAGCAGGTGACGCCAAAATACTTGGCGAACATCTTATAAAACCCGCGGATATCGCTGTAGCCTACCGCCATGGCGATATCCTTGATCGGCATATCCGTACTGATCAGCAGATCCTGCGCATGTTTCATTCGGATGTTGATTAAACAGGATTGAATGGAGAAGCTCGTCTCTTTCTTGAAAAGTCTGCTGGCATACGCAGGAGACATATAGACCAGATTTTCTATCTCCTGTATTTTAATGTCCCGGGCATAATTTTCTTCCAGATATTTGACGATGGGCGGAGATACGGTCTTTATTCCGGGGTTGCCGTAATCCACGTTATAAAACTCGTACATGTTTCCGAAGGCAATATCCATCACGGACTTGATGTCTGTCGTATTTTTTGCTGCCGAAAGCTTCGGCATCGCCTCCTGGCTTGCGGCCATTTCCCTCTCTTCCATCAATTATGTCGCCGGAGAGGTGGCCAGCGAAGCTACCGCCAACGGCATCTATCTCTGGAACGGCGGCGTTCTTGCGGTCGGCGGCGTTCTGTTCCTGCTTGCCGTTTTGCCTTACAACCTGAGCAGCACGCGTTACTGCGAGATCGTCAAAGAGCTTGACGTCCGCAAATCCGCGGAAAACTCCTGATACCTTTCAAATACACAACCCCATACAGGCTTTTCCGAAAATGGTATCCCCGGTCTGCATCTTGCCGCAGACCGGGGATACCCGCGAGAGTTTTGTTTTTGTATCATTTTGTCTTTTTGAATGATGGGGATCGACCGATTTATACGGACCGAATTATCAGAAAACCACTTTCTGTGAATGCGTCAGGAAAGAAGATGGATTTCATTCTCAAAGTATTTGAAATTTCACGCATGACCAATCATAATGGCCCCGGAATTAGGACTCTTGTCCATTTTAAGGGGTGTCCCCTGCGCTGCCGTTGGTGCTCGACTCCGGAATCGCAGCTTAGAGAAGAGGAACTTCTTTATAAATCCGTCCGGTGCATCATGTGCGGCGCTTGTATGCAGGCGTGCCCGGCAGGTGCCATCACGCCGGCAAAAGAAGCCGGGAAGAAGATGAGTATCGACAGGAATCTTTGCAGACGCTGTTTCACATGCGTTCCGGGATGTTGCAGCGGGGCGCTGTCCAAAAGCGGAAAAAACTGGTCCGTGGACGATCTTGTGGATGAAATCTGCAAGGATGAAATATTTTTTGCGAGTTCCGGCGGCGGAGTTACTTTTTCGGGCGGAGAGCCTCTGATGTATGTGGACGACGATATGGTCGAGCTGTACCGCCGTATCAAAGAGAAGTCCATCACCATCGGAGTCGATACGACCGGATATGTCCCTTGGGAGGATATCGAACGGATCCTTCCGTATGCCGACTTTTTCCTCTGGGATCTGAAAGTTATGGATCCGGTAAAACATAAGGAATTTACCGGTGTGGACAACAGGCTGATCTTAGAGAACCTTGAAAAGGTGGAAGAAAATGCGCAGAAGTATGGAACCAGAGTCTATATCCGGTGCATTCAGGTACCCGAACTGACGGACTCCGACGAGAATCTCAGGGAGACCTGCGAATTCCTTTCGGGAATGAAATGTATAGAGGAATTGGATCTCGTGAATTTCCACCATTTAGGATTGAAGCGATATGAGGCCTCAGGGCATCCCTACCTGATGGAAGGGACGGAGCCGCTACCGAAAAGCATTTTGGAAGAGAAACGGAAATTGGTGGAAAGCCTCGGCATTCCATGCAAAATAAATTTCTGAGGATCCAAAGCGGCTTTTCCGCACCGCCGCAGAAACCGGGGTCAGACGAAACAGGCTTCAACGTGAGCTGCCCTTGGAGAGGGGCATATAAACTACTACTTCATCATATGGAGAGAAAAACATGAATACAAGATGTGTCGAGAATCCACAGGAAGTGGATACATGGCAACATTATTTTGAAAGAACCTGCTCTCCTCACGTAAAGCAGGCTATCAAGCGGGCGGTGCGTACGCCTGAAGTATGTCTTGAGCATGCTTTGACCGAGATTGAAGTACATAAGGAAACGGACGGAACGCTCCCTCATATCGTTCAGCGCGCGATGATCTTCAAACGCTTTGAGGAGACGAGGACACTTAATATTTATGACAACGAGCTCATCGTCGGCAACGTCAACAGCAAGATCCGCGGTTCGCTGATCTTCGGCTATCTGCTGGGCAATCAGCTCGACGCCGAATTGGACGATCCGGTCTACGACTATGAGATCCGTTCCAACGACCGCCATCACATCTCCGAAGAGGAGCGCAAGGTCATCCGCGAGCAGATCGTCCCGTTCTTCAAAGGCCACTGCATGGAGGATGCAATTCGCGCTGCTGCCGACGGCGACGTAAAGGATAATGGATATCATCCACCGCACCGAACAGGAAGAGTGGTAATGACGGTCCCGTCATTAAATTCTTCGATACGGATCTCTTTAAAGGACCCGGGTATAATACCCGGGTCCTTTCTGGCTTGTTTTCCCTCTATACGATCCAACGAGTTCATTTCTCCGGCGTTTCAATGCCCGCTTCACATGAAAGGAGATCATCAAATGGAGAATTTTCAGTTCTGTCTGCCGACAACGATTCTGTTCGGCAGAGGGCAGATCGCTCATCTCCCGGAGGTGATGGCCGGATTCGGCAAAAGGCGCTGCTTGCCTACGGCGGAGGAAGCATCAAAAGAACCGGGCTGTACGAAAAAGTCAGGGAACTGCTCCCCTCCTGTGAAATGTATGAGCTGCCGGGAATTGCACAAAATCCGAAAATCAGCAGCGTTCGGGAGGGTTGTAAGGCTTTGTCGGGAACATGATATGCATGTGATCCTCGCCGTCGGCGGCAGCGTGATAGATTGCTCCAAAGCGATCGCGGCGGCGTATTATTATCCGGGCGACGCATGGGAGATGATCGCACGCCACGCGGAAATAAAAAAGGCTCTGCCGAGAGTTATGCGCCGGTCCCCCGTCGGTACCGTTTAGAAGCCGGGGGCCGCGGGCGGGGTTTTGGCGTATGCGGGAATTCATCCGGGTTCTGCCGAGGCTGCCGCTTTCTTTTTTCGGCCTCCGTTTTCTTTTTGCTTGCGCCGCCCTTCCAGTTCATACCCGGTTCACGAAACCGCGGTAAGGTAGGGGCAGATTCGGAAAAAAAAGGGGGCCTTCGGGTGCGGGAAACATTCAAAAAGGAACATCGGCGTCTGCATCTTTTGGTCTGGAAGCTGATTAAAACGCCTCTTCGCCTTTTGCTGAAATTCAAACTCGGCTACCGCTACGAAAAAGTCGACAATCCGTCCGAAGCGTGCTTCGTCGTCTGCAACCACACCTCGAACTGGGATCCTTTGCTGGTGGCCGCGGCTTTTCGGCAGCAGATGTACTTCGTCGCCGGGGATCATCTTGCCCGGATGGGCTTTAAGAGCTGGCTGATCCGCTTTCTGGCCAGCCCGATCTTCCGGATGAAGGCCCGGACCGAGGCCCGTTCCGCGGCAGAAATCCTGCACTGCATCCGCGCGGGATACAGCGTCTGCATTTTCCCGGAGGGGAGCTGCACCTGGGACGGCCGCACCGCCTCCGCCTACCCGGGAACCGGCCGGCTGATCCGGAAATGCGGCGTCCCGCTCTATATTTACCGCATCGAGGGCGGCTATTTCAGCATGCCCCGCTGGACGTCTTTCGTCCGGAAGGGCAATCTGGAGGGAACTTTCGCGGCACAGTATACCGCCGAAGAACTCGCCGCCATGACGGACGAGGAGGTCGATCGGTTGATCGGCGAGCATCTCGTCGCCGACGGTTATGCGTATGAGGCGGCGCACCCCTGCCGTCGAAAATGTCTGCACCGCGCGGAATCGCTCGAGGCGGCGCTCTACCTTTGCCCGGTCTGCGGAAAGCTCGGTACTTTCCATACAAAAGGCGACCGGATCGTCTGCTCGGCGTGCGGCCTTACGCTGATTCTCGACGAGCAGATGAAATTCCGAAAACCCGGCGGAGACAAGCTGCCGTTTTCCGACATCGGGGAATGGGTACGCTGGCAAAAGGCCCGTACCAAAGCGATCGGGCCGGAGTTTGCGCTCCTTCCTCCCGAAACCCATCTCACCGCAGATTCCGGCGTCCTGCTTTTTACCTGCCTGCCCGGCGCTTCCGAGAGCCGTCCGCTCGGTTCCGGGACGCTCTCTCTCCACCCGGACCGGATGGAATTTGAGATCGAGGGCGGCAAGGTCTTTTCCTTTCCACTCTCCGGGCTCAGCGACATCTCGGTGCAGATGCGCTGCCGGCTCGAATTCTGCTGCGCCGGGGACTATTATGAGGTTCTGCCGGGGAATTCCTCCTATTCCGCGCTCAAATATGCCCAGCTCGCCGGCGCAATGAACGAAAAGACGCGGGTCATGATTTAAAAAGACGGAAAGGGAACCTTCTCCGCCGATGGAAAGTGCCCCGGACGCCGCTTTCTCCCCAAAGATTCATCCCATCCGGCATATTCTTTCTGCGATGCTTCGGATCGGAGCCCTGATTTTCGAAAGCACCCGTTCTTTGCCGGAACCATCGTCAGGGCTATCCGTTCCATCGGCGGCCCGCGTTGACCCCAACCTGCGGTGCCTCGGATCGGGAATTCCGAATCCCGGAAGCATCCATCTTTTGCCGGAATTATAAAAAAACGCCCAGAGTATCCGCTCCGGGCGTCTTTTATGAATCATATTCCCTGAAAGGCATCTTTTCTTTAAAAGATTGTTTCATGGCGGCAACGCAGGCGTCATTCTGCCAACAGCGTCAGGCGGTCCAGACCGGCTCCCTCCAAAAAGGTGTCGGCACTGTAAGCAAAGAGCACCTGTTGGTAGTCGGAGACCCGGATCGCCGCAAGCATGCTGTCCGGGACGGCAGAAAGATCGACGAAGGTGATATGGGCATAGTGGTTTGCCAGAAACGGCAGCCAACTCTTTGCGGTTTCGTCGCCGAAAACCAGCAGCCATTCTTCGTATGGGCCGTTTGCGTCGATCTCCGTGACCGGAGTGAGTCCTCCGAGCAGGATGTCTGTCGGGTCGTTCCAGTCCGTCTGACGGTCGTACAGCCCCTCCTGCACCGTCCGAGTGCCGTCTGCGGCCGTGTGGGTCACGGTGTATTCGCGCTCATACTGCGTATAGGCATACATGGCGATAAAATCGCCGGATGCGTACTCGCCGAGCGCGCCGGATGCCAGAGAGCCCTTGAACCCATGGGCCGCGTAGGCGATGTTGAAATCGGAAATCGGCCTTACGCGGAGGTTGAGCGCGGAGGCATATTCGCTGTAGACGTAATAGCCGCCGAGCGAGGTCAGGTTTTCTTCCGTATTATAATAAATATATTCGCTGCGGTGCGCAAAAAGGGACTGGTAGACATCGACGGTCACAGCCTTGCCGGAGAGATCCGCATAGACCTCGGAGATCATGTGGCGCTGGTTGTAGAGGCGGTCCGCGGCGGCGCTGTTGATCTCCTGTTGCTTGATGATGACCGCCGTCGGAATCAGCATGACGCAGGCGCCGGCTCTATGATCCGAGACGAAATCCCCGATTGCCTCCGCCGAAGATTTTGTCGTATCGGTCTCCGGCGCTTCGATATTCTTGAGCAGGGAACCGTCCTCGCCGATGAAGACGCCGTCGAACTCGCGCCGGCCGGAGAGATAGAGCAGGCGCACCGCGAGCTGAGAAAGCTGATCTCGCTCAGGCAAATTCTCCGAGAGGAACGACTCGATCCCCGCGGAAAAGCTACCCGATGAAAGAGCCCCGAAATTTGGGATGGGGAACGCCTTCCCACTGAGCAGCGCGAGCACTCCGGAAACCGTAAGCACGGCGGCCAGAAACAGGGCGATTGCTTTTTTCAACGGCGGCACCTCCTTTTCAAAAGAATGACGACGCTCCGGTCAGAGCAGATAGGCCGTGCAGAGGGCAAGCAGCGCCGTGCTCATCACAAGGTCGTACACGCCGCCCACGTTTGGGCTGCGGCGGCGGAGCCGATGGATGAGCACGCTCATGAAGTTGGTCAGCAAAACCGCCCCGGCGATCAGCGGGATCACGCTGCCGGAAATGTCGTAGGCGGTCTCCGTCGTGGAGAAGCTGGCGGAGAAGCCGAACATCGCCCCAAAGTAGCGGAGCATCTCCCCGAGGGAATCCGCGGAGAAGATGACCATCGACAGCATCGTGATGCAGAACGTGTAGATGCCGGTAAAGAACCGCGGAATGCGCTCCAGATAGCGGCCGAGGAACCATTTTTCCAGCAGGATGAACGCCGCAATATAGAGACCCCAGACGATGAAATTCATCCGGATACCGAACCAGACGCCGGCCAGCATACAGACGAGCGACGTATTGAGCGCGTCCTGTAGCGGCGTCGGTTTTTCGGATTTAAGATTATCATACACATAATAATGGAAGAATTCCGTGACCGTCATGTTAAAACGGGAGAAAAATTCCGTGACCGAGGCACTCTGGAATGGGAACCAGAAGTTCTTGGGCAATTCGAGACCGAAACAGAGCCCGAGCCCGCGCGCCATGTCGCAGAAGCCCGACAGATCGAAAAAGATCTTCATCGCGAAGGTGATCATCACCATCCACGCGCCGACCACCGTCAGCTCGTCCGCGGCTTTCAGGTTCGCGCAGACCTGACCGATCGGCACCGACAACAGCACATATTTCGCGAGACCGCGGATGAATTTCACGAGCCCATTGCCGATCTGTTCAAGCGTCGGCTTGGGAGGAACCGGCTTCTTCCAGAGGTTGTCGATCCGCACCAAAGGGCCGCGATAGAGCTTGGCGAAAAAGCCGAGAAACAGTCCGAAACGGAAAAAATTTGTCTCATATTCCGCATCGTATTTATAGACGTCCACCAGATAGCCGAGCGAGGTGAAGGCGACGACCATCGTTCCCAGCGGAATCGCCCGGCCGGTGATCTGGTTGAGCGCGGAAAACAGAATCATCACGCCGGCGTTTTCCATGATGCCGAAGACATAGATCGCCTTGTGGAGCTTGGGGCTTCCCTCGGTTCTGCGCAGGCCCTCGGACAGCGCATACTGAAAGACGAGCACGCCGCAGAAGATCAAAAACTGATCCGGCTGCGAGAGGCCATAAAACGCGATGGAGATCAGAAACAGCGCGGCGCTTCTCCATTTTGCGGGCGTGATCAGAAAGAGCGCCAGGGAGACCGGCAGAAACAGATAGAGAAATGTAAGGCTGTAAAGCTGCACAGACGCCCTCCTCTTTTTTATGATTCCGGCAGCCGCCGGTCCGGATATCTTTTGAAGCCCTTCCGCCGCTGGATATTTTCCTGCGCCGGAAAAACAGAAACTGCTTTTTTATGGAAGACGGTTCCCGCGTCCCGAAGCTCCGACGCGGCGGAAATCTATCTTTGACCATGCTCTCTGAGGAAAGCAAGGTCTTTATCCTCTCAAAGGATGATTCTCTCGAAGAACAAGTACGGTTTTTTTAAGAAACGGTTTCCTCAGAGAAAACAGAAGTTCCTTCTCCGGAATGCAAAGCCTGCTCCCCAAAGAAAAAGCTATTTTAACGCGGCCCGAAGCTCCGCCGCGGCGCCGCGTAGTTCTTCCTCCGTCGTCAGAACGGCGAGCACCTCTCCGAGGGCATTGGCCGAGAGGCGCTTCGGCAGGCGGTAACGCTCGCAGATCTTCTCCCGAAGCAGGTGAGACCCTTTTCCGCCGGAAAGCCCGAGCTCATAAAGGCACGCCTTGGAGAGCGGCGCCGGGCGTTCTTCCCCGGAATCGGTTCCGAGACCGGCGGCCTCAAATGCGCGACGGAGGGTCTCCGTATCCATGCCCTCTACGCCGAGGAGACCGGCTTTCCCGGCATGAACTTTGCGCTTCTCCTTGCCGGGGATGTCCGGGATATAGATCTGCCGGATCTGATCCGCTGGAATCGACGAGGCGAGATACCCGCGGAGCTGAAATCCCGCCGGGTCGGAATCCGTCAGCACGGCGATGCCGGTCTTGGCGGCGAGGGCGCGGATCATCGCGAAGCGCTCCTTATCGTTATAGATCCGGAAACCGTCCAGCGCGAGGATATTTCCCTCCACCAGCTCGGAAAGCCGGATTTTATCGTATTTCCCCTCCACGATGAGAGTTTCTCTCAGTTTAAACGGTTTTTGTGACGGTTCCACCTTCAGCTCCCCCGCCCGGCCAGAAATAGTCTGCCGACGGCCTCTTCCAGAACCATCCGCGGATCCGTGCCGGTGCTTTTGATTTTTCTGTCGGCCGTGAGCAGGATGTCCAGCATCCCGGAGAGCACCGCCGCGCTGTAAAGAGAGCGATTCCGGATCGCGCGCTCGGCGATGAATTCCCGCCCCGCATAGGACTGCGGCCAGTCCCTTGCCATGTCGGATTTTGTCTTTCCGCAGGCGGCTGCGCACCTTGCCCGAAATAAATCGACATAGGCGCCGG
>DAOSWK010000119.1:0-3967 GCA_035593545.1 Oscillospiraceae bacterium | reverse complement strand
TCCGATCAGCAGCCGTCCGGCAGGCTCCCGGGAGATATGGCTGCCGAGCATATAATCCTTCGTCTCCGGGCGGATGCGCTGCGCGATCAGGGCCGCCGCCCCGCTGATGAAGCCGTCGATGACGATCGGCACATGATAAACCGCGCCGCCGAGAAAGATACCGACCAAGCCTGCAATATCGAGGCCGCCGATCTTCTGAAGCACGTCGAAGGCGTCGTTCGGATCGGGACGGTTCACCTCAACGGCCCTTTTGATCGCATTGATCTTCTTCCGATACCCCTCGGTGGAGAGCCCGGCGCCCCGTCCGGTCATCGCTTCGACCGGCTGATCCAGCAGCACGGAGACGACCGCGCTGCTCGTCGTGGTATTGCCGATGCCCATTTCTCCGGTCGCGAAGATGCCGTAGCCGCGCTGTTTCAGTTCGCCGACGAGGTTGATGCCGGTCTCAACGGCCTGTCTCGTCTCCTCCGGCGTCATGGCCGGGCCTTTGGTGATATTGGCCGTGCAGCGGCGGACGCATTTCTGAAGGATCTTCTCGCCGACGACCGGACGGTAGACACCGATGTCCACCGGGAACATGTCGGCTCCGGCGATTTTTGCCATCTGGCAGACGGAGCTCATATCTTTGGCCATGTTTTCCGTCACGATGGCGGTGACCTCCTGACCGGTCTGGGTGACGCCCTCTTCGACGACGCCGTTGTCGGCGCACATCGCAATGACGGCCTTCTTGCCAAGATGCACATAGTCGTCGCCTTTGATGCCGGCGATCTTCGTGACGTCCGTCTCCAGCACGCCGAGGCTGCCCAACGGCTTCGCAATGCCGGCCCAGCGCGCCTCGGAACGCCGGATAGCCTCCTGATCCGCAGATACGATCTCTTCAAGTGCTTCTTCATATTTCATAGGAATTCCTCCAAAATTTTATTTTTTTCTTTTATTTTACTGCGTTTTCCCTTTTCGTTTCTTTCCTTTTTTGCTAAACTAATACAGGGAAACGCTTTTTTCCGCAAGGTCGCTTATAATTATAGCATACTTTCCCCGGAGGTGCTACTGTGAAACATCTTGTCAATGTGGTCAGTGAAAAGAACTGGCTGGACGCATATCAAAACCGCGAGGATATGCTGCAGTTCGTCCGCGATTGCTGCTGCGACGGCGTCGAGGTCATCCGCGGCGGCCCGGATGATACCGGCATCTATACGCCGGATTACGTCGTCGGCTGCCACCTGCTCTTTTATCCCAACTGGATCGATTTCTGGAACGGCAACACGGCCTATCTCGAAAAACATTTCGGCAGCCGCGAGCTGTGGGAGGGCTACTATCAGTCCAAAAACCGGGAGGAATTTAAGAAACTCTTTCAGGCGGATATGGACTACGCCGAAGCGATGGGCGCCGAATACGCGGTTTTTCATATTTCGGACGTCTCCAACGAGGAGATTTTCAGCTACCAATGGGAACACAACAACCGGGAAATCTTCGACGCTTCCGCCGAACTTCTGAATGAGTTGACGGATGGGAAGAACTATCATTTCAAGCTGCTGCTCGAGAACCTGTTCACCCCGGGCCATCATTTCATCGACCCCCATGAGACCGAGTACCTGCTCGACCGCGTGCATTATGAAAACAAGGGCCTCCTGCTCGATACCGGCCACCTGATGAACGCGAATCAGCATATCACCGACGACGAACAGGGTCTGCGCTGGGTGATGGACTGTGTCAAGCGCCACGGAGAACTCGCCAAATACATAAAGGGTCTCCACCTGCACCAGTCCTTGAGCGGAGACGTGCTCTCCGACATGCTCGCGCGGCACATCGTGCCGGAGAAGGACTTTTACGACTGCTTTGCCCAGTCCTATGAATGGATTCTAAAAATCGACCAGCACAACCCGATCACGAATCCGCTGGTCAACGATCTGCTGGCGATGGTCGACCCGGAATACGTCGTCCACGAGATCTCCGCGCCGGACCGGACCTCTAAGGTCGAGCGCGTCCGGCTCCAGATGCATACGCTGGGCCGCTGCTGAACGCGCCGCGGGGGACCGGATAAAACAGGCCGCATGAGAAAAATCGGCCGCGTCGGGAGAGAATCCCGGACGCAAAAAAACACCCCCTACGTATGGAAGGGACCGGAACCCCGCCGGAAGCAGGTCCCGGATCCAGAAAGAGCAAACCCCGCCCGGCGCGAAACCGGGGATCTGCCGGAGGTGAGCGCACAGCCTATCGGTAATGCTGTGGATCGGGAAATCACGGCCGGCGGACGCCCCATGGGACCCGCGCGGCCCTGTTTTCGGACATAAAAAACGGTATGGGAGAGAATTCCCATACCGTTTCTGTTTTTCCGGAAAGTCAGAGATCGTGCCGAACCTTCATCGGGCCGCTCTTCCAGACGTTGTTGATGAGCGCGCCGATGATGATGACGTTGCTGGTGATATACAGCCAGATCATCAGGATGATGAACGATGCCAGAGAGCCGTAGATCAGCGAATAGCGCACCGACAGGCCGATGAACCACGAGAATATGGAGCTGACCACGACGACCGCCACGGAGGCCGCCGCCGCGCCGGGAACGAACGCCGCGTTGTGGTCGCTGCGCCATGCCGCGGCTTTATAGAGAAAATAGAGAAAAATAAACAGAAACAGCAGCAGCGGAACAAACCGGAAAACCGACCAGAGCGCCGCGTATTTTGCGAGGCCGAAATACGGATCCAGCACCTTCAGCAGCCAGTTGCCGCCTATGATCAGCAGCGCGCCGAGATAGATCACGGCCAGCAGCAGGATCGCGCTCAGGACACTGACGATATAGTGAAAAACCGTATGATTCCGGTGGCCGCCGTAAATATCCCGCACCATATCGAGCAGTTGGCGGAAAGCCGCCGAGCCGGTCGTCACATCGGCGAGCAGTCCCGCCGTCAGCAGCGCCGGGGATTCGGCCTTGGAAACGTAGCTCAGATATTCCTCGATCTGCTGTAAGGCGCTGACCGGAACGAGGTCAGAGAATTCCTCCAAGATTGCAATCAGGTCCTGCCCGAGCATACCGAGGATCCAGTGCGCGCAGATCAGCGCCGGAAAAATGGAGAGCGAAAGATAATATGAGAGCGACGACGCGCAGCGGGTGACGCGCTTGTCGAAAAACATCATCACCGCGTCCGCCGCCGAATGTACGACAAAGGTCCTTTTCAAACCGCGCCTCCTCCTCTTTTTTTCTTTTCCATATTATACTACAATCTATGGAAAAGAAAAAAGTACTTTCCTGCATATTCGAGATTTTCAAGACCAAAATGCGGGAATTTCCTCTTGCAAACCGTGTTCGGAGTTGTTATGATACCAATAGAATATATGGATGGGAGTTGAAAGGATGCGCAACTTTTCCTGCTGAATCGTAAGGCATGACGAAACATGATCGCGGCATCGTCCGCTTTGTTTGTTGTGCCTGTGCAGGAAAGTGCGGATTCCGGAAACTCGGCGATATGGCCTTATTCCACCTGTTTTAGGCGGGCATGGACGTGTTTTTGGAGCTGCGGGGATTTTCTTTCCTGCCGCTCTATTTTTTTACAGGAGGACACGGCCATGTCGCTAATCGACATTTCCAATCTCACGTTTGCCTATGAGGGCAGTTACGACAATATTTTTGAAAACGTCAGCTTTCAGATCGACACCGATTGGAAGCTCGGCTTTACGGGCAGAAACGGCAGAGGCAAGACGACGTTTCTGAACCTGCTGCTCGGCAAATACCCCTACCATGGTACCATTTCGGCCTCCGTCGCCTTTGAATACTTCCCTTTCGAGGTCACGGATAAGAGCAAAGACGCCCTCGGCGTCGTGGAGGATATCGACGGCAGTCTGCCCCGCTGGGAGCTTTTGCGGGAACTTTCCCTGCTGGAGCTCGGCGAGGAGGTACTGTACCGCCCGTTCGGTACGCTCTCGAACGGCGAGCAGACGAAGGTGCTGCTTGCGGCGCTCTTTTTAAAGGAAA
>DAOSWK010000118.1:0-4015 GCA_035593545.1 Oscillospiraceae bacterium | reverse complement strand
CTCGACGAAGAGCTACCTTGTGATAAAAGGAAAAAAAGATCGGGCGGATATTGAGACGGCCTCCTCCGGGCCGGATCCGCGGGACTGAACGGAAGAAAACCGGCTTCTGAAAATCTTTCAGCGTCCGCTGGTAAAAGGGAATCCCCTGCTTATAAAATAAAACGAAAATCAGAGGCCGGAGGAAGAGAGCCGATTTTTGAGAAGGCTCTTTGTGGTTGTATTCGCGGGAGCCTGAAGGGAGAGACAACGGTGTCTGTGAGACGGGTATTCTGGATTGTTCTCGACAGTTTCGGCATCGGCGCGCTGCCGGATGCGGCACAGTTCGGCGACGAGGGCAGCAATACGCTTGCGGCCTGCGCGGCGACCGGGGCGCTCTCCGTGCCGAATCTGATTTCGCTCGGCCTCGGCAGTATTGCCGGCGTAAACTCCATCCAGAAGGCGGAACACCCTCTCGGCGCCTTCTGCCGTCTAACGGAACAGAGCCGCGGCAAGGATACGACGATCGGCCACTGGGAACTTACGGGCTGCATTTCAGAACGACCACTGCCCACCTATCCGAACGGATTTCCGCCGGAAGTGATCGCGGCGCTGGAGGCGGCGATCGGCCGGAAGGTGCTTTGCAACCGTCCCTATTCCGGCACGCAGGTCATCTATGATTTCGGCCGGGAGCACATGGCGACCGGAAAACCGATCGTCTACACCTCGGCGGACAGCGTCTGCCAGATCGCGGCGCACGAATCGGTGATCCCGGTGCCGGAGCTTTACTCGATCTGTGAGACGGCGCGGCGGGTCTTTTGCGGGGAACATGCGGTCGGGCGTATCATCGCAAGGCCCTTCACCGGGGAGTGGCCGGATTTTGTCCGCACCGCCAACCGACACGACATCTCTCTATTGCCGCCGCAGGAGACGGCGCTCGACCTGCTGAAAAACGCGGGCTTCGACGTGATCGGCATCGGCAAGATCAACGACATCTTTGCGGGCCGTGGTCTCACCGAATTCCAGCGCACCGGCCCGAACGAAATCGGCATGCGGGCGACTGCCGAATGGCAGGAACGGGATTTCCGGGGCCTGTGTTTTGTAAACCTCGTCGATTTCGATATGGTCTACGGCCACCGCAACGACGCGCCCGGCTATGCGGGAGCGCTCTCCCGTTTCGATCTCTGGCTCGGTGGCTTCCTCCAAAAGATGCGCCCCGAGGACGTCCTGATGATCACGGCCGACCATGGCTGCGACCCCTCGACGCCCTCCACGGACCACTCACGGGAATACATCCCGCTGCTGGTCTGCGGAAACCATGTCCGCCCGAACACCGACCTCGGCACCCGGACCTCATTCGCCGACGAGGCCGCGACGATCATGGAGCTGTTCGGGATTTCACAGGAAAATCTCTCCGGAACGAGCTTCTGGAAAGAAATTTTCATTTAATCTAATTCGGAATATGATAATATGGAATATAAAATAAAGGCTGCTCCGCAGAGGGGAGGCCTTTATTTTGGCTTATTTATGAGGATTCTCTCTCTTCGGAGAATGGGCTACACGGCTCTTTCATCGCCTCGGAGGAAAGGCAGGCCGCAACGGTAAATCCAACGTCCGGTGCCGTATCCTACGAGCAAATCTGTAGAGGTATGGATTCCTGCCGCAAAATTTTCCGGGAAAAGTGAAGTGTCGGGGCGCAAAAAATCTTGGCGGCGGTCATCCCTATGGTCTTCTCCGGATTTGGTAGTTCTCCGGACAGGGAGCGTTTCAAAAAAAACAGGCCCCGGCGGTGAGACCGGAGCCAACGGAGATAGGTTGTCAGGCGCGGAGTTGGGCGCCGAGCTCCTGAAGGGCGCGAAGGATCTTGGCAACGGTGCGGTCGCCCTCCTCGACGGTGAGCGTGCGGTCGGCGGCACGGAGCGTGACCGTGTAGGCGACGCTCTTTTTGCCCTCGCCGACCTGAGCGCCGGTATAGACGTCGAAGAGCTCGAGCTTTTCGAGCAGATTGCCGGCCGCCCCGCGGATGGCCTTTTCCAGAGAGGCCGCGGGCGTCTCTTTCGCGCAGACGATGGCGAGGTCGCGCGTGGAGGCCGGGAATTTCGGCAGGGGCTTAAATTTCTGGCCGGTGACGCGGGCTTCAAAGATTTTTGTGATGTCGAACTGGGCGATATAGGCGGCGGTGCCGACGCCGTAGTTGTTAAGCACTTTCGGCGACGCCTCACCGATCCAGCCGATCTCTTCGCCGTTCAGGAGAATTCTTGCGCAGCGGCCGGGATGGAAGGTCGGATTGTCGCGGACAGCTTCATATTCGATGCCGGAAACCCACAGTTTCTTGAAGGTCTCCTCGAGCATGCCCTTGATGGCGAAGAAATCCTCTTTTTCGCCGTAGGTGCCGATCACGGCGACGGCGCGCTCATCCGGAAGCTCATCCGGGGAGCCGTTCGGCATATAGACGGTGCCGATCTCAAAGAAACGGCCGTCAATGTTGCGGTTGCAGTAGTTGCGGGCGATCACGTCCATCATCGAAGGCAGGCAGGTGGTGCGCATGATCGAGGTGTCCTCGCCGAGCGGGTTCGCAATGACGAGGCTCCTGCGAAGCGCGGAATCCGCCGGCATGCAGATTTTGTCGTAGAATTTCGGGCTGATGAACGAGTAGGTGGCGACCTCATAGCAGCCGTTCGCGAGGAAGAGGCGGCGCAGTTCCTTCTCAAAGAGCTGGCGTTCGCTGTAACCGCCCTCGTTGATGCTGCCGGAGACGTCGTCCGGGATCTTGTCGTATCCGTAGAAGCGGGCGATCTCCTCGGCGACGTCGGCCTTGTGGCGGACGTCGGCACGGTAGCTCGGCACGATCATGGTGTCGCCGTCGAAGCGGAAATCGAGTTTCAGGAGAACCTCTTTCATATAGTCCGGCGTGACGTCGATGCCGAGGAAACGATTGATCCAGTCGGCATGGAGCGGCAGACGGTAATCTTCGTAATTGGCGTTGTCGACGTCGATCCAGCCGCCGACGACCTCGCCCGCGCCGAGCAGTTCGACGAGTTCGCAGGCCCTCTGGACGGCCGGAAGGCACATCCGGGAATCGAGTTCTTTTTCAAAGCGGCCGGAGCTCTCGGTGCGCATGCCGAGCTTCTGCGCGGTTTTGCGCACAGAGGAGCCGAGGAAGTTCGCGGATTCAAAGACGACGGTCTCGGTGTCGTCCTGAATGCCGCTGTATTCGCCGCCCATCACGCCGGCGACGCAGGAGGGTTTCTCCTCGTCGCAGATCACGAGCATTTCGGGCGAGAGTTTGCGCTCCACGCCGTCGAGCGTCTCGATGGATTCGCCCTCCTCCGCGTTGCGCACGACGATTTTATGGCCTTTGAGGTATTTGTAGTCGAAGGCGTGCATCGGCTGACCGTATTCGAGCATGACGAAGTTGGTGATGTCGACGAGGTTGTTGATCGGCCGCACACCCGAGGCGCGGAGCCGTTCCCGCATCCATCTCGGCGACGGAGCGATTTTGATATTTTTAATCATCCGGGCGACGTAACGGCGGCAGAGCTTCGGATTCCGGACTTCCACGGAGAGCAGGTCGCGGATGTCGCCGGTCTCATGCTGAATGACCGGAGTATGAAGATGGAGCGGCTTGTCGAAGGTCGCGGAGGCCTCCCGCGCGAGTCCGATGACGGAGAGGCAGTCCGGGCGGTTCGAGGTGATCTCGAATTCGACGGTGACGTCGTCGAGGCCGAGCGCCGTGCGGATGTCGTCGCCGGGCCGGCAGTCCTCTTCGATGATCAGAATGCCGTCCTCGATCGCGTAGGGGAAGTCGCGCTGCTCAAAGCCGAGCTCCCGCAGGGAGCAGAGCATGCCGCGGCTCTCCAAGCCCCGGAGCGTGCCGGTACGAATCGTGACGCCGCCGGGCAGCGTGCTGCCGTCGAGCGCCGTGGGGGCGAGATCGCCCTGCCGGACGTTCTGCGCGCCGGTAACGATCTGCAGGGGCTTTCCCTGTCCCACGTCCACCTGGCACACCCACATGTGGTCGGAATTTTCATGGCGGACG
>DAOSWK010000117.1:0-4058 GCA_035593545.1 Oscillospiraceae bacterium | reverse complement strand
CGCCACCTGCGTTCCGATGCCGTCCGTGATATCCACCGTGTAGCAGCAGGTGCTGCGGCCGTCCTTGATCCGACGCCCTTCGGCGACCAGACGGCCGTCCTTGGCCATGCCGAGATAGGTCAGGCTGCAGTTGAGGGTGACGATGCGGCTGACTTCCGCGTCGGAAGCGACCGCAAAGCAGAAGTCCGCCAACACGGCCGGAACGCCGCCCATCACGTTTCCGACGGAATTTCTATGAACATCCCGGAGTTCCAGCGAGCATTTCGCATAACCGTCCCCAACTTCCTCAATCACCGCGCCGAGCGCCTTTGTCGCGAACTGGTCGTTCCCATAGCGCACGGCTGCCTCTTCCAAAGTCATAACGATTCCTCTTTCCCGGTTTTACCCATGTTATCTCTCCGGCCACAGCTTTGGAGACTATTTTTCGCTCGCCCCACCATCCGTCCGCCAAAGAAGCTCTAAAAAGCCTGCCCGGCTTGAGATTGGCCGTTCCAAAGCGAAAAACGCGCTCCGACTGTTTTCCGGGCCCTTTGTTGCGAAAAATATCCGTCCCTCTCCCGCGCGGAGCATATAAGGGGTCGGGGACTTCCGCCGGCATGGAGAACTTCCGCCGCCGCAATTCTTTATTCGGTTTCCGCGGCGTGCCAACCCTTTCCCATGAGCACGGGCTTGACGGCGCCGTTTGTCAGCTCCGCGATATCGTGCTCAAACGAGGGAAGATCCTCCGGAAGGATACGCAGCCTGAAGACGACCGAAGCGCCGAACTCCGCGCCGAGCACCCGGATGCCCTTTTCCGCCGCATAATGCTCCAGCCTGCCGTAACCGAGGTAATCCGTCCCCAGCTCAAGGTCGAGCATCTCGGCCATCGTGAGGATGCCGGAAGCATGGCACGCGAGGACGGCCGCCTGCGTATAGGCCCTTGCGAGCCCGCCGGTGCCGAGCAGCGTGCCGCCGAAATACCGCGTCACGACGCAGCAGCAGTCTACGAGCTCCTTCCCTTGGAGCACCTTCAGCGCCGGTATGCCGGCCGTACCCTGAGGTTCGCCGTCGTCGGAGGCGCGCTCAAGGTTCCGCTCCCGGAGACGGTAAGCAAAGACGTTATGGCTTGCAGTGCGGTTCTCCGCGCGAATTTTCTCCAGAAAGGCGAGCGCCTCCTCCTCGGAGGAGACCGGAGCCAGATGCCCGATGAAACGGGATTTTTTCTCGGTAAACTCCGCCTCGCCGTATTTTTCGGCGGTTTTGTATGCGGGCATGCGGACGCCTCCCTTCCGAATCCCGAATCTTAAGAAAAAAAGCCCGGAAAACCGGGCTTTCGTTTTGGATTATTCCATGCCGAAACGCTTCTTGAAGCGGTCGACACGGCCGCCGGTGTCAACAAGCTTCTGACGCCCTGTGTAGAACGGATGGCATTTGGAGCAGATTTCTACGTGGATGTCTTTCTTGGTGGAGCAGATCTGCCAGACCTCGCCGCATGCGCAGGTGATGGTGGTCGGACCATAATCCGGATGAATACCCTTCTTCATGTATGTCACCTCTTTCTTACAGAGCTTATATCTAAAATAAACCCGTTTTTTTACACCAGTAAGCGTATTCTAACACAAACATGCCGGAAATGCAATCTTTTTTTTCGGAAAATTGAAGGAAGCAAGGACGGTTCGTTTTGCCGAAAAAGGCCGGAAAACGGGCGCTTTTGACGGTGCCTCACAGGCCGGGCGGCTCCGTCGCAACTTCATAGATCGAGCAGCTCCGTCACGGCGGTCACGAGCGAGGCGGCCGCGGCTTCGGCGTCGGTTTTGTTTTCCCCGCGGACGGAATAATACGCCTTGACCTTCGGTTCGGTGCCGGAGGGGCGGATGATTACGGAGGCATCCTCCCCGAGCGTCAGTTCCAGCATGTCGGCTTCCGGCAAAAAGTCCCGGACCGCGGTCACAGGGCGTCCGGCGAGCGCCGCCGGAGCCTGTTTGCGCAGAACGCGCAGGGCGTTTTGAATCTTCTCCGCGCCGGAGATTCCCTCGCAGTAGAAGTTGGACTGGCTGTCGAAATAATAGCCGTACTCTTCCCGCAGCCGGTCGACCGCGCCGGCAAGGGTGAGGCCATTCCGCTTCCAGTAGGCGGCGGCCTCACAGATCAGCAGCGAGGCGTTGACGGCGTCTTTATCGCGGACGTAGGTGCCGCTCAGATAGCCGCAACTCTCCTCGAAGCCGAAGAGATAGCGCCCGGCCTCTCCGGCGGCTTCGAGATCGGCGATGACCTGCCCGACATAACGGAAGCCGGTAAAGACCTTTCGCATTTCAATGCCGTAGTGTGCGGCGACGGCGTCGGCGAGCCGGGTGGAGACGATGGAGCGCACCGCGACCGGGCGCTCGGGCATGATGCCGTTTTCGATCCTCGCCCGCGCGATAAAATCCAACAGCAGGGCGCCAACCTCATTGCCGGTCAGGATACGGTATCCGTCCCCGTCCTTTGCCGCGACGCCCGCGCGGTCGCAGTCCGGGTCGGTTGCCAGAAGAAAATCACAGTTTTCTTTTTTCGCCAGCCGGATGCCGAGCTCGAGCGCCTCGGGCAGCTCCGGGTTCGGGAACGGGCAGGTGGAAAAGTCGCCGTCCGGGCGGAACTGATCCTCCACCGGGAAGATGTTGCCGAAGCCCGCGAGCGAGAGGCAGCGGACGACGGGTTCCCGACCGGTGCCGTTGAGCGGCGTGTAGGCGATGGAGAGGTCGTTGTCGGCATGGTGCGCCCGGTCGACGCCCTCCTGAATGACACGCGCGATGTAGCGCCGCCAGAAGCTGTCCGGCAGCAGCAAAATCTTTTTCTCCGCCACGGCGGCGTCGAAATCGCAGGTTTTCGCGCCGGTCAGGACGTCGGTCTCCGCGATCAGGCCGGAGACGATATTTGCGGTCTCGGGGCCGATTTGGCAGCCGTCCGCGCCGTAAACTTTATAGCCGTTGTAGGCGGCGGGGTTGTGGCTTGCGGTGATGTTGATGCCGGCGCTGCAAAAGCGTTCCCGTACGGCATAGGAGAGCATCGGCGTCGGCGCGGGCTCGGTATAGAGCCAGACCTTGACGCCGTTCGCGGCGAGCACGGAGGCGGCCTCCCTCGCAAAGAGCTCGGAGCAGCGGCGCGTATCGTAGGCGACCGCGGCCGACGGATTCTCCGCGGACTGCTTCAGGTATTCGGCCAGCCCCTGTGTCGCCTGCCGCACGGTGTAGACGTTCATTCGGTTGGTTCCGGCTTCGAGGAGGCCCCGGAGCCCGGCGGTGCCGAATTCCAGCCTCCGGTAAAAGCGTTCCCGGATCTCTTCCTCATCGTTTTCGATGGCGGCAAGCTCGGCGGCGGTCTTTTCATCGGTGCCGCTGCGCCAGCGCTGATATTCGTTTTTTTCGTCCACAGCAAACCCCTCCGGTCGTTGTTTGATAAATTTATTATAGTCTTCCGTTATAAGAAACGCAAGGTTTCAAGGTCTCTCGCCGGGGAGATCAACTTCTTTCCGGAACGTCCGCTTTTGATGAAAAACCGGTTGCCGCCGGGACCCTTTCGCTCCGTGGCGTTCCGTCGGCCGCCGCATCGGGAAAACAGAAAGCGCCGCGATCCGGGCCGTTTTCCCATTCTTTTCTTTGACCCTTGTAATTCGCACCGATTTTGATATATAATAAAACTGGTTAAATGTTGAATCATGGGGAAGGCGGCGATGGAAATATGTTCTGCGCCTGCGCGAGCATGGGGCTTTTGGGGATCAGCGCATATAAAGTCTCCGTCGAAGTGGATATTGACGGGCAGTTCCCATCCTTTGAAATCGTTGGTCTGCCGGATGTCGCCGTCAAGGAGTCCCGCGACCGGGTGCGTTCCGCGATCAAGAACAGCGGCTACGAGTTTCCGCTGGGGAAAATCGTCGTCAACCTCGCGCCGGGCGACGTCAAAAAGACAGGTCCGCTCTATGATCTCCCCATTTTTGTCGGAATTCTGATCGCCAGCGGCCAGACGGGCGTCGACAGCTCCGCCTGCGAGTTCATCGGCGAGCTCTCGCTGGAGGGTGAGATCCGCCCGTTAGCCGGCGCATT
>DAOSWK010000116.1:0-4068 GCA_035593545.1 Oscillospiraceae bacterium | reverse complement strand
TCGGTGGTGGCGTCCCCGGTGCCGACCGCATAGAGCTCGCCCGCGCCCTTGACGGAGACGGAGACGAGTTCCGCATATTCCCGCGCGACGAGCGAAATGGATTCGGATTCCGATTCGGATTCCGAAGTTTCCTCCACACCGTCGCCGGGATCCGTCAGCAGAACGGCCGCGAGCGCCCCGCAGAGCAGGACGAACACGCCGAGCACGGCAATCAGGGTTTTTGTCTGTCTCTTCATGGGCAGCCTCACATATGGCGGCGGCGGATCAGCACCCAGATGCCGGCCGCGAGCACACAGAGCGGAATGACGACGATGAACACGGCCGAGCTGATGATGACATCGGAGCCGGTCATCGTGTTGGCCTCGCCGGAGACGTCCTTCGGCGCGATCGTGACGGTATCTTCGCGCTCCGAGAGCGTATTGAGCACGCCGACGATGTATTCCGCGTTGGAGAGGACGCTCGTCGTCAGAAAGTCGGAGTCGAAGGAATAGGTGGAGCCAAACAGGAAGACCTTGCCGCCGGTTGAGGAGTTTTCGCTCTCGGCCGCAACCGTCACATCTCCGACGATGTCGGCATCCTGCGGCGTATAGTTGTTGATGAGGCTCGCGTCATGGTAGCCGGAGGTCTCGGAGAGAGAGAGCAGCACCTTGGCCGAGACGTCCCCTTTGCTCTCAAAGAGGACCTCGAGCGGCCGCGCGAGATAGAAGGCGACGTAAGTGCCGGAGGTCTCAAGCCCGGAGGAGTATTCCGTGTCGTCGAACTCGACGATCGGGAAATACGGCGCCGTGCCCACCATTTTGGAGGAGTCCGTCTCAAAAGCGAAGCCATCGATCGCGCCGAGGCCCCATTCCGCAAGGAACGCGGAGAGGGTGGGCTGATTGGTGCTGCTGCAATAGGGGTCTGTAAAGAGGAGCAGCTTTCCACCGCCCGCGAGGAACGTGTCGATTTTGTTGAGCGTATCCTCATCCGGATCGTTCTCCGGCCCGAACCAGACCGCGATTTCGGCGCCTTCCGGAGCCTCCTCCGTCACAAGATTCCAGGTGACGGCCTCATAGTTGTTGCCTTTGACAAGGGTCTGGAGGCTGTCGGAAGCAAGCTCGCCGAAGCCGCCGATAAACGCGATCTTCGGCCGCTCGCCGCTCACCACATACAGGATCTCGTTGAGCACGCTCTGCTCCACATGGGAGGAGGCGGTGAGATTCTGGTTGTCGTCGTAGGAATAATCGAACATATCGGAGAAATTGAGGACGGAAACATTGCTGGAGGAGCCGTCCGCCGCGACGCTCTCGAAGATCACGTCGTAAGCCTGAAGATCGTAATCCGGGTAATTGGCGGCGAAGGTCGGATTGGCCGTTAAATCGACGTAATCGACCGTGATTTTATCGGAATTCTGCGCAAAGGCGTCAAGCGTCTTGCCGGCCTGTACGAGATCCATATAATCATAGGAATAGGAGAGGTTCTCTTTCGTCGCGAGGACATGGATCGCAACGTTCTGATCGAGGTTCTGAATATAGTCGATCGTCTCGTCCGTAATCTCATAGAGAGAATCCGACGTGAGATCGATACTCAGCGGATAGCGGTCCATCAGTTTGCCGACGAGGATATTGAGTACCACGGCGGCCGCGACGACCCCGACGGTAATCAGCGTGGCGATGACGCCGAATTTGCGGCGGCGTTTCTGGGCGAGGCGCGAATCCAGCGCCGAAACGACGGCGGCATCCTCGACGGCGTCCGCCTGCTGTTCGGCTTCGGCGTCCGTGCTCACTTTTTCCTCGATCTCGTCGAGGGCCTCATCCACGGAATCCTGTTCCGCGGAGGGAGTTCCGGTCTCCGGAGTTTCTTCCGGGAGGTTCTTTTCTTTTTCGTTCATCGTGCAGCCTCCTTTCAGCTCCATCTCTGCTTCTCAAGGACGCGGGCGGTCAGGAAAAGGAACACGCCGGTCACCGAGAAGAAGAAGAAGACGTCGGAAAAATCGATCACGCCGAGCGTGAGGTTAAAGAAGCGGGTATAGAAGCTCAGGCCGAGCAGGGCATTTTTGATGACTTCGGAGGAAACCACGGAGGCAAACTGATCCAGAATGGAGAGCAGCAGCATCGAGACGAAGCCGAGGACGGCCGCGATGATCTGATTTTCGGTCATCGCCGAGAAGAGCATGCAGACCGCGATGCTTGCCGCTCCGAGGAGCAGGATGCCGACGAGGCTGGTGAAGAAGACCGGCCAGTCGAACTCCGAAAAGGCCGAGAGCACGACCGCCTCCGGAATCGTGACGGAGATGCCGAGCGCAAAGACGAGAAACGCCGCGAGAAACTTGCCGACGACGAGCTCCGAGAGGCGGAGCGGCGACGTCAAAAGAAGCTGGTCGGTGCGGAGCTTGCGGTCCTCGCTCAGGAGCCGCATCGTCAGAAGCGGAATCAGATACATGCCGATGTAAAACGAATAGGCAAACGTATACATCATCGAGGAGAGCCCGCTGTAAACGATGATGAAATAGATGATGCCCGTGAAGGCAAAAAACAGCGCGAGATACACATAGCCGATCGCGCCGCGGAAATAGGCGTTCAGTTCACGCCGCAGAATCGCTCCCATTATGCGTTGCCTCCTTCCGTGGGGTCTTCCGTGAGCTGCAGGAAGATATCTTCAAGGGAGAGCTCCGAGCTGCGCATCCCAAGCAGTCCCCATCCGTGCTCAAAGACGGCTCCGGAGACGCTCCTGCGGATGTCGTATCCGGAGGCGGCCTCCACATTGAAGTCGTAGCAGCCGGGCTCCCGTTCGCCGAGCGACTCCGCCTTGTCGATGTGCCTGAGGCGGCGGAACGTCTCCAGAATCTCCGCTTCCGGTCCTTCAACGCGGACCGTCAGCTTATAGTCGGTGGAGAGGGCATGGGAGAGCTCCTCCGGCGTGCCGTCCGCCACGAGCCGGCCCTTGTTGATGACGACGACGCGGTCGCAGACGGCCTGTACCTCCGGCAGAATGTGCGAGGAGAGGATCACGGTATGGTGTTCGCCGAGTTCGCGAATCAGCGTGCGGATCTCAATGATCTGTTTCGGATCGAGGCCGACGGTCGGCTCGTCCAAAATCAGGACATCCGGATTGCCGAGCAGCGCCTGCGCCAGACCGACCCTCTGCCGGTAGCCTTTGGAGAGATGCCGGATCACCCGCCCGCGCACGTCGCCGATGCGGACCAGATCGCAGACCTCTTCAACATGCTGCTGTTTGGGCAGCCGAACCTTCTTGAGATCGAATACGAAGCTCAGATATTCCTCCACCGTCATGTCGACGTAAAGCGGCGGCATCTCCGGCAGATAGCCGATCTTCTTTTTCGCTTCCAGCGGCTCCTCCAGAATCTCGTGCCCGTCAATGGCCACGGTTCCGGAGGTGGCGGAAACATATCCCGTCAGAATATTCATCGTGGTGGATTTTCCCGCGCCGTTCGGGCCGAGAAAGCCAAGGATCTCGCCGTCCCGGACCGTGAAGCTGATATCGTCGACCGCGCGCTTCGATCCGTACTGTTTGACGAGATGCTGTACCTCAATCATTGCCATCCCTCCAATTCCTCTCTATGAACATGGTTTATCATATCAGATTCTAAAGAGAAATTTGTGAATTTCCTTTTAATTCATCGTGATTTTCTTGTGATAACAGGGAATAATTTCCTTATTATTATTTATTCCTTTATATTATATCAATGCAAAAGAGAAAATCAAAGGGGGTTTGATTTTCCGGTGAAGATACAGTATAATAAATCCAACGCGCAAAGGAGGCGGTTGTTTTGAAAATTGACAAGGACAAACTCAAGGATAAGTTGGTTACGACACTCATCGCCCTTGGATTCGTTGCAGCGTTTCTTTTCCTCTATGCGTTTTTTGCTCTCAAGAGCACTCTCTTTTGAGCATGCCGCTCTTCGGACAAAAATGGGAGAAGATGCTCATCCTTGATCCGGTCAGACTATGTGCAAAATGACCGGAATATTTTTCGCTTTTTTGGAGAAATACATCTTGACACCGGTTGTTCGGGATGGTATACTAACAAGGCTGTCTCGGAAAGAGGCGGTGCGCCGAAGAGATTTGG
>DAOSWK010000020.1:0-22048 GCA_035593545.1 Oscillospiraceae bacterium | reverse complement strand
GGCACGGAGACCGGCAGCTTCTGCTCGGTATAGGACTGCAAAACCTCCGGCGGCTCGGTGCAGGTGCTGTGGCGGATGAGCACCGGTTCCTTCGCCTTGAGCACCTTATCCGCGGCGCTGAGCACGGCATCCCGGTCGAAGCAGCCCGCGACGGCCAGCACCATATTGCTCAGGTCGTAAAACGCGCCATAACATTTATAAAGCAGATCCGCGTCGATTTCGGCGATGCTCTCCACCGTGCCCGCGATGTCGTTGCGGACCGGGTTTTTCGCATACATGGAGGTCAGCATATTGAACAGCACGCGCCATTCCGGGCTGTCGTCATACATGCGGATCTCCTGCCCGATGATGCCGCGCTCCTTCTCGACCGTCTCCGCCGTAAAATACGGATGCGTAACGAAATCGAGCAGGATTTCAATGGATTCGGCAAAATGATCGGTGCAGGAAAACAGGTAGGCCGTCCGGTCGAAGGAGGTATAGGCGTTGGCGGAGGCCCCGGTCTTTGCAAAGCGGTCGAAGGCGTTGCACTCCTCGCTCTCAAACAGCTTGTGTTCCAGATAGTGGGCCGTACCTTGCGGGATGGGATCCACCCTGCCGTCCGCATAATGAATCTCGGTGTCGATAGAGCCGTAGGCCGTGCCGAACAGCGCATAGGCCGAACGAAAGCCCTCCATCGGCGCCAGCAGCATCCGGAGCCCGGAGGGATGGTCGATGATCTCATATTGATCGCCGAGGCGTTCACTTCTCACGATTTCGTTACGCATCCGTTTTCTCCTCCCCGGTCAGACGATAGACGGCGGCCAGCTTTGCCCGGCCGGCCATCTTCGAGATCTGTTCGGCGGTGACGGCGCCAATCGTTTCCGCGTCCTCCGCGGGCGTGCGCATGTCGCCGTCCAGAATCCTCGTCAGATACCAGCCCTCGGCGCCGTCGAGCGAATCCTCGACGGATTTGAGACTGTTTACCGCCAGCAGGAGCGTATTGCCGCGCTCCTCCTCGGTAAAGCCGCCCTCCGCGACGGCGGAAAGCTCGTTTCCGATCTCCTCCTCCGCCTTTGTCATGTTGGCGGCCTCGACGCCGCTGTCCACCAAAATGACGCCGGTTGGACGGTCGTAGCGGGCCGTGCAATAATAACAAAGGCTCATCTTTTCACGGACGTTCATGAAGAGCTTGGAGAACGGCGTGCCTCCGTAAAGCGCCGCCATCATGCGGGCGGCCGCCTGCTCGGTCTCTCCCTCGGGCGCGCCGAGTCGGTAGGCCATGACGAGTTTCCCCTGCACGACGTCCATCCGCTCGTCCAGCTCCGCATATTCCGAATAGGGCTTCGGCGGCGTGGGATGCTCGCCGAAAGGTTCCCGCATAAGCCCGCCGAGCCGCTCCGTAAAGACCCGTTCCGCGTCCTCCGGATCGCCCGGGCCGGTGAAGAGAATCTCCATGCGTGCGCCTTTCAGCAGCTCGCGCCACGCGGTCGTCGCTTCCTCCGCGGTGAGTTTTTCGGCGTCCTCTTTATATCCGTAGCGCTTGACGCCGAACGGCTCGTCGCGGAACAGAATTTCCGTGCATTTGCCGATGGCGTAGGTGCGCTTCTCGTTGAGTTCGCTCTCGATGGTATCGATCAGATAATTCCGCTCGACGCGGAAATCCTGCTCCGGAAAATGCCCATACTTGTCGAGCACCGGGTCCGTCAAAACGGAGCAGAGCAGTTCGGCGGATTCCCGGCAGAGCGGCTCTCCGGCGATGGAAAATTTATCGTCCGCCGTCTGCACCGACAGATGAATCATCTGAAGATCGGCATATTTGGTGACGTCCGCGTCGAGGATCGCGCCGTACATCGAGGCGAGTTTTTCGTTCAGGGCCGTGAAATCCGGATAGGCGCCGCAGCCTTTGCGGAGCAGAAACGGCACCAGCGCGCGTGCGGTGGCCTTCGTTCTTTCGAGCGGTGCGATCAGAACGGCGGTCATCCGGTTGGATTTGAATTTCGGCTCGCGGACCGCGGTGAAATAGATGCCTTCGCCGATTCTGCGGCGGACAGGCCTGTCTTCCATAGATCAGTCTCCTTTGTTTTATCTGGGAAATATCTTTTAGTATCTGCAAAAACCGAGCTTTGATGAATTCGGCACGGGCCGGAACTTCATCACGGCTTGGGGGAATCCTGTTTCATATGCACGTCGAGCTGCGGATACGGGAAATGGATCCCTTCCTGATCGAAGCGCGTCTTGATCTGCTCAAGAATATCGTAGCGCGTGCTGTAATAGTCCTCCCACGGCACATAGGCCATGGCGAGAAGATCGACGGAGGCGGAATTGAGCTTGTTGACCCGGCAGAACGGCTTCGGCTCCGGATCAACCTTCGGATGGGTGGCAAAAATGTCGGTGACGATCCGCTCGGCCTTTTTGAAATCGTCGTCGTAGCTGATCGAGATGGTCTCGCTGATACCGCGCTGGCCCATGCCGGAGTAATTGATGATGGTTCCGGCGACAACGCTGCCGTTTGGAATAAAGATCTTGCTGCCTTCCGGGGTGCGCAGCTTCGTATGGATGGGGCCGATGTCGGTGACATAGCCGCTGACGTTGTCGCCGGGGCATTCGATCTTATCGCCGATGGCGAACGGCTTGGAGGTCAGAATGATGATGCCGCCGGCCACATGCGTCAGGCCGTCTTTGATGGCCAGCGTGACGGCAAGGGCCAGCGTACTGAACAGCGTAAGCGTCGACGTGATCGGAACCCCGAGCTTAGAGACGACCGTCAGCACCACAATCAGATAAAGCAGAAATTTCGTGATGGTGGTGATGATCGTGAAGGCGCTCTTCTCCATTTTTGAGGCATGGAGCCGTCTTTCGAGAAAACTCATAATCAGATGAACAATAATATAGCCGAGGACCAGAATGATGCCGGCGGTCAACAGATCCGTCTTATAGGTTTCCCAGATCTGGGCGATCGTCATACCGGAAGTCTTATCCGTGATAATGTCCACCGGATTCTCCGAACTGGTCTGTGTCTCAAAAACCGCTGCTATGGTGCTGTCCGTGTCGTCAAGCAGCTTTAAGAGCCTCATTTTATCGCCTCCAAAACGGATATTTTTATAAAGTAACGATCGGTATTCCTATTTTTCGGCGGCCGAAAAATAGGCTCCCGCCGCCAATTATTTGACTGTTGGAAACGAGCCGACGGTTCGCTTCGCATAGGCGAAACACATAATGTAAATCGACCGCCAAACCCGCTCCATTTATGCAAAAAGGACAACTTGGATGAATCGCCCGACCCTCATAGGCGGAAATCATGACATGGACGAATTCCTTGGCCCGTTTTATATAAGTGAAAAATCCGAAGTCTTCGTTCTTCGGGCCGCCTTTTGCGGTCTCAGAGTTTCCGGAGCTTTGCGAAGTTGGCCATCAGTTTTTTGGTGCCGGCCGTATCGAAGGCGATCTCCAGCAGGAAGTCACCGGACATGGCGGTGACATTCGTGACGGTGCCGTCCCCAAAGACGCGGTGTTTGACCCGGTCGCCGGTGCGCCAGCTGCCGGAGGACTCTTTTTTCTCCTCCCGGTAGGGCGTGAAGGTGACGTCCGCCCGGATATGGCCGGTTTCGTCCTCGTCGCCGAAATGATAGCTCTGCCGCATCGGTTGGCGCTGGGCGGCGGTCTCGTCGGTGAAATCCGTGAGGCCGTCCGCGACTTCGGTAATAAACCGGGAGATCCGGTTGCGTGTCGTCTGTCCGAAAAGCATGCGCGAGGCCGCGGCGGTCAGGTAGAGATGCTCCTTGGCGCGCGTCATCGCGACATAGGCAAGCCGGCGCTCCTCCTCCATCTCCTCCGGATCATAGATCGCCTGCATGCCCGGGAAAATGCTCTCCTCCATGCCGACCGCAAACACCTGCGGGAACTCCAGCCCTTTCGCGGAGTGGACGGTCATCATCAGCACTGCGTCGCCCTCCTCCAGCCGGTCCATGTCGGTTAGCAGGGCGGTCTCCTCGAGGAATCCCCCGAGGCTCGGCTCCTCCGCGGTATCCATATATTTTATGATGTTCGTTTTTAACTCGCCGACGTTTTCGACCTTGCCTTCACCCTCTTCGCCCATGGCTTTGAGCATGGCGGTGTAGCCGGTTTTCTCGCAAACTTCGTCGAAAAGCTCGTCGGGATCCAGTTTTTCCGCATCGTCGGAAAGCGCGGAAATCAGCTTGACGAACTCCCTGAGCACGGCTGCCTTACGGCTCAATACGGCATATTCGTCGGCGTGCTCAAAAATATCGAAGAGCGGCAATCCCGTCTCTCCGCCGATCTCCCGTGCGGCGTTCAGAGTCGCGTCGCCGATGCCGCGCTTCGGCTCGTTGAGGATGCGCTCGAGGCGGAGGTTGTCGGCGTGGTTCGAAATGAGCGACAGATAGGCCATCAGATCCTTGATCTCCTTGCGGTCGTAGAAACGCAGCCCTCCGATGATTTTATACGGCACGGAGGAGGAGATGAAAGCTCTTTCAAAGGCGTTTGACTGGGCATGCATGCGGTAAAGCACGGAGAAATCGCCGTATTTTCCGCCTTTCGCCACATGGTCGAGGATCGTGTCGGCCGCAAACCGGGCCTCGGCCTCCTCATTTTCGCAGCGGCGGACGGTCACCTTTTCGCCTCCAATTTTCGCGGTCCAGAGCGTCTTGCCCTTTCTGCCTTGGTTGTTGGCGATCACCGAGTTGGCGGCGTCGAGAATATACTGCGTCGAGCGGTAATTCTGCTCGAGCCGGATGACTTTCGCCCCAGGAAAGCTGTTTTCAAACGACAGGATATTCTCAATCGTGGCGCCGCGGAATTTATAGATCGACTGGTCGTCGTCGCCCACGACGCAGATATTGTTGTATTTTTTCGCCAGCAGCGAGACAAGCTCGTACTGGACGTGGTTCGTATCCTGATACTCATCCACCATAATATAGCGCCAGCGGTTACGGTAATACTCCAGCGTCTCCGGCGACTCCCGGAACAGGCGGACGGTCTCGGTCAGCAGGCCGTCGAAATCGAGCGCCTCGGCGGTGCGGAGTTCCTTCTCATAGGCCGCATAGACCTCGGCCGCGATCTTTTTGCGGAAATCGGAGGAGGACTGTGCCTCGGCTTTTACCGCGTCCGGGCCGCAGAGCTTCTCCTTCGCATGGCTGATGTCGCCGAGAATGCCTTTCGGTGGGAAGCGTTTTTCATCGTACTTGAGCGCCCGGAGGCATTTTTTTACGACGCGCAGGGAGTCGTCCTGATCGTAAATCGTAAAGCTGCGGGAGAGGCCGATTTTCTCCGCGTCCCGGCGCAGGATCCGGACGCACATGGAATGGAAGGTGGAGGCGAACACTTCCTCCGCCTCCGGGCCGAGCTTCGCCGCAAGACGGTCGCGGAGCTCGCCGGCAGCCTTGTTGGTGAAGGTGATGGCGAGAATGTTCCACGGACGCACCCCGTTTTCGATCAGGCAACCCACCCGGTCGATCAGGACGGTGGTCTTGCCGCTTCCCGCCCCGGCCAGGATCAGCAGCGGCCCGTCTTTATGAAAGACCGCCTCGCGCTGCATGTCGTTGAGCTTTTCGTAATCCAGTTCCATGTTTACCTCTCTTGCGTTTCAATATGCTAAAAAGATATTATACTATATTTTTCCGCGGGCCGCAATCATCTTTCCTCTGTCGAACGGCTCCCGCCGACGGATGCGCCATGCAAATATCTCCTGCCTGTTCTCCGGCGCAAAGGACATACGTGCCGAACGCCATCCTTTTTTCCATCCCTGCCCGAACGCGGATTTCAGGAAAAGCCGGCACCTTCTTTAACACAAGAAAACGCGCCGCGAAGTTTTTATAAAGCGGCTGCCGGAGAGCCGGAAAACAGCGGAGTATTCAAGATTTCCGCCCGATGAGTGCAGACTTTCCTGCAGGAAACATGCCTATTCTGCGAAAACGGGGTGATATCTCCATTTAAAACAAAAAAATCTGAAATTTGCGTTTGACCATCTTGCATCTTTCCTGTTGCAAAATGGATAATAATATGATATATTAAAACGTATTGACGGCCGAACCGCCTAAAAACGCAACTGGAGTGATTGAAATGAACAGAACGGAGCTGAGGCTGATCAACGCCTCACCGGAAAGCTACGCCGCCGCGCCGGTTAAAATCTGCGGCTGGTTGCGCACTTCCCGCAACTCCAAATCCCTCGGCTTTATTGAACTCAACGACGGCACCTGCTTCAATAATTTACAGGTCGTCTACGAGGAGAATGAGCTCGGGAATTATAAAGAGATCTCCAAGCTCAACGTCGGCGCCGCCGTCTCCGTCATCGGAAAGATCGTTCTCACCCCGGAGCTCAAGCAGCCTTTTGAGCTGCACGCGACGGAGATCGCCGTCGAGGGGCAGTCCACGCCGGATTATCCGCTCCAAAAGAAACGCCATTCTCTCGAATATCTGCGCACGATCGCCCATCTGCGCCCGCGCACCAACACCTTCAGCGCGGCATTCCGGGTCCGCAGCGCGGCGGCTTATGCCATCCACAAGTTCTTTCAAGAGCGCGGCTTTGTCTATGTGCACACGCCGCTGATCACCGGTTCCGACTGCGAAGGCGCGGGTGAGATGTTCCGCGTCACCACGCTTGATCCTTCGAATCCGCCCCGCAATGAGGACGGCTCCGTGGATTTCAGCCAAGATTTCTTTTGCAAACCCACGAGTCTGACCGTCTCCGGCCAGCTTGAGGGTGAGGCCATGGCGCTCGCCTTCTCCAATATTTATACGTTCGGACCGACTTTCCGTGCCGAGAAATCCTATACGCAGCGCCATGCCGCCGAGTTCTGGATGATCGAGCCGGAGATCGCTTTCGCCGAGCTTGCCGATGAGATGCAGCTCTCCGAGGATATGATCAAATCCATTTTCCGTTACGTGCTGGATACCTGCCCGCAGGAGATGAAATTCTTCAACGACTTCGTCGACCCGGAGCATCATCTGATCGAGCGGCTGGAATCCATCATCTGCGCGCAGTTTGTCCGCGTCAGCTACACCGATGCCGTCGAGATCCTGCTGAAATCCGGACATGAATTCCAGTATCCGGTCTACTGGGGCTGCGACCTTCAGACCGAACACGAGCGGTACCTCACCGAAGTGGTTTACAAGTCTCCGATCTTCGTCACCGATTATCCGAAGGAGATCAAGGCTTTCTATATGCGCATGAACGACGACGGAAAGACCGTCGCCGCGGCCGATCTTCTGGTGCCGGGCGTCGGCGAGATCGTCGGCGGCAGCCAGCGTGAGGAACGCCTCGACGTGCTGCTCGACCGCATCCGTGAGCTCGGCCTCCACGAGGAGGATTACGGCTGGTACCTCGACCTGCGCCGCTACGGCGGATGCAAGCACGCGGGCTTCGGCCTCGGCTTCGAGCGGGTCATCATGTACCTCACCGGTATCGAGAACATCCGCGACGTGCTTCCTTTCCCGAGAACCACCGGGAGCGCAGAGTTTTAACCGAAACCAATTTTAAATTTTGGGTAACGACAAGTTTTTCGGTTTCCCGAAGGAAAATACCCGCCGGCCTACAAGGCGGGTAAGAAAAACTCGCGGCACTTAGCGTCAGCTAAACGCGGCAGCGCCGAGTTTTCATCGAAACCGCCCGGACTTACGATTTGGGCGACGAATTTTCCGGAATGGAGCTCTCTCAGAAATGAGAGGGCTCTTGTCTATGGAATCTTCGCGACGGAAAAGCTTCATTTTTGAATTATTTTATTGTAAATCCTGCAAAATGAGCTGCTCTTCCGGGGCATCTTCCCTCCTTTTTGCCAACAATATGTTTGGAATAGAATCCCACTTTGCAAAAATGTGCACGATTATGGAAAACCTATTCTGTATAAGAAAGCAGGCTGAAATGATGAAAAACTATCTGGAACTTTCCCATAAAGAGCTTCTTGCCGAGCAGGAAGCACTGAAAAAAGCATTTGAAGAAAAGAAGGCCTTGGGCCTCAAGCTCGACATGAGCCGCGGAAAACCCTGCAAGGAGCAGCTCGATATCACGAGCTCCCTACTCGACAACGTCACGTCGCGGCCGGGCAGCTACATCTCCGAAAACGGAATCGACTGCCGCAACTACGGCTGCCTCGAGGGCATTCCGGAGTGCCGCAGGCTGATGGCCGAGATCATGGGCGTCGGGGCGGACGAAGTTCTCTGTGAAGGTTCCAGCTCGCTGACGTTGATGCACGACATGATCGCCCGCGCGATGACACATGGCGTCTATGGCTCCGAGAAACCGTGGTACGAGGTCAAGGACCGCAAGTGGCTCTGCCCGGCGCCGGGTTACGACCGTCATTTTGCCGTCACCGAATTTTTCGGCTTTGAGATGATTCCGGTCGCCATGACTCCGGACGGCCCGGATATGGACGCCGTCGAAAAACTGATCAAAGATCCCTCCGTCAAGGGCATCTGGTGCGTGCCGCAGTTCTCCAACCCGCAAGGCATCGTCTATTCCGACGAAACCATTGAGCGCTTCGCCAAGCTGCAGCCCGCGGCAAACGATTTTCGCATTTTCTGGGACAACGCCTACTCCGTACATGACCTCTATCCGGACCGCCGCACCCGCATCCCCTGCCTGCTCCGCGAGGCCGAAAAATACGGCACCGAGGACCATGTTTACATCTTCTCCAGCACCAACAAGATCACTTTTCCGTCCGCAGGCATCGCGGCCTTCTCGGCTTCGGCAAACAACCTTGCGCTCATCAAAAAGCAGCTCGCCGTTCAGACCATCGGCCCGGACAAGATCAACCAGCTCAACCACGCCCGCTTCTTCAAGGACCTTGACGGCATCTATGAGCAGATGGAGCGCATGGCCGTGATCATCCGCCCGAAGTTCGAGGCGGTGCTGGAGATCCTCGACCGCGATCTCGACGGCTCCGGCGTCGGTACCTGGGTACGTCCAAAAGGCGGCTATTTTATCGGCATCGATCTGATCCCCGGTACGGCGAAACGCACGGTCGCGCTCTGCAAGGAGGCCGGCGTCACGCTGACTCCCGCCGGCGCGGTCTACCCCTACATGCGTGATCCGAAGGATGCAAGCCTCCGCCTTGCGCCGACTTTCCCGCCGATCGGGGAACTCCGGCAGGCCATCGAGGTCTTCTGCATCGCCGCAAGACTCGCCTCAACGGAGGTTCTGCTGAACAAGTAAGGCGGAATTTCACCGGGGACCCCCTCTTTTTGGGGAAAATGTGCCGGGTCCGTCTTTATCCCGCCCTTTTGGGAAGGTGAAGACAAACCGGATGCCGGAGAAGATGCCGGTTTGCGAAACAAATACCCGCCGGCCTACGAGGCGGACAAGGTGGTTCCCCGGTATAAAATCCGAAAGGTGTTTTAATTACGATGAGTTTGCGTCCGCGCAGAGCGCGGTGTCGGCCTGCTTATGGCCGGCGAGAAAACTCGCAGCACCACAGGCGCGATACCGTAGGTGCGGTTAGGTCATTTGATATTTGAAAAGGAATCAGGTATAATAAAGTGCCGGTCCATTTGAGGCCGGCACTTCTTCTTATCCATCATTTTATTGAAACGGATCAGATTCGGAAAGGCGGCGGCTTATGGTCATCCTTGCATCCGGTTCCCCGAGAAGGCAGAAGCTTCTCCGGCTCATCGTGCCCGAATACGCATGTGTCCCCGCGAGAGGCGGCGAGACCGTCCCGGAAGGAACGGCATGGAACGACGTACCGGAATTCCTCGCGCGGCAAAAAGCGCTGGAGATCGCGGCGGACCACCCGGACGACCTTGTGATCGGCGCGGATACCGTCGTCGTGCTCGACGGGGAAATCCTCGGCAAGCCGAAGGATAAATCGGATGCTTTTCGCATGCTCAAAGCACTTTCCGGGAAAAGGCATCTGGTGCTGACCGGGGTCGCGGCGGCGGAGAAGGGTGGTATCCGTTCCTTTACGCAGACGACGGAGGTGGAGTTCTATCCCCTCTCCGACGAGCTGATCCGAAACTATATCGCCACCGGCGAGCCGATGGACAAGGCCGGCGCTTACGGCATTCAGGGGCGGGGCTGCGTGCTCGTCCGGGGAATCCGCGGCGACTATTTTAACGTCGTGGGCTTTCCGCTCGCGGAGACGGCGCGGCTGATCGGTCTGTTATAACTCCAGGGGCTGGTCTCCGGAGGCCGCCGATCTATCGACAAAGTATACGGGATAAAGCAGGAAAGCCGGGAGCTTCATGAAAAGGCCGAAGCGGAGATCCTCACCTCTTAAGCGCATCATCGCCAAAATCAAATGAGGCCGCTTCCGATCATAAAATCCCATGTGTATGCGAAAAACAGACTGCGATTTGGAGCCCCTCAGCCGCCGTTCAACCAAGCTGATTCTTCCCCAACACCGCACGCAGGCAACAAAAAACGGGGACCGTTTCCGGTTCCCGTTCATTTTTTCTATCTCTTATCAGATCTTACTCGGTTTATTTCCCCGTCGAGCCGAAGCCGCCGGCCCCGCGCCCGCTCTCCGGCAGTTCCTCCGCGGCTGTCCACTGCGTCTCCGGAACCGGCAAAATTGCGATTTGGGCGATCCGGTCTCCGGGCATAATCGTATAGGGCAGACCGCCCCGGTTCCAGAGGCCGACTTTGACCTCGCCCCGGTAATCCGAATCGACGACGCCGACACAGTTCCCCGGCGCAATCTCTTTTTTAATGCCGAGGCCGCTCCGCGCAAACACAAACGCCGCGTAGCCCTCCGGCACCGCCATCGCAAAGCCCGTGGGGATAAGCTCGGTCCTCCCCGGCGGGATCGTGACCGGTTCATCGAGACAGGCAGAGATATCCCGGCATGCGGCGCCGTCCGTCGCCCTCTCCGGGAAAACCGCATTCTCCGAAAGGAGCCGAATTTTTACCTCGACCATTTTTTCTTCAGTTCCTCAAGTTCTTTTTCCAGCTTATCGGAACGACGGTTGGCCTCGTCTACTTCCATCCTGGCGCGGGCGGTGTCGCCGAGATAATCCTTAAGCTGGGAACGGATATGGTCGCTGTTGGAGGACTCCTTTTTGTACTCGTCCAGATAGCTCAGCGCACACAGAACCAGCGCGTCGTTAAGCGAAAGGGCAGGGTTCCTGGACATCAGGGACTGAATATCCTCGTTGATCTCACGCGCAAGGCTGAGGACATAGCCCTCCTCCTCGGCGGAATTGATGCTGTAACTGGCACCGGCAATATCGATTTTAATCTTTTTTACCTGCTCCATCTCGGATCCCCCCGTAAGATACAATATTTTATTTTATTATAACGCATTTTGTCGGTTTGGCAAACTCTTTTTCCGCAATTTGACCAACTTGTCAAACCGGCGGAGTTTGAATATAATAGAAGATATTCTTTCACCACAAACTGTTTAAAAAGGAGCCGTTATGTCCGCATTCGACCAATCTTTTTTCACCGAAAAGCTCAAAGCCCTGACGGAGGCCTATTACCTGCTCTCCCCGGATCACGCCGACGACTCGCAGGTCTACAACGCCTCCGCCATGCTGCTGCGCGGCATTCTCGCGGAAAAAGAGCGCCATGCCAACGCCGCTCATGCCGCCCACGGCGACAAGGAGATCTATTATCTCTCGATGGAGTTCCTGCTCGGCCGCTCGCTGAAGAACGACCTCTACGACCTCGGCCTGACCGATGCCTATGAGGAGGCGCTGCGCGGCTTCGGCATCAGCCCGGAGCGCATCTATAACAAGGAACCGGACGCCGGCCTCGGCAACGGCGGCCTCGGGCGTCTGGCGGCCTGCTTCATGGACGGCCTCGCCACGATCGGCAAACAGGCCATGGGCTATTCCATCTGTTTTGAATACGGCATCTTCCGTCAGATCCTGACCGACGGCTGGCAGAGCGAAAAGCCCGACGACTGGCTGCCCGGCGGCGGCGTCTGGCTCGAGGCGCAGAACGACAAGACCGTCGACGTGCATTTCGGCGGCGACGTCCGGGAATTCTGGGAAAACGGCTCCCATCTCGTTGAATATAAGAATTACGAATCCGTCCGCGCCGTGCCTTACGACGTCATGCTCCCGGGCTTCGATACGCCCGAAGTGAGCCGTTTGCGCCTCTGGAAAGCGACGACGCCGGAGATGGACATGGACCTTTTTAACGCCGGCAACTACCCCGACGCCTTCCGGCAGGCTTCGATGGCAAAGGCCATCTCCTCCATCCTCTATCCGAACGACAGCCACGCCGAGGGAAAATTTCTGCGCCTCAAGCAGCAATATTTTCTGGTCTGCGCCTCGCTCTCCGACATCATCCGTCGGCACCTCGCCAACTACGGTACGCTCGAAACCCTTCCGGAGAAGGCCGCCATCCATATCAACGATACGCACCCGGCCCTCGCGATCCCGGAACTGATGCGGCAGTTGCTCGACGACTGCGGCTACGGCTGGGAAAAGAGCTGGAACATCACGCTATACACCTTCAGCTATACGAACCACACCGTGATGCCCGAGGCGCTGGAGTGCTGGGACGCCGGCGCGCTCAAGGCCCTGCTGCCGCGGATCTATGGAATCATTCTGGAGATTGACCGCCGCCTCTGCAACGATCTTGAGGCGAAGGGTTTCCGGGAGGAGGAGATCGGGCGCATGGCCATCCTCTCCGGCGGAACCATCCGCATGGCGAATCTCTGCGTCTGGGGCTGCCACAGGACGAACGGCGTCTCGGAACACCATCTGGCCGTCATGAAGGAGAATGTCTTCCATGACTTGTACCGTGCGTATCCGGAGCGCTTCACCAGCGTCACCAACGGCATCGCGGCAAGGCGCTGGCTCTGCGTCGCAAACCCGCGGCTCTCCGCCTTCGCCAAGGAGCTCTGCGGCGATTTCGAGCACGACCCGGCGCGTCTGCGTCTTCTGCGGAACTACGAGCACGATTCCTCCGCGTTCGAAACCCTCAGAGCAATCAAGCGGCTCAACAAAGCCGACTTCGCGGAACGCTTCCGGGATGTCTCCGGCGCTTTGCTCGACCCGGATTCCATCTTCGACGTGCAGGCCAAGCGCCTGCATGAGTATAAACGGCAGCACCTCAACGCCCTGCGCATTCTCGCGCTGCTCGGACGGCTGGAGGCAAACCCGAACGCCGACATTTTGCCGCATACCTTTCTCTTTGGCGCGAAGGCCGCGCCCGGCTATCACCTTGCCAAGCGCATCATCCAGCTGATCTGGAGAATCGGCATCGAGCTCTCGCGCTGCCCGGCCGCCCGCGACCGCCTCCGTCTTGTCTATCTCGAAAATTACAGCGTCACCGCCTCGGAGCTGCTGATGCCCGCCGCCGAGATTTCCGAGCAGATCTCCCTCGCCGGTACGGAGGCCTCCGGGACCGGAAACATGAAGCTCTCGCTCAGCGGCGCGGTCACGGTCGGCACCCGGGACGGCGCGAACATTGAAATTTTCCGGGAGGCCGGCGAAGAGAATAATCTCCCTTTCGGCATGACTTCCGACGAGGTCTCGGCGCTCCGCAGCAAAGGATATGATCCAAAGGTCTTTATCGGAACGGACCCGGAGCTTCAATATGCGGTCGGGCGCCTCAGGAGCGGCGTCGGCGGCGAAGATTTTTCCGACCTTGCGGAGCTCTTGGAGACGACGGATTTTTATATGGCCTGCGCCGACTTCCGCGCTTATATAGATGCCGGGGACAAGGCCGACCGCCTCTACCGCGACCGGGACGCATGGAACCGCATGTCCCTGATGAACATCGCGGCCTCCCCGGAGTTCTTCGTCGACCGCACCGTGCGGGAGTACTGCGAAAAGATCTGGCACGCATGAAGGCTTTTGTTCCCCGCGGCATATGGAACGAAACGCACAAAATTCTCCTTCGGCTTTGTTTTAGCTAAAATTTTCCAGGGAAAACAACATTTATAAAAAGGTCCCGGCATGCTGTCGGGGCCTTTTTTGCGAATTTTATCAATCGATTTATCTTGGCGGACCGGAGGACGCGGCCGGGGGTGTTCCGGGTCCGGAAGGCGGCGCGGGGATGGCCGGGGTTCCGAGTTCAGACGGTGTGGTTCCCATGTCGGGGGTCTCTCCGGTATTCTGCATGCTGGAACCCATGATCTCCCGGACGCCGTCGATATGGATGAAGCGAGCCTCCCGGATGGCATAGCTTGAAAGCGGCCGGCAATCACAGTCATAGGAATGAGCGGCCACCCAGATATTGGAATAAGTCCTTGCGTTGCGGCCGACAGCGATGATGACCGGCGTATGCTGCCAGTCCGCTTCGTCGATGATGAGCTGGCAGACGTCGCCCGGCCGCACTTCCGAAATCGACACTTCTCTGCCGTACGGACCGGCTCCGGTATTGTTGACAAGAAAATTGTAGAGGTACTTCACGCCGGTCCATGCAGGCGCCCGGTCGTTGATGTCGATGTAGTACCACCCGAAAGTCGGCGTAAAGTTCATCACACCGCTTCCGGCAAAAATGCACTGTGAGGCGTAGTTGGTGCAGTCTCCTCCAATGGCGGAAAAATCATAAAAAGCCGGATTGCGAAAATATGCCCATCGGTGGGCGTACTCGACAGCCTTCGCCCGGTTGTATTCTTTGTTTCGCAGAATCATGGTGCCCTCCCAAATCAGGTTTTTTCACCTCATTCTATGCGAAGCGCCGCTCTTTTGGGCATAAAATACCGGCAGATCCCCGATTCTCCGGTATTTTTGTTGGATGCGGAAGTCTCTTTTCGTGCCGCCGGAGGATGTGGATTTCCTCTTTCCGCACAAAAAAAGAAAACCGGTTCCCGGCCCGGAAGGGCATGGAAACCGGCTCGAAACATTCGATTTCATTCGCAGGGCTTTCGCCCCGCAGCATTTTATTTTGCGTAATCGACCGCGCGGCTCTCACGGACAAGGTGCACCTTGATCTGGCCGGGATAGTCGAGATCGGTCTCGATCTTCTGGGCAATCTCGTGGGCGACGAGCACCATGTCGTCGTCGGAGATGAGCTCCGGCTTGACGAGGATCCGGACCTCGCGGCCGGCCTGAATAGCGTAACAGGAATCGACGCCTTCAAAGGAATTGGCGATCTCTTCGAGCTTCTCGAGACGCTTGATGTAATTCTCGAGGTTTTCTCTTCTGGCGCCGGGACGGGCGGCGGAAATGGCGTCCGCGGCCTGTACGATCCACGCGATGGTGGTATGCGGCTCGACGTCGTTGTGGTGCGCCTCGATGGCGTGGATGACGTCCTGCGGCTCTTTATACTTCTTTGCAACGTCGACGCCGATGCTCACATGGCTGCCCTCAATCTTATGTGTGAGGGCTTTGCCGATATCGTGCAGCAAGCCGGCTCTGGTGGCCATGGCCACGTCGACGCCGCCGATCTCTGAGGCGAGCATGCCGGAGAGCTCCGCCACTTCAATCGAGTGGGCAAGCACATTCTGGCCGTAGCTCGTACGATAACGCATTCTGCCGAGCAGGCGCACGAGTTCCGGCGCCAATCCATGGACGCCGCACTCGAGCACGGCTTTTTCACCGTCCTGCTTGATCTTCGCGTCGACTTCTTTTCTGGCCTTCTCGACCGTCTCTTCGATTCTCGCGGGATGGATGCGTCCGTCCTGGATCAGCTTCTCAAGCGAGAGACGCGCGATCTCGCGGCGGACCGGATCGAAGCTCGACAGCGTGATGGCCTCCGGCGTATCGTCGATGATCAGATCGACGCCGGTCAGCGTCTCAAGGGCGCGGATGTTGCGGCCTTCGCGGCCGATGATGCGGCCCTTCATCTCGTCGTTGGGCAGCGGAACGACGGACACCGTGGCCTCCGCCACATAATCCGGCGCGCATCTGCTGACTGCGGCGCTGAGAATCTCGCGGGCCTTATCCTCCTGCTCATCCTTAAGCTGCTGTTCATACTGCATCACGCGCAGCGCCTTTTCATGGGCAAGCTCCTGCTCAACGGTCTGGAGGAGCTGGGTCTTTGCCTGCTCCGTCGTGTAGCCGCTGATCTTTTCGAGCATATCATACTGACTCTTTTTAACTTCTTCCGCTTCAGCAAGGCGTTCCTCCGCAGCCTGCTGCTTTTCGGCCAAGGACTCCTCTTTTTTATCGAGGTTGTCCGTTTTTTTATCAAGAGACTCCTCTTTTTGCTGGAGACGGTGTTCCTGACGCTGCACTTCCGCGCGGCGATCCTTCAGTTCTTTCTCCGTCTCGCTGCGGAGTTTGTGAATTTCGTCCTTTGCCTCGACAAGAGCCTCCTTTTTCCGGCTTTCGGCTGTTTTGATCGCATCGTTGACAATCCTTCTGGCTTCTTCCTCAGCGGAGCCAAGTTCCGCTTCCGCGACTTTGCGCCTATACAAAACGCCCAAGGGGAAGGCGATACCAATTCCGACTAACAAAGCAATTCCGCCAATGATAACACAGGCAAGGATATCCTCCGAGGTGAGCCCGGCAAATACCCCAAGCTTTGAGGTAATCGCTAAAAATTCCATACTATTCAATTGTCCTCTCTATAAGTTAAATGTGCCTTGATGCGTACGCATATTTACACATATTAACTTTAATATATTACAAAAATCCGTCATTGTCAATAAAAAAGTAGAACTCATTCCTACTTTCCGCATTTTATATACGGTATAATATGATATTCCATCTGCGCAAAACAAGAAAATCGTTTGCTGAAAACGAACCGTCCTTTTTCCCCGGAAAAAAAGCGGCCCGCAGATATAAAAATGCCTTTTAGGAGAGGGCTCGTCCAAATAACAAATATTTTTCTTTTTTCTTAATTTTGGTAAGTATTGTTTGCTTCGGTTGACTTAAATAAGTAAAGTGCGTATAATAAAAGCAAAATTTGGGGAAAAAGAGGAAATTTAAAATGAAAAAATGGGTATCTCTTACGATATGCCTTTTTATGATGCTTACTTTTCTTCCGGTCGGCGCGGCGGCCTATGTCAGCACCGTCAACATCGCCGGAGTTGATCTGATAGACGGATATTATCTTCCCTCTGTCGGCGGCACGCCCGCTGAAATTGGGGCGTCGACGCCGACTTCCTATGTCGCCATGTATCAGGATGGCGTGCTCACGCTGAATAATCTTGAAATCACGGATTGTTCCGGTGGTGGTGCTAGTTATGGAATTCTCTGCAGCCAAGATTTGACTGTTATTTTAAAAGGCGACAACGTCATCGGCAGCGAAACCCAGTATCCCTCCACAGCGTCGATCTGTTCTCAGGGAACACTTACGATTCAAGGTAGTGGTTCTCTGACGGCATACGGCGGCTATGAAGCACTGAACGGCTTCGGCGGAGTGCATATTGAAAGCGGGGATTTAACCCTTTATGCTCAATACCCGATCGACGCATATGACAATTCTCTCGAAGAAGGTTGCCTCTTGACAATCAGCGGCGGCACGATTCTCGCGGATGGTGTCTACATCGGAGTCTATTGCGGCGACGGCACGATCAGCGGCGGAAATCTTTCCACATCCGGAAGCGACGCCGGAATCTATGCGGGAAAGACTCTGACCGTCACCGGCGGCTATGTTACTGCGAACGGCGGCAATACTGCCATTTTTGTAAAGGATATGGAACTCGGCTCCCGTGTGACCGTCCGCACCGGCGGTACGATCAGAAAAACCGTCGTCTATACCGATGTGGAAGGCAGCGCCGTCTACGGCAAAACCGAGACGGAGGGCGGGCTGACAAAATATTACGAAGGAACCACGGCGGGCAACGACTTTTCCGAGATCACGGAGGCGGCCTTTTTGAGCTCGATAAGCGCTCCTGCGGAAGAATCCGGATATGCTTCCACGTTTTCCGACAGCGATGAGGTCTATTTCTCGATGATCGACGACAACTTTGTCAACGCCTCTCCGGAGGTCGTGCTCGGCACCCGCTCTACAAGCAGCAGGGATGATGACGACGATGACGACGACGAACCCGTCATCACCGGAAAGATCACTTCCTACGAGGAACTGAGCCGCCTTTCGAAGGATTACAAGGCGATGAAGGAATACGCCGACACGCTCGGCCTCGGCGACGCCCCGGTCATTGGTACTTGGGATATTGAGACGAGAGGCAGCGCTCCGTGGAAAATCATCTTCCATCTCGACGCCAAATACCTCGGCGACACCCTCACCATCATCCATGAAAAAGACGACGGAACATTTGAATTTTTCACGGCCGTCGTCGACAAGAGCGGCGAGGCGGCCATCACCGTCACGAGCGCTTCCCCGTTCCTCGTCGTCCGTGGCAAGACCGCAGGTAATGCGACAACAAGTACGGCTTCCGCTGCGGAAGAAAATCCGAACACCGGATTCGATTTCGGCTGGTGGTTCTGAGCCGTTGCTTTCTTATTTCTCACGAAAGGCCGTCTGTTTATCAGGCGGCTTTTTTATTTGGAAAAACAGCGCCGGAATCCCTTTTTGTTTTCCGGTTTTTTTAAAAAAAGGACTCATTCATATGATCCCGTTTTGCCTTCTATGAAAACGGATGCGCCAAACCGCTCTTTTCGGAAAAACGCGGCGAAAATCATAGATAATTCCAAAATTTGTTGATAATTAATACTTTTGTCTTATTGATTTACAAAGGAAAAAAATTATAATTTATCTATATTATGGAAATAAAAGAGGGATCAAAATGAAGAAGTCACTTTCTCTTGTCATTGGCTTGATGATGGTATTGACATTGCTCCCGGTCGGTGCGGCGGCGGATGGTGATTATGTGAAACTCATCGGCAGGACCCTTTTGAGCGGCCAGTACCTTGCCACTGTGGATGCGGATCCCGCCGATATTGTCGGCACGACGCCGGATTCCTATGTCGCCATGTACCGGGACGGCGTTCTCACGCTGAACGGTTTTGTGAAAATGGATTACACCGGTACCTGCGGCATCCTTTCCGAAAACGATCTGACCGTTGTGCTTCAGGGCAATAACGTCATCGGCAGCGCAGCCCTGCATCCCAGTGACGCGGCGGTTCGTTCCGAGGGAAAACTCACCGTTCAGGGCAGTGACGGCTCTCTGACAGCATACGGCCAATCTACCGCACTGAACGGCCGCGGGGAAATTGACATTCAGAGCGGGACCCTAACGCTTTTTGCCGAAATTCCGCTCTCTACATGGGATGATGTTGATAGAACCGCTACGCGCTTGACCATCAGCGGCGGAACAATCAACGCAACCGGCAGCAATCAGGGAATCTTTTGCGGCGTTCTGGCCGTCAGCGGCGGAACCATCAGCGTAACCGGCGACATCGATAGGGGAATCTATTGCGGCACCATGACCGTCAGCGGCGGGACAATTCATGCTACCGGCAATGGCTCCTATGGAATTAATGTCGCAGGTGCTCTTACAATCACCGGAGGCAATGTCACCGCGAACGGCAGTCCGGATGCGATTTATGTACGCTCCGGTGCAATTACGATTGAAGGCGGTACGGTCAACGCAACCTGCGCAGGTCATGGAATTTACGCCGAATCCGGCGAGATCACGCTCAGCGGCGGCAGCGTTACCGCGGAAGGCGATAATTATGGGCTCTATGCCTACAGCGGTGCCATAACCATCAGCGGCGGAACGGTTGACGCGAGCAGCGGATTATCTTTTGGAATTTATTCATATGATACTCTAACGATCAGCGGCGGCGACGTCACCGCAACCAGCGATCAATACTACGGAATTTACGCCTATAACGACCTGATTGTTACCGGCGGAACGGTTGATGCAACCGGCGAAGTGACCGGTATCCTCGCGGAAGATATTGAGCTTGGCTCCCGTGTGACCGTGCGCACCGGCGGTACCGTCAGAAAAGCCCTCTTCTATACCGTTGTGGAAGACGGCTTCTCCTACATTAAAACCGAGACGGAAGGCGGGCTGACAAAATATTATAAAAATAACTCGGAGGTATCGGAGGATATATGCCCCGACTTTCCCGATACCGAGGACGCTCATCTTTCCACCTTTGCATCCGGAGACGACGTCTATTATAACGCTTGGGGGTTTGCTTTTGTCAACGCCTCTCCGGAGGTCGTGCTCGGCACCCGTTCCACAAGCAGCAGGGATGATGACGACGATGACGACGACGAACCCGTCATCACCGGAAAGATCACTTCCTACGAGGAACTGAGCCGCCTTTCGAAGGATTACAAGGCGATGAAGGAATACGCCGACACGCTCGGCCTCGGCGACGCCCCGGTCATTGGTACTTGGGATATTGAGACGAGAGGCAGCGCTCCGTGGAAAATCATCTTCCATCTCGACGCCAAATACCTCGGCGACACCCTCACCATCATCCATGAAAAAGACGACGGAACATTTGAATTTTTCACGGCCGTCGTCGACAAGAGCGGCGAGGCGGCCATCACCGTCACGAGCGCTTCCCCGTTCCTCGTCGTCCGTGGCAAGACCGCAGGTAATGCGACAACAAGTACGGCTTCCGCTGCGGAAGAAAATCCGAACACCGGATTCGATTTCGGCTGGTGGTTCTGAGCCTGCAATTCCTTCCCTTCGTTTTGTAAAGAAAGGCCGTCTGTTTATCAGGCGGCTTTTTATTCAGGAAAATGCCGCGGGATGCACTTTTCTTTCGTGGACGGTCGGAGAGAGACGTTCTCAGCGGAGAAAAACGATCTTTTTCAGCCGTTGATTCCGGTACGCTTTAAAGAAATCGAAACGGTGTTTGCCGCATGGCGGAAGCCGTCCGGAATATGGTCTCTGAGGCTGCGCATAAAACAGGATAGCTAAAAAAGGGCAAATATGGTAAAATGTAAAAAAAGGATCCCATAAAAACGGCGCTCCGAAACGGTCGAGCTCATTCGCACGGCCGCCGCGGCATGTATGGAGGGAAAGATGATGAAAACCTATCGCTTATATCAGGTGGATTCCTTCACAAAAGAAAAATTATCCGGCAATCCCGCGGGCGTGATCGCCGACGCGGACGGCCTCAGCGAGCAGCAGATGCAGAAAATCGCCCGGGAACTCAATCATTCGGAGACCGCGTTTCTCTTTTCCTCCGCCGACAGCCGGTATGAGGTGGAGGTGCGGTTTTTCACGCCGACGAGAGAAGTTCCCATCTGCGGTCATGCGACCATTGCCGCCCACTATGTGCGGGCGATGGAGAAAAAGCTGGAAACGGGAACCGTGATCCAGAAAACGGGCGCCGGGATTCTGCCGGTGGACATCGCGCGCAAAGGGAACGACTATTCCATCGTGATGACGCAGGGGCAAATTGCGGTGGGAGAGCCGTTCCAAGACGCGGTTATTGAGAAGATTGCGGAGGCGCTCGGTATCTCCGCCTGCGATCTCCGCGAGGACTGTCCGGTCTGCATCGCCTCAACCGGACATTCCAAGGTGATGATCGGCATCCGGTCGAACGAGCTGCTTCATCGGCTGAATCCGAATATGGACCGGCTCACTTCCCTCAGCGCGGAGATCGGCTGCAACGGCTATTATGTGTTCACCCTGAACCCGGGTGAGGAGATTCTCGTCCACGGGCGGATGTTCGCCCCGGCCATCGGGATCCCGGAGGACCCCGTGACCGGAAACGCCAACGGCCCGCTTGGAGCCTATCTCGTGCGGCACGGCCTCTTTCAGAATCCGGACGAGGGGACGTTTTCCTTTACGGCCATGCAGGGAGAGGCGATCGGGCGCACAGGAACCATGAAGGTATCCGTCAAAAAGCAGGAGGGGCGTCCGGTGCTGGTACAGATCGAGGGCGAGGCCGTGATTGTCTTTTCGACCGAACTCGTGCTGTAACGGTCCTCTTCGAAAAAGACGGGCTCCCGTGGTAAAGAACCGACTGCCTGTAAAACAAGCGGCTTGTGCGGGCGCCAAAAGAGCGTGCGGCAGGCGGATCGTCTTCCGGACGCGCCGGAATTGCCTGACGGCCGCATGGTCATCGCAGGCCTTTCGGACGGCCTGTCTTTCTATCACAAAAATGCTATAAAAAAGCGGTGGGGACGTCTGTCCTCACCGCTTTTTATGCGGTTTTCTTTTTCCGTCAGGAACAGACCTTGTTGTCGTTCTCGACGCGGATCTTCGCAATGAATTCCTCCAGCGTGCACGAGGTCTGGCTGCCGTCGCGGCGGTCGCGGACCGTCACGGTGCCGGATTCCTTCTCCTTGTCGCCGACGACGACCATATATGGGATCTTTTCGGTCTGCGCCTCG
>DAOSWK010000019.1:0-22348 GCA_035593545.1 Oscillospiraceae bacterium | reverse complement strand
TGCCATTCTGGAAGAAACACGTGGCGGCGGGGATTTCCCGTTTTTAATGACGAAGATTGAAACACCCGGGACGGTGGAGAGTATTTCAAAAGGTCGTCACCCCATTGTGAATCATTGGGAATCAAAACAGGAGGCGATTGAAGTGGCAGTCAAAGAAAAAATCAGGATCAGACTCAAAAGCTACGACCATCAGCTGATCGATCAGGCCGCGGAAAAGATCGTGGAAACCGCAAAGCGCACCGGCGCCCGTGTTTCCGGACCGATCCCGCTCCCGACCGAGAAAGAGGTCGTGACCATCCTGCGCGCTGTTCATAAGTATAAGGACAGCCGCGAGCAGTTTGAGTCCCGCACACACAAAAGACTCATCGACATCTTAAGACCCTCGAACAAGACCGTCGAGGCTCTTACCGGTCTTGAGCTCCCTGCCGGCGTTGAAATCGAGATAAAGTTCTGATAAACGGCTTTATCAAGAAAGAAGACAAGCAGCAGGTCACGTCGGATACACCGTCCGACCAATAACCGAAGGAGGCAGAAAACATGAAAAAGGCAATCATCGGCAAAAAGATTGGGATGACCCAGCTTTTTGACGAAAAGGGCAAGGTGATCCCTGTTACGGTCGTAGAGGCCGGCCCGTGTGTTGTTGTGCAGAAAAAGACGCGCGACAACGACGGTTATGAATCCGTTCAGCTCGGATTCGGCGAAATCACCGAGAAGCATCTCAACAAGCCGCTCAAAGGCCACTTCGCCAAAGCGGACGTCGCCGCAAAGAAATATCTCCGCGAGTTCCGGCTGGAGGATTGCTCCGCCCTCGCCGTCGGCGACATCATCAAAGCGGATACGTTCCAGGTCGGCGACAAAGTCGACGTCGCCGGCAAGAGCAAAGGCCACGGATATGCCGGCACCATCAAGCGCTACGGATTCAGCCGTCTGCGCGAGACGCACGGCACCGGCCCGGTCGGACGCCACATCGGCTCCATGGGCTCGAGCAGTGACCCGTCCAGAATCTTCAAGGGTAAAAAGCTCCCTGGTCACATGGGCGTTGTTCGCACCACCATCAAGAATCTTGAGATCGTCAAGATCGACAACGACAACAATCTGATCGCGATCAAGGGCGCCATTCCGGGTCCGAAGGGCGCGGTCGTCAGCATCATCAACACCGCCAAGATTATCAAGGCGAAAAACAGGTTTGTCGCCATCAGCACGAACCCGCAGAAGAAGTCCGGACGCTCTGCGCGCGGCTGAGAAAGGAGAGAGTTGAATGCCTATTGTTAACGTGTTAAACATGGCCGGCGAGGTCGTCGGCAAGGTTGAGCTCTCCGAAGCCGTTTTCGGCGTAGAGCCCAACACGGTTGCCATGCACGCCGCGGTTGTCAACTTCCTTGCCAATCGCCGTCAGGGTACCCAGTCCACCAAGACCAGAAGCGAAGTTCGCGGCGGCGGCAGAAAGCCGTGGAGACAAAAAGGTACCGGTCATGCCCGTCAGGGTTCCATCCGGGCGCCGCAGTGGAAGCACGGCGGAGTCGCGCTTGGCCCGAAGCCGCGCAAGTATCATTTTGCGCTCAATAAAAAGCTTCGCCGCACGGCGCTGCTTTCCGCTCTTTCGAGCAAAGCGGCCGAAGGCACGATCGTCGTGCTCGACCAGCTCAAGCTCGACGAGATCAAGACCAAAGCCATGATCGGCGTGCTCAAAGCCGTCGGTGCCGAGGGCAAGACCCTTGTAGTCATGCCGGAGGTCGATCTCAACGTGGTCAAGAGCGCCAGAAACATTCCGAACGTCAAAACCACGCTGACCAATACTTTAAATGTATATGACATCTTATATTACGACAAATTCGTAATCGTCAAAGACGCCGTCGAGAAGATTGAGGAGGTGTATGCGAAATGACGAAAACCGCTCAGGATATCATCATCGCGCCGGTCATCACCGAAGCTTCCATGGATGCGATCAAGCAGAAGAAATACACCTTCCGCGTCCTGAAGACCGTCAACAAGATCGAGATTGCGAAAGCCGTCGAAGAGCTCTTTGGTGTAAAGGTTGAAAAAGTCAACACCATCAGCGTCCGCGGCCGCAGCAAGAGAATGGGCCTCCACGTAGGCAAAACCCCTGACTGGAAGAAAGCGATCGTCACCCTGAAGGCAGACTCCAAGGGCATCGAGTTCTTCGAGAGCATGCTGTAAGGAGGATGAACTGAATGGCAATCAAGTTTTATAAACCGATAACGGCCGGCCGCCGCGGAATGTCCAGCATCGATTATTCGGGTCTGAGCAAAGACGGTCCGGAACGCAGCCTCCTCGAGCCGCTGAAGAAACATGCCGGACGCAACAGCTACGGCAGAATCACCGTCCGTCATCACGGCGGCGGCAACAGGACCAAATACCGTGTCGTGGATTTCAAACGCGAAAAGCTCGGCATGAACGCCGAAGTGCTCGGCATCGAGTACGACCCGAACCGTTCCGCCCACATCGCGCTGATCCAGTATGAAGACGGCGAGAAAAGCTACATCGTAGCTCCTCACGGCGTCAAGACCGGCGATAAAGTCGTCTCCGGACCGGAGTCCGACATCATCCCGGGCAACGCGCTTCCGCTGGTCAACATCCCGGTCGGTACTTTTATCCATAACATCGAGCTTTATCCCGGAAAAGGCGCCCAGCTTGCGAGAGCCGCCGGCGTCATGGCACAGCTGATGGCCAAAGAGGGCAGATATGCTCTGGTCAGGCTTCCTTCCGGCGAGCTGCGCAACATTCCGAACGAGTGCTACGCGGTCATCGGCCAGGTGAGCAACATCGACCACGCCAACGTCAACTTCGGAAAAGCCGGCCGAGTCCGCCACATGGGCTGGAGGCCTACCGTCCGCGGTTCCGTCATGAACCCGAACGACCATCCGCACGGCGGCGGCGAAGGCAAATCCCCGATCGGACATCCCGGCCCTGTCACCCCGTGGGGCAAACCCGCGCTGGGCTATAAGACGAGAAAGAAACATCAGCGTTCCGATAAATTCATCGTGAAACGCCGCAACAGTAAGTGATCGGGAAGGAGGCACACAGGAGAAATGAGCAGAAGTGTTAAAAAAGGCCCGTACGTCCAGACCGCGCTCCTCGATAGGGTCCGCGCGATGAATAAGGCCGGAGAAAAGAGAGTTCTTAAGACCTGGAGCCGCGCGTCCACGATTTTCCCGGATTTCGTGGGACATACCTTTGCCGTTCATGACGGGCGCAAACATGTTCCGGTCTATGTTACCGAAGATATGGTCGGCCACAAACTCGGCGAATTCGCCCCCACCAGAACGTTCCGGGGCCACGCCGGTTCCAAGAAATCGAATAACGGTAAATAAGGCCGAGAGGAGGATATGAAATGGAAGCAAGGGCTTATTTAAGATATGCCCGCATCTCGCCCCGCAAAGTTCAGGTCGTGCTCGATCTGATCCGGAATAAACCGGTCGGCTATGCGGCGGCAGTGCTGAATCACACCCCCAAAGCGGCCAGTGAGCCGCTTGCGAAGCTCCTCAAATCCGCCGTCGCCAATGGAGAGAACAACCATGGCATGAGCAAAGACAACATGTATGTCGCTGAATGCTTCGTCACTCCCGGCCCGACGATGAAACGGATCCAACCGAGGGACCACGGAAAAGCTTTCCGTATCCTGAAGAGATCTTCGCACATCACCATCGTCCTGAGAGACAAAGACTAATCGGAGGAGGTAAACAATGGGACAGAAAGTACATCCCCACGGTTTCAGAGTGGGCATCATTAAAGATTGGGACTCCCGCTGGTTTGCCAAGGACGAAGTCTTCGGCGATACGCTTGTAGAGGATTACAATCTTCGCAAATTCCTGAAACAAAAATTATATGCGGCCGGCGTCCCGAAGATCGAGATTGAACGCACCGGCGATGCCAAGATCCGCATCCACATTCACTGTGCCAAACCGGGCATGGTGATCGGACGCCAGGGCGCCGAAATTGAGAAGCTCCGCCAAGAGTGCGAAGTCATGCTCAACAAAGGCAAACAAGAAAAAATCCAGGTCTTCCTCAACATCGTTGAGATCAAGAGCCCGGATAAAAACGCTCAGCTCGTGGCCGAGAATATTGCCGCCCAGCTCGAGCGCAGAATCTCTTTCCGCCGCGCCATGAAGCAGGCCATCGGCCGTGCCATGAAGCTTGGCGCGAAGGGCATCAAAACCCAGTGCTCCGGCCGTCTCGGCGGCGCCGAGATCGCAAGAGTCGAACACTATCACGAAGGCACCATCCCGCTGCAGACCATCCGTGCCGACATCGACTACGGATTTGCCGAGGCCGCGACCACCTATGGCCGCGTCGGCGTCAAGGTCTGGATCTACGGCGGCGACGTCCTCGCCGACGTGAAGAAACAGCCCCGCAGGGAAGGAGGCAAACGCTGATGCTGCTCCCGAAAAGAGTAAAATACCGCAAGGTTCAGAGAGGCCGCATGAAAGGCGCTGCTCACCGCGGTAATTTTGTATCCAACGGCGAATTCGGCCTGATGGCGCTTGAACCCTGCTGGCTCAAAGCCAACCAGATCGAGGCCGCCCGTATCGCCATGACCCGTTACGTGAAACGTGGCGGACAGGTTTGGATCAAGGTCTTCCCGGATAAGCCCGTCACCGCGAAGCCGGCCGAGACCCGAATGGGTTCCGGAAAAGGCGCCACAGATCACTGGGTCGCCGTTGTCAAGCCGGGCAGAGTGCTGTTTGAAATCGCCGGTATCCCGGAAGATGTCGCCCGCGAGGCTATGCGTCTTGCGGCATATAAACTCCCGATCAAATGCAAATTTGTGAGACGGGAAGAGAAGGAGGCTGATGGGAATGAAAGCTGCTGAAGTTCGCGCAATCAACCAAACTGATCTCGAGAAAAAGCTTTCCGATCTCAAGGCCGAGCTTTTCAACCTGAGATTCCAACACGCCATTAACCAGCTCGAGAATCCGATGCGCCTCAAAGAGGTCAAAAAGGATATCGCCCGCGTGAAGACCATTCTCCGCGAAAACGAGCTCAAGGCGAAGCAGTAAAGGAAGGGAGGATAAAGCTGTGAACGAAGTAAGAAACCTTAGAAAAACCAGAATCGGTACGGTCGTAAGCGATAAGATGGAGAAAACCGTCGTCGTCCGGATCGCGGATCGCGTTCAGCACCCCCTTTACAAGAAATTTGTAAATAGATCCGTTAAGTTTAAAGCGCATGACGAGAAAAACGAATGCGGAATCGGCGATCGTGTTGAAATTATGGAGACCCGTCCTCTGTCCAAAGAGAAACACTGGAGAGTCATCCGGATCATTGAAAAAGCGAAATAAGAAGAGCCGGACGGAAAGGAGGAACTATCTGTGATTCAGATGCAGTCTTATCTGAAGGCAGCCGACAACACCGGAGCGAAAGAGCTTATGTGCATCCGTGTGCTCGGCGGCACCAGAAGAAAATATGCAAACATCGGCGACGTCATTGTTGCCAGTGTCAAAAAAGCGGCCCCGGGCGGCATGGTCAAAAAAGGCGATGTCGTCAAAGCCGTGATCGTCCGCTCGGCCAAAGGTCTCCGTCGTGAGGACGGCAGCTATATCCGTTTCGACGAGAACGCCGCCGTCATCATCCGCGAGGACAATAACCCGCGTGGAACCCGTATCTTTGGACCGGTCGCCCGTGAGCTCCGCGACAAGGATTACCTGAAGATTCTGAGCCTCGCGCCCGAAGTACTCTGATAGGAGGTGCTACGATTGAATAAAGTACATGTCAAATCCGGCGATAAGGTCGTCATCATCTCCGGCAGAGATAAAGGCAAAACGGGCAAAGTGATGGAAGTGAGCCCTTCCGAAGGCAAAGTGATCGTTGAGGGCTGCAACATTTCCACCAAGCACGTCAAGCCCCGCAAAGTTGGCGAAGAAGGCGGACTTGTCAAAGTCGAAAGCGCCGTCTACGCCAGCAAGGTCATGCTTGTCTGCCCGAAATGCGGCAAGCCGACCAGATTGGCCCACAAGATCCTTGCCGACGGAAGCAAAAAACGTCTGTGCAAAGTCTGCGGCGAAACTTTTTGAGTAGGGAGGAAAAAACATGGCCAGATTAAAGGAGTTTTACGCCAGCGAGGTCGCTCCTGCGCTGATGAAGAAATTCAATTACAAGAGCCCCATGCAGATCCCGAAGTTCGAAAAGATCGTTGTCAACGTGGCTGCCGGAGATGCGAAGGATAACAGCAAAGTGATGGACGCCGTCCTTGCCGATCTCTCCACCATCACCGGTCAGAAACCGGTCATCTGCAAGGCAAAAAAATCCGTTGCAAACTTCAAGCTCCGTGAGGGCATGGTTATCGGCGCGAAGGTGACTCTGCGCGGCGAGAGAATGTATGATTTCATGGATCGTCTCTTCAACATCGCTCTTCCGAGAGTCAGAGACTTCCGCGGAATCAGCGCCAACGGCTTCGACGGACGCGGCGACTATAGTATGGGTCTCAAGGAGCAGCTGATCTTCCCGGAGATCGAATACGACAAAATCGACAAGATCCGCGGCATGGATATCTGCTTCGTGACCACCGCGAAAACCGATGAGGAAGCCCGTGAGCTGCTTAGCCTGATGGGCGCTCCGTTCGAAAAGGTGCAGGGATAGGAGGAATTTAAAAAATGGCTAAAACATCCATGAAGGTCAGGCAGAAAAGAGAGCCGAAGTTCTCCACCAGAGCTTATACGCGCTGCAAAATCTGCGGAAGGCCCCATGCCTATCTTCGCAAATATGGCATTTGCCGCATCTGCTTCAGGAATTTGGCCTATAAAGGCGAGATCCCCGGCGTGAAGAAGGCAAGCTGGTAACAAGAGAGAGCAAAGGAGGTTGACGGAATGCATATCACCGATACAGTCGCTGACTTGCTGACCCGAATCAGAAACGCGAACGACGCGAAGCATGAGACGGTCGATGTGCCCGCTTCTAATATGAAGAAAGCCATTTCTCAGATTCTCCTGGATGAGGGATACATCAAATCCATTCAGGTCATCGAGGACGGCAAACAGGGTACCATCCACATCACGCTGAAGTACGGCGAAAATAAAACCCCGGTGATCCAGGGCCTGCGCAGAGTTTCTAAACCGGGCCTTCGGATTTATACAAACGTTGAGGATATGCCCAGAGTTCTCAAAGGCCTCGGCATCGCCATCCTGTCCACCAACAAGGGCATTATGACGGATAAACAGGCGAGAAAAGAGAACGTGGGCGGCGAAGTCCTCGCGTTCATCTGGTAAGAAGGAGGGAAACGGAATGTCTCGTATCGGCAGAAAACCGATTGTTATTCCGGCCGGTGTCGACGTCCAGATCGACGGCAACACCGTGACGGTAAAGGGCCCGAAAGGCACCCTGACACAGAGCTTTCGGCCTGAGATGATGATCAAGGCTGAAAACGGCGAGATCCTCGTGTCCCGCCCGGATGATTCCAACGAAAACAAGAGCCTGCACGGCCTGACCCGTTCGCTGGTCGCCAACATGGTCACCGGCGTCACGACCGGCTTCACCAAGGAGCTGGAGATCGCCGGCGTCGGATACAAAGCCGCCAAAGAAGGCAATCAGCTGGTCATGAACCTTGGGTATTCCCATCAGGTCTTCATGCCCGCGCCGGAAGGCATCTCGATCGACGTTCCCGCGCTGACCAAGATCGTCATCAGCGGCACCGACAAACAGAAGGTCGGCCAGTTCGCTGCGGAAGTCCGCGAGAAACGTCCGCCCGAGCCTTATAAAGGCAAGGGAATCCACTATGTCGGCGAGTATATCATCCGCAAGGAAGGCAAAGCCGGCAAGGGCAAAAAGTAAAGGAGTGAAATGATATGGTGACTAAGCTGGACAAAAACGCCGCCAGGATCAAAAGACACTACCGTGTCCGCAATAAGATCAGCGGCACCCCCGAGCGCCCGCGTCTCAACGTCTTCCGCTCCTCTAAGCATATCTATGCTCAGATCATCGACGATCTTAACGGCGTGACCATTGCCGCCGCTTCTACCGTCGAAAAGAGCTTTGAGAACAATGGCGGAAACAAAGACGCCGCCCATGAGATCGGAAAACTCGTTGCCCAGAGAGCAGTTGAAAAGGGCGTTACTTCCGTCGTTTTCGACCGCAGCGGCTACATTTATCACGGCCGTGTCAAAGAGCTGGCAGAAGGAGCCCGCGAAGGCGGACTTCAGTTCTAACAAGGAGGGATACAGTTGGCTTTAATAGACGCTTCCACGCTCGACCTCACGGAAAGAGTAGTGGCCATCAACCGCGTATCCAAGACCGTCAAAGGCGGACGTATTATGAAGTTCGCGGCCCTCGTGGTCGTCGGTGACGGAAACGGCACCGTCGGCTTCGGCATCGGCAAATCTGCCGAGGTTCCGGACGCAATCCGCAAAGGCATTGAAGACGCGAAGAAAAATCTGCATCATGTCGCCCTCAAAGGGACCACAATCCCCCACGAGGTCATCGGCAAATTCGGCGCCGGCCGTGTTCTAATGAGACCGGCTCCGGAAGGCACCGGCGTTATCGCCGGAGGCGCGGTCCGTGCGGTTCTTGAGACCGTCGGCATCCGCGATATCCGTACCAAATGCATCCGTTCCAATAATCCCTGCAACGTTGTTTCTGCAACGATGGATGGCCTGTGCGCGCTTAGAAATGCGGATCAGGTTGCCGCCGTCCGTGGAAAGACCGTTGAAGAGATCCTGGGCTAAGGAGGGAAACAGACATGGCAATGCTGAAAATTAAGCTCACCAAGGGCTTCATCCACAAACTGGATAATCAGATCGCTGTTGCGGAATCCCTTGGCCTTCGCAGGATCGGTGACGAGACCATCCAGCCCGACAACGCTGCGACCCGCGGCAAGATCGCAAAAATCAGCCACATGGTCGAGGTTACCGAAGAATAAGGAGGGACAGGTATGAAACTGCACGAACTCGCACCGGCGCCCGGCGCCACATGCGATGTTTTCCGTAGAGGCAGAGGTCATGGTTCCGGCAACGGCAAGACCTCCGGCAAGGGCCACAAAGGCCAGAAAGCCCGTTCCGGCGGCTCCATCCGTCCGGGATTCGAGGGCGGCCAGATGCCTCTCCAGAGACAGATTCCGAAACGCGGATTTGTCAATATTTTCAACACCAGATACGCAACCGTCAACGTCAAGGACCTTGAGATCTTCGACGATGGAGCCGAAGTGAATGAACAGGCCCTTGTTGAAGTCGGTCTGCTGAAGAAAACCCTCGACGGAGTCAAAATCCTCGGTGTTGGCGAGCTGACGAAAAAGCTTACCGTCCAGGTAGCTGCTTTTTCTGCGTCTGCGAAGCAGAAGATCGAGGAGGCTGGCGGAAAGGCCGAGGTGAAATAAGATGTTCAAAGTTTTCCAAAATGCATGGAAAATTGATGATCTCCGGAAGAAGATTCTCTACACCCTGATGATCATCATCATTTTCCGCGTCGGCTCGGCGATCCCGGTGCCGTTCCTGGAAACTTCGAGCCTTGCCGCCATGCTCAGCGCCAATGCAGGGAACCTGCTCGGCTATCTGAACATGCTCACCGGCGGCGCCCTTTCTCAGGCAACGCTGCTCGCACTTTCCATCTCCCCGTACATCACCGCCTCCATCGTCATCCAGCTGCTCACAGTTGCGATCCCCGCGCTGGAGCGGATGGCCAAGGAAGGCGAAGAGGGACAGAAAAAGCTCAACAAGATCACCCGGTATTCCACGGTGGCGCTTGCGCTGATTCAGTCCTATGCTTATTATGTGACGCTGAAGAACTATGATGCCGTCGAGTCTTTCTCCATGAAATGGGAGAACATTCTCGTTCTTGTGACGATTCTCTTCATGTTCACCGCAGGCGGCATGCTCTGCATGTGGCTCGGTGAGCGAATCGATGAGAACGGCATCGGAAACGGCGTTTCGATTCTCCTCTTCGCCGGTATTGTCTCCGGCATGCCGACTCTCGTCAGCACGATGTGGGCCTACCTGCAAAAGGCGGTCGCCGGCGAATACAAGTATTGGATTTTTGTCCCGGCCGTGATCGTGATCTTCCTGATCCTCACCGCGTTTATTACCCTGATAGACAGCTCGGAGCGCCGGATCCCGGTTCAGTATGCGAAAAGAGTCGTCGGCAGAAAACAGTACGGCGGCCAGTCCACCTTCCTTCCGGTCAAAGTCAACATGGCAAACGTGCTGCCGATCATCTTCGCCAGCGCCCTGCTCTCTGTTCCTGCGACCATCGAGGCTTTCGTAAGCGTCAAGGAAGGCGGTTTCTGGGACGGCCTGTTTTCGATCTTCGACACCGGAAGCTGGAGCTACGCTCTGCTGTATTTCCTTTTGATTATCGCCTTCAGCTACTTCTATGTAGCGATCCAGTATAACCCCATCGAGATGGCCAATCAGCTGCAAAAGAACAACGGCGGCATCCCGGGCATTCGTCCCGGCCGTCCGACCAGCGACTTTATCAGCAGAGTGATCAGCAAGGTGACCTTCATCGGCGCCATGTTCCTTTCGATTGTCGCGCTGTTGCCGATTCTGCTCGGCGCGCTGTTCGATATGAACATCTCCCTTGGTGGTACGACGATTATCATTGTGGTCGGCGTTGCGCTCGAGACCTCCAGATCTCTGGAATCTCAGATGATGATGCGCCACTACAAAGGTTTCTTGGAATAAGCGGTTAGGAGGTTATCAGCATGAATCTTATCCTTCTCGGAGCTCCGGGCGCCGGCAAAGGCACCCAGGCCGAAATTCTGAAAGAGAAACTCGGAATTCCGACCATCAGCACGGGCAACATCCTCCGCGAAGCCGTCAAAAATGGAACCGAACTGGGCCTTCAGGCCAAGACCTATATGGAATCCGGTTCCCTCGTTCCGGATGAGCTGGTTATCTCCCTCATTAAAGAGCGTCTCGCCCAGGACGACTGCAAAAACGGGTTTATTCTGGATGGATTCCCGCGCACCGTTCCTCAGGCGGAGGCTCTCGAGCAGTCCGGCATCCGGATCGACCTCGCCATTGACATCGAGGTTTCGGACGGCGTGATTCTTGAGCGTCTCTCCGGCAGACGCGTCTGCATTCAGTGCGGGGCCCCGTTCCACATCAAGAACAGTCCTCCTCCTGCGGATATGATCTGCCCGAAATGCGGCGGAGAGATCATCACGAGGAAGGACGACCTTCCGGAAACCATTAAGGCCCGCCTCAAGGTCTATCATGTTCAAACCGAGCCTCTGAAGGGTTTCTATGAAAAAAGAGGCAAGCTCGCAGTCGTTCCGGGCGATATCAGCATCGAAGAGACCACTCGCCTGACGATGCAGGCTTTGGGGGTCTAATCATGGTGATCGTCAAAACTGCTACCGAGATCTCGATGCTCCGCGAGGCGGGGAGAATTTCCGCTCTGGCGCTCGCGACCGGCGGCGAGGCAGTCGAACCCGGCATCACGACCGGAGAAATCGACAAGCTTATCCATGACTTCATCGTATTCCAGGGAGCCACTCCATCGTTTCTCAATTATGAAGGATTTCCGGCCACGGCGTGCATCTCCGTCAATGACGAGATCATCCACGGCTTCCCGGGCAGCCGGGTTCTGGTCGAGGGAGACGTCGTCACCATCGACGTGGGCGCATGCGTGGAGGGATATCACGGCGATAACGCTGCGACCTTCGCAGTCGGCAAAATCTCTCCGGAAGCCCAGCGGCTGCTGGACACCACGCGCGAAAGCCTCTATCAGGGCATCGCGCAGGCACTCTCGGGCAACCGGATCGGAGATATTTCATGGGCCGTGCAGTCCTACGTGGAAGAAAGAGGCTATTCCGTCATCCGTAATTATACGGGGCACGGAGTCGGCCGCGACGTTCACGAGGATCCGGAAGTCCCGAATTTCGGCAAGCCAGGCCACGGCTTGCGGCTGGTAAACGGCATGGTCATCGCCATTGAGCCGATGGTCAACGCCGGAAGCCGCTTCACCCATACCGACTCCAACGGATGGACGGTCCGGACCTCGGACGGAAGCTATTCCGCCCACTTTGAGCACACCATAGCGATCACGAAAGACGGCCCCGTCATTTTGACGCTGCCTTGAGAGGTGCCGGATGCTCAGACAAGTGGTCCGGTCGAAAGCCGGAAAAGATCGCGGAGGTTATTTCGCCGTTCTTTCGGAAAATGGGGACTTCGCGTATATTGCGGACGGCAGACTGCGTAAAGTGGAAAAGCCGAAACGCAAAAACGTGCGGCACCTTGCACCGACCAATACGGTGCTCAAACCGGAAGACTGCGAAACCAACAAAAAGCTTCGCGCCGCGCTTGCGGGATTCAACATGACAGACGAGGGAGGGAATTTGCTTGTCCAAAGAAGACGTGATTGAAATAGAGGGAACCGTTGTGGAATCTCTCCCAAACGCGCAGTTCAGGGTCGAGCTGCCCAACGGCTATCAGATTTTGGCCCATATCTCCGGAAAGCTTCGCATGAACTTCATCCGGATCCTCCCCGGAGATAAGGTGACGGTCGAGATGTCGCCATACGATCTCACCAAAGGCCGCATCACATGGCGTTCCAAGTGAAGGAGGTATAAGTTTATGAAAGTCAGACCTTCCGTAAAACCTATCTGTGAAAAATGCAAAATCATCAAGCGCAAAGGCCGCCTGATGGTCATCTGCTCCAATCCGAAACATAAACAGCGTCAGGGCTGATTCAAAAAGAACGGAGGTGCAAGTTATTCTATGGCTCGTATATCTGGTATTGACCTGCCGAAAAACAAGAGGATCGAGATCGGTCTCACCTATATTTACGGCATCGGCCGCATAACCGCTTCCAAGATCCTTACAGAAACCGGCATCGATCCCTCGATCCGTGTCAAAGATCTTAGTGAAGACGATGCTGCCACCCTGCGTGAGTACATCGACAAACATCTGATTGTGGAAGGCGATCTGCGCCGCGAAACCGCAATGGATATCAAACGTCTGGTAGAAATCGGATGCTATCGCGGTATCCGCCACAGAAAAGGTCTCCCGGTCCGCGGACAGAGAACCAAAACCAACGCGAGAACCCGCAAAGGTCCGAGAAAGACCATTGCCAATAAGAAGAAATAATCAAGAGGGAGGGACATAACACAAAATGCCGAAAGCTGCTACTGCTAAAAAAGCTGTTTCCCGCCGCCGCAAAGAGAAAAAGAATATTGAACGTGGTTCCGCCCATATTCAGTCCACCTTCAATAATACGATCGTAACCATTACCGATGTCCGCGGCAACGCGATCTCTTGGGCAAGCGCCGGTGGTCTCGGATTCCGTGGTTCCAGAAAATCCACGCCGTACGCCGCGCAGACCGCCGCAGAAACCGCCGCGAAAGCCGCGATGGAGCATGGTCTCAAAACGGTTGAAGTTTACGTTAAAGGCCCGGGTTCCGGCCGTGAATCCGCGATCCGCGCGCTGCAGTCCGCCGGTCTCGAAGTGACCATGATCAAGGACGTCACGCCGATCCCGCACAACGGATGCCGCCCGCCGAAGAGACGCCGCGTATAGTTTTATACCATTAATTGGAGGTGCTATTTACACATGGCAAGATATACAGGCTCCGTTTGCAGACTGTGCCGTCGTGAGGGCAAGAAGCTCTTCCTCAAAGGGGAAAGATGCTTCAGCGAAAAGTGCGCGATGAACCGCAGAGCCTACGCCCCCGGCATGCATGGCCAGAGCCGCAAAAAGACTTCCGAATACGGAATCCAGCTGCGTGCAAAACAGCAGGCCAAGAGATATTACGGCGTTCTGGAGAGCCAGTTTGCCCATTATTTCGAGCTTGCTACCAAGCAGGCCGGCCATACCGGTGAAAACCTGCTCAGAATCCTTGAGAGCCGCATGGATAATGTGGTCTATCGTGCCGGTCTCGCTTCTTCCAGAAAAGAAGCCCGCCAGCTGGTTCGTCACGGCCATTATACCCTCAACGGTCATAAAGCCAACATCCCCTCCATCCTGACGACGGTCGGCGATACCATTGCCGTTGCCGAGAAGAGCCGCGGAAGCGAGAAGCTCAAAGCGGTCATTGAGGCCAACAGCGCGCATCCGATCCCGAAATGGCTGGAAGTTGATCCTGAAAAAATGCTCGTCAAAATTAGTGAACTCCCGAACCGCGAGGATATCGACCTCGATGTCGAGGAGCACCTGATCGTCGAGCTGTATTCCAAGTAAGCAGTTTGCCGAACTAACTGACAGGGGAATGCGGATTAGGGTTTTATAACCCCATAAAGGAGGGACTTAGATGTTAGAAATAGAAAAGCCGAGAATCGAAGCCGAAGTTGACGAGAGCAACCCGAGTTACGGAAAGTTCATCGTCGAGCCGCTGGAGCGCGGATTCGGAACGACACTCGGCAACAGCCTGAGACGCGTACTGCTCTCCTCCCTTCCCGGCGTTGCTGTGAACTCCGTTAAGATCGACGGTGTCCGTCATGAATTTTCGACGATACCCGGGGTCAAAGAGGACGTCACCGAGATCATCCTCAACATCAAAGGTCTGATCGCGAAACTGCACTGCGACGGCCCGAAGGTTGTTGTGATTGATGAGCAAGGCGAAGGCGAAGTCACTGCCGGTTCTATTCAGGCCGATTCCGAAGTCGAGATCTTGGATAAGGATATGCATATTGCGACTTTGGATACCGACGGCAAGCTGTTTATGGAAATTACTTTGGATAAAGGCCGGGGCTATGTTTCCGCCGAAAGAAATAAGCAGAACATGCAGCCCGCCATCGGCGTTATCCCGGTAGACAGTATTTATACCCCCGTGTTGAAGGTGAATTACACCGTAGAAAACACCCGTGTCGGCCAGATTACCGATTACGATAAGCTGACGCTCGAGGTGTGGACGGATTCCACAATTTCCGCGAAGGAAGCCGTCTCTTTGGGAGCCAAGGTCCTCAACGAACATCTCAATCTGTTCGTGGATCTCTCGGAAGACGCCTATCAGGGCGAGATCATGGTGGAAAAGGACAACAACAGCAAAGAGAAAGTCCTTGAGATGACCATTGAAGAACTTGACCTGTCCGTGCGCAGCTTCAACTGCCTCAAGCGCGCGGGCATCAACACGGTAGAAGATCTCATCAGCAGATCCGAGGACGACATGATGAAAGTCCGCAACCTCGGAAAGAAATCCCTTGAAGAAGTTGTCACCAAGCTCGAATCCCTTGGTTTCAACCTCAGCAAGGATGAAGACTGAACCGAAAAGGAGTGAATTTCGATGCCAGGAACAAGAAAGCTCGGACGCACTTCCGACCACAGAAGAGCGATGCTCCGCGCGATGGTGACCTATCTGCTTGAAAACGGCAAGATTGAGACCACCGTCACCCGTGCAAAGGAAGTCCGCGCCGTGGCCGAGAAAATGATCACGACGGCCAAGACCAATGATCTTACTTCCAAGCGTCACGCGTATTCCTTCATTACAAAAGAAGCCGTTTCCAAAAAGCTTTTTGATGAAATCGCGCCGAAATATGCCGGCAAAAACGGCGGCTATACCAGAATCATCCGCATCGGCCCGCGCCGCGGAGACGCCGCCGAGATGGCGATCATCGAGCTGGTATAAAGGAATATCCGATCCAAAAAACAGCGGCTCTCCCCCAAAAAGGGCGGGTCGCTTTTTTCCGTTTTCGGAGGAACGATTTACCTTTACCCGGTTCCGCCGAGGGAAAACACGGTGCTCAGAAACCGGAAAGTAGAAATTTCATTGAAAAATACGAAAAGGATTCCTTTTTCGACCAAAAACGAGACGGCGAAACCTTTTCAAAGGGGATTCTTTTTTGTGGACCGTTCATGGTTTCTTGATGAATATCCCGTCGTTTTATGCTATAATTCTTTTGTATTTTTAAAGGGGAGCTGAACAGATGAAAACGGACGTCGTCATTGTCGGTGCCGGGCCTGCCGGTATCTTTACGGCCATTGAACTGATCCGCCGCGGCAGCAAAAAGCATATCACCATCGTGGAAAAGGGCCAGCCCATCGAAAACCGCCGCTGCCCAAAAAGCAAGACCGGCGTCTGCATGAACTGCAAGCCCTACTGCCATATCACTACCGGGTTCTCCGGCGCGGGCGCGTTTTCCGACGGAAAGCTCTCCCTGAGCTGTCATGTCGGCGGCGACCTGCCGCAGCTCGTCGGCGAGACGCTTGCGCAGGAGACGATCGATTATGCCGACCAAATCTATCTTGAATTCGGCGCGGACGAGCACGTCGAGGGCCTCGACCATGAGGAGGAGAAGAAGGAGATTCGCCGCCGCGCGATTCAGGCCGGACTTCGCCTGATCGACTGCCCGATTCGCCATCTCGGCACGGAGAAAGCCCAGGCGCTCTATCTCTCCATCGAAAATTACCTGAAGGAGAACGGCGTCGAGCTGCTCTTCGGCTACGAATGCGACGATCTGCTGTTCGAGGGCGACGTCTGCAAAGGCGTCAAGATCCGCAGCAAAGAGGGAGAGGCCGAGATCGAGGCCGACGAGACCGTCATCGCCACCGGCCGCCGCGGCGCGGACTGGCTGGAGAAGCTCTGTGAGGGCCACTGTATTCAGCACCGCCCAGGCACCGTCGACATCGGCGTGCGCGTGGAAGTGCGCAACGAGATCATGGAGGAGGTCAACTCCGTCCTCTATGAGAGCAAGCTGATCGGCTATCCGGAGCCCTTCCGCAACAAGGTCCGCACTTTCTGCCAGAACCCCGGCGGCTTCGTCAGTCAGGAGAACTACGACAACGACCTCGCCGTCGTCAACGGCCACAGCTATAAGGAGATCAAATCCGACAACACCAACGTCGCGATTCTTTGTTCGCATAATTTTACCTATCCGTTCAACCAGCCGATCGAGTACGCGAAGAAGATCGGGGAGCTCACCAACATGCTCGCGGACGGCAAGATTCTCGTCCAGCGCTACGGCGACATCCTCGACGGCAAGCGTACCTGGGAAAAGGAACTCTCGCAGTCGAACGTCCGCCCGACGCTCAAGGATGCCGTCGCGGGCGACATCACCGCCGCGTTCCCCTACCGCTCGATGGTCAACATCATCAACTTCATTCAGGCCATGGATAAGGTCGTGCCGGGCTTCGCGTCGAGCGAGACGCTGCTCTATTCGCCGGAGCTCAAATTTTACAGCAACAAGGTCGAGATGGATAAGGATTTCAATACGAATCTTCCGGGTTTGCACTGCCTGGGCGATTCGAGCGGCTGGACCCGCGGCCTGATGATGGCCTCGGTAATGGGCGTGCTCATGGGACGAAAGCTCGCGGAGCAGGAAAAATAAAATTTCGCCGCAGAACCGCTTTCGACAGAAAAAGAACGGACGAGCCTCTATGATGAACATCATAGAGGCTCGTTTTTTATGGATCCCGGGAAGAGGAGGCGGAAAACATGCCTGTCAGAATTTCGACGGACGGCAGAACGCTGACGGCGCGGCTTTCCGGCGAGATCGACCACCACACCGCCGGGGAACTTCGGCAGGAGATCGACCTCGCCGTCGAGCGCACATGGCCGGAATATCTGGTGCTGGATTTTAACGGCGTGACATTTATGGACAGCTCCGGCATCGGCCTCGTCATGGGGCGTCTGCGTCTGATGAAGGAGATGTCCGGCGAGATCATGATCGCCAACGCTTCAAAGCAGATCAAAAAGGTTATGAAATTCGCGGGGCTGGAGAAACTGCTTGTCGTAAAAACGCCCGAGGAAATGGAGGTCTGAGCCTTGCCGTATCAGAAGCCGGTCAATGACATGAAATTGGAATTTGAGAGCCGCTCCAGCAACGAGGCCTTCGCCCGGAGCGCGGTGGCGGCTTTTCTGACGCCGCTCGATCCGAACTGCGAGGAGCTCGCGGATATCCGCACCGCCGTCTCCGAAGCCGTGACGAACTGCATCGTCCATGCCTACCGGGATTGCCTCGGCCCGGTCTACATACACGTCAAAATCTACGAGGGCGGCCGCGTCGTCATCCGGGTCAAGGATAAGGGCTGCGGGATCGCGGATGTCAAACAGGCCATGGAGCCGCTGTTTACGACCTGCGAGACCGAAGAACGCTCCGGACTGGGCTTTTCCATCATGCAGTCGTTTATGGACAAGCTCCGCGTCCGATCGAAACCCGGCGCGGGCACGGTCGTCACCCTCGAGAAATCCATCGTGTCGAAAGGGCGGTAACATGGCGGAAACGCTTGCCGGAAACAGAGCGGAACTGATTGAGCGAAATCTCGGGCTGGTACACGCCTGCGCGCACCGCTTTACGGGGAGGGGCATCGAGTATGACGACCTTTTTCAGGCCGGCTGCATGGGCCTCGTCAAGGCCTTCGACGCCTTCGATCGGAACCGCGGGGTCTGCTTCTCTACCTATGCGGTGCCGGTGATCCTCGGGGAGATCCGGAGGCTCTTCCGGGACGGGGGCACGGTCAAGGTCAGCCGAACGCTGAAGGAACTCTCCCTGAAAGTCGGCAGGGAACGGGAATTCTTTTTGCTTCGGGAGGGCAGGGAACCCACCGTCTCGGAGCTCTCGCAGAAGTTGCTTGTCTCCGAAGAGGCGGTCACCGAGGCGATCTGTTCGGCCACGCCGGTCATCTCGCTGACGGTGGACGACGAGGACGGAAACGGCGGCCAGACGGATGTGCCGGTCGATTCTCCGGAGGAAGCCGTCACCGAGCGCCTATCCACGGCGCAGGCGGTGCAGACGCTCGACAAGAAGGAACGCGCTCTGATCATTTTAAGATATTATAAAGGAATGACCCAGTCTGCGGCCGCCGCGCGCCTCGGCATGACGCAGGTACAGGTCTCCCGAAAGGAAAAGAAGATTCTCGAAAAACTCAAGAGGGAACTCTGCGGGTGAGCCTTGCATTGCATGAACGCCGCTGTTATAATAGTCGGGTGATTATTAAAAAAGGCGGTGTTTCGATGCTTCGTTTCGAGTGCGATTATAACGAGGGCTGCTGCCCTGAGATTCTAAAAAAGCTTCAGGAGACCAATCTCTGCCAGACGCCCGGCTACGGCGAGGATGAATATTGCGAGAAGGCGCGTCGGACCATCAAAAAGCTCTGTGGCCGGGAGGATGCCGACGTACACTTTCTGGTCGGCGGCACGCAGGCCAACCTCACGGTCATCGCAGCCGCGCTTCGGCCGTATCAGGGAGCCATCAGCGCCTCCACCGGCCATATCAACAGCCATGAGACCGGAGCGGTCGAAGCCACCGGCCACAAGGTTTTACCCCTTCCGAGCAGCGACGGCAAGATCACCGCGCAGCAAATAGAGACTTATTATGAAGCCCATTGGAGCGACGCCACCCATGAGCATATCGTCCAGCCGGGCATGGTTTATATTTCTCAGCCGACGGAGAACGGAACGCTCTATACCAAAGCCGAACTCACGGCCATCAGCAAGGTCTGCCGCGCCCATGGCCTCTGGCTCTTCATAGACGGCGCGCGCCTCGGCTACGGCCTGATGAGCACCGCGAACGATCTCAGCATGGAGGATATTGCGGATCTTTGCGACGTCTTTTATATCGGCGGCACGAAGGTCGGGCTTCTGTTCGGCGAGGCGGTCGTCATCATGGCCGACGCGCTCAAAAAAGATTTCCGTTATATGATGAAGCATCAGGGCGCCATGCTCGCGAAAGGGAGACTTCTTGGCATCCAGTTTGAGACGGCGCTTGCCGACGGGCTCTATTTCCGTGTGGCGAAGCAGGCGGATGAGCTTGCCATGCGCATCCGTGAGGCGTTCGCGGCGAAGGGCTGCTCTTTCCTCTACGACAGCTATACGAATCAGCAGTTCCCGATTCTGCCGGACGAGGCGCTCGCGAAATTTGCCGAAAAGTATGCGTATTCCTATTGGACGCGCATCGACGACACGCACAGCGCGGTGCGTTTCTGCACGAGCTGGGCGACGAAACCCGAAGCAGTGGACGAGCTGGTGAAGGACATCGGCGCGGTCCTCTGATAAAGATATAGCCGGAAGACCGGACGGCGGAGCCCTTTCAGCTCTGTCGTCCGGTCTTCCTTGTTTACGGCTTATTTTTTTGTTCGCAGCGGCGCCGCATCGGACAGCCCGCGCATCCCTCCGGCCGGTTTCCGCCGATGAAATTCCGAAGGCTTTTATACAAAACGGATAATGCGAGCGCAATTAGTGTAAAAGCAGCGAGGATAAAACCGGCCAGAGCCACATCCCGGCCCGAGGATCCTTCTCCGAAAATATGACCGATCATAGAGGCGGTCTGATAAAAGGCGAAGGAGACGAGCCATGCGACGGCGGTCTGAAAGAGCGCGTTCCGGCAGGCGGCCCGCCAGCTCCCCAATTCTTTTTTCACCGTGACAAAAGCCGACATGCAGGGCATGTAGAGCAGGCAAAACAGCATGAACGAAAAAGCGGAGACCGGCGTGAAGGCCGCGGCGATCCCCTCGTCGCCGAAGACGATATAGAGGGTGGAGACCACCGTCTCCTTGGCGGCGAGCCCGGTCAGCAGGGCGGCGGAGGACTGCCAGTTGCCGAAGCCCAGTGGCGCGAAAATCGGCGCAATCCACCGACCGAAGATGCCGAAAAAACTCCCGGTGGGGTCCTCCACCATCCGGAGCGACGGACCGAAATTCTGAAGAAACCAGACGGCGACGCTCATTGCGAAGATGACGGTGCCGGCTTTGATAAGGAAGCCGCGGCATTTCTCCCAGACGTGCAGCGCGAGGTTCGCGGGGGAAGGTAGACGATAGGGCGGCAGTTCCATCACGAAGGCCGACGATTCGCCCCGGCAGACGGTGCCTTTGAGCAGCAGCCCACAGAGAATCGCCGCGAGGATGCCGATGAGATACATCGAGAGGATGACGAGCCCCTGATGCTTCGCAAAAAAGATGCCGGCAAAGAGCCCGTAGATCGGCAGCCGCGCGCTGCAGGACATGAAGGGCGTCAGCAGGATCGTGAGCCGGCGTTCCCGCTCGCTGCCCATGCCCTTGGCGGCCATGACAGCCGGCGTTGTGCAGCCGAATCCCATGAGCATCGGAATAAACGAGCGTCCGGTGAGCCCGATTCTGCGCAGCAACCGGTCCGTGATGAAGGCAGCGCGCGCCATATAGCCGCTGTCCTCAAGGACGGAGAGAAACAGAAACAGGAGCGACACCTGAGGCAAAAACGAGAGCACGCCGCCGACTCCGCCGAGCACCGCGTCCAGAAAGAGCGTGCGCACCCACACCGGTGCGCCGGCATCATGGAGGGCGAGGGTGAGCAGGAGGCCGAGAAACGAGACGCCGGATTCCACCAGCCTGCCGAGCGCCCTGCCCGGTCCTCCGAAGGTGGCAGTGAAGGTGCCCAGCATCACGAGCAAAAACAGCGGCACCGCGGTCCATTTTCCGGTCGCGATCCGATCGATCCGGTCGGAGAGCGTCGGTTCCAGAGGATTCCACCGCCTTGTGACGGCCTCTCCGACAATCCGGCCGATCAGCCGATACCGCGCGTCGGCCATCATCGTCTCCCGGCCGCCGGGGCCGCTTTTCCGCCCATAATCGGCGCGGATGGCCGCGATCTCCCGTTTTTTTCCTGTGGCAAGGCCGATCGCCTCCGCGACGGAATCGTCGCCCTCCAACAGTTTCGACGCGCAAAAAGGAAGCGGATATTTTTCGGGAAGACGCGCGTCCGCCAGCACGCAGAGAATCCGGCTGAGAGCATGTTCCGTGTTGTCGTCGTAACGAAGATGGACGGAATTCCGCAGGCGGCCGCGCGCAAGGCCCTCCGCGAGCTTGACGAGTTCCGGGAGCCCTTCTCCCTTTCGGGCAACTATCGGCGCCACAGGCACGCCCAGCAGCTCGCCGAGCGTGCGGCAGTCGAGGGTGTCTCCGCGGCTCTTTACCTCGTCCATCATATTGACGGCCAACACCAGCGGCAGCCTCAGTTCCATGACCTGAAGCGTCAGGTAGAGGTTCCGCTCCAAATTGGTTCCGTCGAGGATGTCGACGACCGCATCCGGCCGCTCGCCGATCAGATAATCCCGCGTGACGGCCTCTTCCATCGTATAGGGCGAGAGCGAGTAGACGCCGGGCAGATCGATGATCTCCGTCCCGGCGTCTTTTTTGAGGCGCCCGACTTTTTTCTCCACCGTGACGCCCGGCCAGTTCCCGACGGACTGGCTGCTCCCGGTGAGCTCGTTAAAAAGCGTCGTTTTCCCGCAGTTCGGATTCCCGATCAGCGCGATTCGCATGGCCAAGTTTTCACCCCCCTTTCCGTCTCATCGAGGAGAATGTGTTCCGCCTCCGATTTCCGCAGCGTTAGCTCGTATCCCCGCAGGCCGATCTCGATCGGATCGCCGAAGGGAGCCGTTTTTCGCAGGAAGACGGGCGTGCCGGGCGTGATGCCCATATCGGCGAGCCGCCGTCTGGAGAGCGGTTCCCCGGAGAGCGCCGCGACGACCGCCTGTTCCCCGGGACGGAGATCTTTGA
>DAOSWK010000115.1:0-4161 GCA_035593545.1 Oscillospiraceae bacterium | reverse complement strand
AAGCACCCACCATCACGGTTAACGGCAGCACCCTTGCGCTCACCGAAGGCGTATACGAATACACGGTTGAAGTCAATGGCGCCGTCAGCATTGCAGCGGAGCTTTCGGACGCAAATGTATGGGTCAACAACAACCAGCTTGGTTCTTTTGAAGCCGAAAGCATAGAAGACGGAAGAATCGTGCGCATCATCGCCCAAAAAGGCGAGAGCGAGCCGGTCATCTACTATCTCACGCTGAAAAACAGCGAAGCTCCTGAGATTACCGATGTGAAGGTCGTTCCCACCGCCGCGACAAATGATAAAGTAACCGTCACGATTGAAGCGACGGATAACGTAGGCGTGGCGGCTTACAGCTTTGACGGCGGAGACACGTGGCAAGCGGCGAGCAGCAAACAGTATCTCGAAAACACGACGATTGCCGCCGGAAATATCCGGGTAAAAGATCAGCTCGGCAACGTGACCTTATGGGCAAACGCCGTGGAAATCGGTAATATTGAACGCACGGCGCCCACCAACACGAACACCTTTGTCCAAACAGCCAACAAAAATAACGAGGGCGTGCTCACCGTCGCCGCCAGCGATGCGAGCGGTATCGCTTCCGTCCAAGTGACCGGGCCGGACGATTACGACCAGACAAAGACCTCCGCCCCGTACACTTTTGCTATCGTGAAGGCTGGAAATTATACCGTCACAGTGACCGACTGCGCCGGAAATACGAATACGGCGAACACCTTACTGGAGATCGCTTTTGTCACGGTGAATGCCGTGTCCATCGAGGCGAAAAATGCCGCCGACGAGCCGGAGCTCGCAGATGGCGTGCTCAATATGGAGACGGAGCAGAGCAATCCGGCGGAGTTTGAGCTCAAGACCATGCTCACGCCGTCCGCTGCGGGGGATATTTTCACCGCTACATGGAGCAGCAACACCCCGGCGGTGCTCACGGTCAATTCCAACGGCGTTGTCACCGCCTACACAACGGGCCTTGCGATTGTGACCGTCGAAGCCGACGGGCAGAGCGCCAGCCTGCTGGTAGAGGTTCATGAAGCCGGTACATCCACAGCCAACAGCGCAGCCGATCTCGAGGAAATTGCGGATGCAATTTTGCCGGATCCGGACAATGTTTCCGGTACGCTTACCGGCGATCAAAAAGCGCAGTTGGAAGCGATTGTTTCGATGATGCAGGAGCTTTCCAGCGCCAAGAAGACGGCCCTATCCGAAGACTTCATTGAGAAAATAGATGCTCTGCTGAAAAAGGCCGGATACAGCAATCTGACGCTGAGCATAGAAACTACTTATGATGAAGATCTTTCGGAGAAAAACCGTATCAATCCGCAAGGAAACCATTCCGCGGTCGGTTTGATCGCCGCTGCGGGAGATACGGATCTGGATCATCAGACCATCGTCCTGCATATCGATCAGGAAGAGGCGGCAAGCGGCATGAAATACACCTTCGACCTCAGCTTTGATTTTGGAGAGGAAGAGGATATTCAGCTTGCCGTGCCGATCATTGTTACCATCGAGATGCCGGAGAACTACGTTCATAACTCGAATTACAAGGTGAAGCATACGAAGAAGAACGGCAGCGTGGAATGGCTCACGATGGCGTATGATGAGGAAGCAAACACCGTCACGTTCCGTGTCAACAGCCTATCCCCATTCAGCATCGGGATCAAACCCTCCAACAAATCCAAATCAAAGGGGAGATCCACAGAAGATGATTCCGATCGGGTCATCTATGTGGTAAATGCCGTGGAGGAGGAGAACCCGAACACCGGATTCGATTTTAGCGGCGGCGGGAATAATCCCATGTTGCTTCTGGCATCTTTCGCGGTTCTCTTTGGAAACAAAAAACGCAGGAGTTAACGAAAACAGAATAAGCAGAGATCTTCCCCGGACTTTTCGCCCGGGGAGGATTTTTTGGTTTCCGAAAGAAAAACAGAGAGCCGTTTTCATGCGGTTCTCTGTTTCTCTATTTCTATCGTTTTTTCTGAAAAAAGCTGTCGCCGAACTTACGGATTATATCAGCTCAAGCTGAAAATATTCTTTTAAAGCCCGGATCTTTCCGGCCCGGTATGGGACGGAGGCATGAAACGAAGGCCCGTCCACCACTGCGGTATGAAATTCGCCGGCCTCGGCGGAAGGATCGATGCCGCGGGCCAGAAGCTCTTCGACATAGGCGCCGTCAAAAACGCGGCCGAGGTCCGCTTTTGTCATCCCCGTCTTGGTGTTGACGCAGACAACGACGGCGGAAAAGCCCTGCCGGACAAATTCGCGGGCCTCCTCCACATGGTTCATTTGCCAGAGCGGCGCGTAAAAGTCCAGATCCGCGTTGCCCGAGACGCGCTCGTGCCAGCAGTTTTCCTCCGGAACATCGAGATCGCCGGTGAGCAGGGCTTCCGCGCCGAGGGCCTTATATTCCCGCAGCAGCCCGGTAAAGACTTCCTCGTAGCCCTCCCATGAGGCATGACCGAAACGGATGGGCAGCCCCATCGCCTCGGCTTGTTTCCGAATAAAATGCTCGGAGAGACCGTGGGCTCCGCTGCGGCCGTCCTCGTTGAACATGGAGACGAGGCCGAGCACCTGTCCGGCTTGATCCGCCTTATATATGGCCAACGCGCTGTCTTTGCCGCCGCTGAACGAGGCGGCGAATTTTTCTCCGGAGGGGAGCATGTTCCACGACTTCATTTTCGGTTCCTCCCAATCTCAATTTGCCGGTCCGATGGTCGGCGCGGAAGCGTGCTCAGCCGCCGGAGAAAAAACCGGGGCTCTAAAAAGGCAGCCGGGAGAGCCGGCTGCAAAATTCCGTTTTTCTGCACGGATGCTGCGAAGGTAAATCATAAAGAGGCCAGTCTGCCGGGAAACCGCGTTTCGAAGCGGCGCGTTTCCATACGGACTTTTTTATTCAGGTTTGTAATGCCAACAAAGGATAAAATGGGCGTCAGAGAACGGGCAGTTCCTCGACGGGCTCTTTTTTCTGCGCAACCTGAATCAGCAGGATGGCCGCAAACATCAGCATACAGCCGATCGCCTCGCGGAGAGTTGGAATCTGATGGAGAATCAGCATGCCGCCGAGCAGCGCAAAGACCGACTCGAAGCTCATCAGCAGGGAGGCGATGCTCGGATCGGTGCGTTTCTGGCCATAAATTTGCAGGGTGAACCCAAGGCCTCCGGAAAGAAAACCGGCGTAGCAGAGCGGAAAAGCGGCATTGGCGAGGCTCGGAAGGGAAAACGGTTCGGAGAAGAGCGCGATTCCGGTCGCCAGCACGCCGCAGATCCAGAACTGGACGCCGGAGAGCTTTGCCCCGTCGAATTCCGGCGCGAAATGGTCCACCATCAGGATATGGCCGGAGTAGGCGAAAGCGCCGAGCAACACAAAGAGATCGCCTTTTTCAAGAGAGAAGGATTCCGTCATGCAGAGCAAATATAGCCCCGCCAGCGCGAGAACCACGGAAAACCAGATGTTTTTCGGCAACTTTTTCCCGAGCAGGAGGCTCGCAAACGGCACAATAATCATATAAAGCACCGTAATAAAGCTTGCCTTGCTGACGGTGGTCATGCTGAGTCCGTACTGCTGTAAGCTGGAGGCTACCGTCAGCATCAGGCCGCAGAGAAGGCCGGCCTTCCGAAATCTTTTTTTCTGTGCCGGAGAATCCGGTACAAATTCGCCGCGTTTCTTTCGGACTCTGTCCATCACGAAACAGTATCCCGTCAGCGCGGCCGCCGCCAGAAAACTGCGGAGGCCGTTGAACAAAAACGGCCCTACATATCCCATACCGACGGTTTGCGCGACGAAGGACATCCCCCAAATCATCGCCGCCGTCAACAGCATGACCGTTCCGATTGTTTTTTCTTTTTTCATGTTTCAACCCCGCATTCAATGTTATTCATTCTACACGCGGAGAAGAAAAAATGCAAAGCTTTTTTGGAAGAAAGTCGAAATATGGGAGGGAGGGGAAAAAACCGCTCTCCTATTTTAAAGTAATTTTACCTAAAAACAGGTTGACTTGGTGGGAATTATGTAGTACTTTTAGAGAGGAAAATTCCGTTTTGGGCGGAAGAATTTTTTCTGCCGTTTCAGGAAGAGAATTTCCTCTGCTTCATTTTCGGACTGACCGTATTTCCGGCGGAGAGGGAGGATCGCGGGGGATCTGGTTGTGCCAAG
>DAOSWK010000018.1:0-22954 GCA_035593545.1 Oscillospiraceae bacterium | reverse complement strand
GAAAAAATGCAAGAAAAAGTCGGGAGAGGGGAAATGATTTTTTGAAATCTTCCGAAGGAGAAACGGCGTTTTTTCATCCGTTTTTGCCTTGGCGGAAAGAGCGGATGCCGCCGGCCGGGCAGGGGCATATTTTTGCTTCCGGTCTTCAATATGAGTGCCGCCGCCGAAAAGAGTATTTCTTCGAACGCCGGTTGCGCTCGGTCTACCCAAAAGCGGCAACGACGGCATATTTGACCTTCTGTAACGGATAAAAAGAACCGAACGCGGCGCTCGGAGGCGGAATCATGCCGAACAGCAGGGGTAAAGATCTACGAAATCAGCCTTATTCCGAATTGTATATTTTCAGAAATCAACGGAAACCGTCTTTCTGCCGCACAAGCCCGGAAACGGGAAGATAAAGGGCCGTTCCGTTCGGGAGGGAGGGGTTGCTTTTTTCCCCGCTCTTTGATACTATTTATTTAATCTGATCAAGAAAAAGAAGGCGGAGAACGGATGGCAAACTTCACGAAAAAAGCGATTATCGATACCCTGATGGAACTTCTGGATCAGATGCCCCTTTCCCAGATTACCGTCAAAAAAATTGTCGATACCTGCGAAATCAATCACAATACATTTTATTATTATTTCTGCGATGTCTATGCGGTGCTCGACGAGATTTTTGAGGATGAGCTCCGCAAGCTTCAGGAGATCACGTTTTCCTCTGGTTCTCTGGGAGATACCTGTACCTATGCGCTCGATTTTATCAACACGCACCGGAGGATGATCCTTCATATCTATAATTCCGTCAGCCGGGATAAGCTGGAACGCTACCTGATGAAGGTTATAGACAAGGTTATGAACGATTTTTCCGATCAATTCCTAAAGGATCCCGGTGTTTCCGACGACGACCGGCAATTTTTCATCGGATATCTCAAATGCGCCATGCTCGGTTTTATCCTGACCCAATTTGAAAAAGGAAAGGAAAACGACCTCGAAATGACCCTGCGGCGGTTCGGCGCGCTCACGGAACAGAACGTCCGGGATTATCTGAAGAGTTCCGCGGAGGCGCTCAGCACATGCCGCGCGGAGAAAAGCGAACCGCCGGAGAATGTCTGAAGAGCCTTTCGGATACGCGGAGGTGCAGAAAACGCTTTTGTAATAATATAACGCAGAAAACGCGCTTTGATCGGGCCGCCAAAAGCCATTTCGAGGCGCTTTTTTTATTTATAGAGCTGTTTTTGAACGGGCGGTTTGTTTCCGAAAACCTGTTTTGCGGCCGTCCCGCTTTTTTGGGCAATTTTCCGGATATGTCCGAATTTCAGACAGGACGGGAAAAATCGCTGTGGTTCCTTTTCAGATCCGGAATAAAATAAGAAAACGGGCTGTCCCGAAGAGATCGCGAAGGGATTTCTTTCGGGAATCCGCAGCAAAAGGTTTATCTTTGACAGAAAGAGGATTCTCATGCTCGAAAAAATTTCTTATTTTGTTACCCATAAGCCGGGGCTCGTCCTAATCATTGCGGCGCTACTGGTTCTTCCGTCGGCCATCGGCACGGCGGCCACACGGATCAACTACGACGTGCTTTCCTATATTCCGGACACCTGTGAATCGAAGGAGGGAGAGAGCCTGCTGGAGGAGCCTTTCCATATGGCGGCCACCGTGATGATCGTCGTGGAAGACATGCCCTCCGGCTATGTCTCGGATCTGCAAAAATCGATCGAGGAGGTGCCGGGCGTCAGCAGCGCGGTCTCTCTTGCGGGAATTGCCGGGGCGCAGTTTCCGACGGAGATGCTTCCGTCCGACCTGACGGACCTGCTCGATTCGGGCGGAGCATCTTTGCTTGTCGCGTTTCTGGATGAGCCGGGCGCTTCGGAGGATACCATGAACGCCATTGCGCAGATTAAGAAGCTCTGCGGCAAGACATGCTTTCTTGCCGGCTTTTCCGTACTGATTCAGGATACGAAGGAGCTTGTGGATCAGGAGCTTCCGGTCTATATTTCCGTGGCGTGCGTCCTCTCTCTTGCGGCCATGTGCCTGATGATGGAATCGTGGGTGCTGCCGGTGGCGATCATGGGCTGCATCGCGCTGGCCGTTCTTTATAATATGGGTACCAACGTCATGTTCGGCGAGATTTCCTATCTGACAAAGGCCATCGCCGCCGTGCTGCAACTTGCTGTGACGATGGATTATTCCGTGTTTTTATATAACCGATACCGGGAGGAAAGAGGCCGGTATGACGACCGCCGGGAAGCCATGGCCGCCGCGATGAAAGGCTCGTTTTCCGCTCTGATGGGAAGCTCGCTCACCACCATCGCCGGGTTTGCCGCGCTCTGCTTCATGCAGCTTGGAATCGGTCTGGACATCGGCCTCGTTATGATAAAAGGCGTCGCCGTCGGCATCCTCTGCGTGGTGTTTATTTTACCGGCCATGCTGCTGCTTTTGGAAAAGCCGATCGAAAAATATCGCCACCGCTCGATCAATCCGGATACCACCCGGATGAATCGTTTTCTTGTCCGGCACAGAGGCGTCTTTGCGGGGATTTTGCTTGTTCTCTATCTCCCGGCCTGTTTCGCCCAGAAAAACACAAACATTGTTTATGATCTCATGGAGACGATGCCGGATACCCTGCCGAGCATGGTCGGTACGCAGAAGCTGAAAGATGATTTCGGCATGGTCACCTCGCATTACGTCATCTTGCGCGACGACCTGACCGGCGAGGAGTCGGAAGAACTGCTCGATCGTCTGGAAGATGTGAAGGGCGTCGACTCGGTGCTCGCCTATCGCTCCGTCGTGCCGTCCTCCGTGCCGGATTTCTTCGTCCCGGACGACCTGCGGGACAAATTTGAGCAGGACGGCCGGCAAATTATTATGATTAATTCGATATACGACAACGCGACGGACGAGATCGGCGAACAGCTCGACGCCATCGACGGGATCGTAAAATCCTACGATGCGGAGGCCTGTATCACCGGTTCGCCGGCGCTCTCGGAGGATCTGATCGGAATCTCCTCCGTCGATTTCCGGGTGACGGGTTATATCTCCATCATCGCGGTGCTTTTAATTATTGCCATTGTATTTCAATCGGCCTCCATTCCGGCGATTTTGGTTGCCGTCATCGAGTTCGCCATTTTCTTCAATGAAGGCATTCCTTATTTTTCCGACGAGGCGGTGATGTTTGTCACGCCGACGGTTATCAGCTGCGTCCAACTCGGCGCCACGGTGGATTACTCCATTCTGCTGGCGAGCCGATATAGGGAAGAACTTCGGAAGGGGCAGAACCGCTTCGACGCGATGATCACGGCGGCGAGCGCCTCCGATCATTCCATCGCCACCAGCGCGCTGGTCATGTTCTGCGCCACGGGGACGGTCGCCATGGTCTCCGAGATCAAGCTTGTGAGCTCCATCTGTGCCATGCTCGCGCGCGGCGCTCTGGTTTCCGCCGCCGTCTGCATGTTCCTGCTGCCCCCGTTGCTCTGCCTGCTGGAGCCGCTGATCCAAAAAACGTCGCTCCAATGGCCCGGCGGAGGGAAAACCCCGTCTGCCGGAAAACGCCGTCTTTTTAAGCATACAAAGGCAGAAAAAGCCCTTCCGGAGAATACGGAAATTCAGCAAAATAAGGCTCTCTCGGAGAATACGGAAATTCAGCAAGAGACGTCCCTTTCGGGAAGTACAGAAGCCCAACCGGAGAAAACTCTGACCGAGGAGGTATCGTTATGAATCGGATCAAAAACCTGACAAAAAAACTGATTGCCCTTGTTTTGGCGGCGGTCGTGATCCCCTGTGCCGGAACGGTCCGCGCATGGGCGTCGGACGGCTACCCTGTCTGCGACGAGACGTATTACGGCACGCTTAACGCCTACGGAGAACTGACGGACGGCGGTGTCGTCAAAAGTTATCAGCTCAACGGCGCAACCTCCGTGACCGACTACGGCGATTACGACGAAGTGATCAACCTGACCGACGACCGCGTCGGCGTCTCCGGAGACGGAAAAGTGACCTTCGACCTCAGCGGGGACACGCCGGATCGTTTTTATTTTGAAGGAAAGACCGCCGAGCCTTATGAGAATCTCCCGTGGACCATCGGCCTTTCCTATAAAATGAACGGGCTCCAGAAAGACGCGGAAGATCTGGCCGGCCAATGCGGCGTGGCGGAGATCACGCTCGACCTTGTGCCGAACAAGAGCACTTCCGCTTATGAACAGAACAATTTCGTGCTCGAGGCCGTCGCCGTTTTTAACGACGATGAAATTCTTTCTCTCGAGGCGCCCGGCGCGCAGGTGCAGGCCGTGGGGAATTTTCGCGTTGTGCTCTACATGGCGCTTCCCGGTGAGGAAGAGCATTTTACCCTTCGCGTCGGAAGCGAGGATTTCTCTTTCGGCGGATTCACCTTCCTGATCGAGCCCGCCACATTGGAGCAACTGGATCAGATCGCCGATCTGCGGGACGAAAAAGAAAAGGTGGAGGATTCCTACGACGCCATGTCCTCCGGGCTGGACGCCATTCTCAATGCCCTCGACGGCTTGGACGGAAGTCTCAGCGGCGCGGCGGACGGCCTCGACGAGCTGAACTCCGCCCGCGCTTCGGTGGAAGAGAACAGCGATTCCATCTATTCCGGTCTCGATTCCGCCGACGATTCCCTTGAGGATCTGTCCGATTCCCTCGATCCGCTCTACGACAACGTAAAGACCTTCAGAAAATTCGTGAAAGAGGCCAAAAAGATTACGGAGAACCTCGCCGATCAGGCGAGCGGGATCGGTTCGGCGGTCGAAAGCCTCTATACCGATCTCCGCGTGCTGGAGAGCAAAGAGGCGGAGGATTTGGATTCCCTCAGCGAGGAGGACGTCGGCCTTGATTCGCTGAAGGGGGATCTCGGCGCGCTCCAAAACGCCGCCGAGATGCTGCAGGAGATCCTTGATTCGGCCAACGACCTGAAAATAGACGGGGATACCGTCTATGGGGAAATCGACGGGGAAAATGTGGCCGATCTGTTGGCGGAACGGACGGCGCTCGACAATGCCTATAAAGCGAGCGGCTATGAGACCTTCGGGGAATTCGCCCAAGCCTATGTGTACAGCCAAATCAGGCAGACGGTTTACGACCAGCTTTATCAGGGCGCGCTTGCTCAGGGCTATTCCGAGGAACAGGCAGCCGCCTATGCCGCCGCAAATGCCGACCAGCAGACGGCGCAGTATATCGCGGACAATTCCGATTCCGTGGCCGCCTCGATTGAGCAGGTGGAGACGCTCTATGCGAGCGGTGATTCGCTGGAGCAGATGGAGTCCTTGATAGACGCCCTGAATGCCGATTCGAGCGGAAAATACGCCACCGTCGCCATCCTTCAGCTCCTTGCCGATCCGGCCTCCGACCTGCTGGATTCCATCAGTGAAGTGATCGGCGACGGAAACAGCCTGATCGACAATTATTATCAGGACCGAACGGAGATCTGGAATCAGGCGGATAACATGATGACGGCCCTTGGCGAGACCGCGGCCTCCCTTGACGATCTGAATGAGGTCATTGAGGATTACGACGACGAACTTGACGACGCGCTGGAGGACGCCGCCGAGCAGGCCGAGGCCCTCACCGATGTGGTGGACAGCCTCAGCGAGGTGGTCGGCTCCGTCAACGAAGCCGCGCAGGACAGCCGGGAATCCCTCAGCGAGGGGACGGCGGATTCGCTTGCCAACCTGGCCGATACGCTGCGTCGGATCGGTTCCGGCCTGACCGGCACCGAGGACATTCGTGACGCGAAGGATTCCATTTCCGGCATCATCGAGGACGAGTGGGACGACCATACCGGCGAAGACGACAATCTCCTGAATGCGGATGCCGAGGCGGCGAAAGTCTCTCTCACAAGCGAAAAAAACGAAGAGCCCGCCACTATTCAGGTTTTGCTTCGCAGCGAGGAGATCAAAGCCAGAGAGGAAGAGGAGACGGAGGAATCCGGGGCCGCGGAAACTTCCGTAGGTTTCTGGGGCAGGGTCGCCAATCTGTTTGTGAAGATATGGGGCGGCATCACCGGCCTTTTCGGAAAATAACCCGTGAGCATATTCAAAAAGCCTTCCGCGTTTTTGCGGAAGGCTTTTTTGAATTTCTTCCGGCGGACAGACGTCAACCGGAAGAGAATATTTTCACAAAAGACTTTTTGCGGGGAAACGCAAGGGAAAGGATAACTTCCTTTCCGAAGCGCGGCCGGACCCGGGAATTCGCCTGCCGTGGGGAGACGCGGCCGTATTTTCCATCAGTCCTCGTTGAACAGCAGTTCTCCATAGGACGGGTACGGCCAAAAGCTCCGGTCGGTCAGCCGCTCCATCGCGTCGACGGCGCCGCGCAGTTCCCGCATCAGCGGAAGCACGGCCTCCAGCAGATAGCGGGAGTGTTCCTCGATCGTCTGTTTGGCATGGGCGGTCTCCAGCGCAGCGGAGAGATCGCCGGTGATGTTGTGGGCGGAATCCAGCAGCTCCGTGAGCAGGGAGAGCGTATCGGTCTCATAGGCGCAGGAGGCGCCGCCGAGAAGGGCCTGTTTGGCGGAGGCATCCGAAGCGAGCTTTCCGGAAAAGGCGCTGACGGCCGGGAAAATCTCCTCCAACGTCATGGCCATCATCGTCTTTGCCTCTATCGAGACCACTTGGCAGTAGCTTTGCAGCAGAATCTCGTAGCGGGCGCGGAGTTCCGTCTCGCTGAAGACCTTGTGGCGGATGAAGAGCTGGATATTTTTGTCGCTGATATAATAAGGGGCGCAGTCCGGCGTGGCCGGCAGATTCAGAAGTCCGCGGCGTGCGGCCTCCTCCTCCCAAGCGGCGCCATAACCGTTTCCGTTAAAGATGATGCGTTTGTTTTCCCGGATCACTTCCCGGATCAGCGCATGGAGCTCGCCGTCGAAGTTTTCCGCCTGCTCGAGACGGTCCGCAAAGCGGCGCAGTTCCTCGGCTACGATCGTGTTGAGAATGGTGTTGACGCCGGAGATCGAGGCCGACGAGCCGACCATGCGGAATTCAAATTTGTTGCCGGTAAAGGCGAACGGCGAGGTGCGGTTCCGGTCGTTCGAGTCCTTCGGAAAGCGCGGCAGGGCGAACACGCCGAATTTAAACTGCTTTTTTGCTTCCGGATGATAAACGGTATCCTGCTCGATGGCCTCGAGGATGGCGGTCAGCTCCTCGCCGAGATAGACCGAGAGGATGGCCGGCGGCGCTTCGCTGACGCCGAGACGCAGGTCGTTTTCCGCGCTCGCGACGGAGACGCGCAGCAGATCCTGATAGTCGTCCACCGCTTTGAGCACGGCGCAGAGGAAAGTCAGGAACTGAGCATTTTCCGCGGGGGTGTCTCCGGGCTCCAACAGATTTTCGCCGGTGTCGGTGGAGAGCGACCAGTTGTTGTGTTTGCCGCTGCCGTTGACGCCGGCGAACGGCTTCTCATGCAGCAGGCAGACCATGCCGTGTTTATCGGCGGTCTTGCGCATCGTCTCCATCACGAGCTGGTTCTGGTCGGCGGCGATATTGACCGTCATAAAGACCGGAGCGAGTTCATACTGCGCGGGGGCGGCCTCGTTGTGCTGCGTCTTTGCGAGCACGCCGACCTTCCAGAGCTCGTCGTTGAGGTCGCGCATGAACGCGGCGATCCGGGGCTTGATGGCGCCGAAGTAATGGCAGCCGATCTCCTGTCCCTTTGGCGGGCGGGCGCCCAGCAGCGTGCGGCCGGTATAAATCAGATCCTTGCGCTTTTCAAAGAGCTTGCGGTCGATGAGGAAATATTCCTGCTCCGCGCCGGCGGTCGGCCGCACGCAGGTGGCGGCTTTGTTTCCGAAGAGCCGCAGAATGCGCAGGGCTTGCATGTTGATGGCCTGCATGGAACGGAGAAGCGGCGTCTTTTTATCGAGCGCCTCGCCGCCGAACGAGCAGAACGCGGTAGGGATGCATAAAACGCCGTCTTTGATGAAAGCGAAGGAGGTCGGGTCCCATGCGGTGTAGCCGCGGGCCTCGAAGGTCGCGCGGAGGCCGCCGCTCGGAAAGCTCGAGGCATCCGGCTCGCCGCGGATCAGTTCCTTTCCGGAAAATTCCATGATGGCGCTGCCGTCGTCCTGCGGCGTGACAAAGCTGTTCTGTTTCTCCGCGGTAAAGCCGGTCATCGGCTGAAACCAGTGGCAATAATGCGTAGCGCCCTTCTCAAGCGCCCAGTCCTTCATCGCTCCGGCAATGACGTTGGCCGTGCCGGGCTGCAAATTGTTTCCGGTCAGGATGCACTCCTGAAGCTCTTTATAGGTTGTCTCCGGCAGCCGGGCCTTCATCACCCGGTCCGAAAATACCATCGATCCAAACAGTTCCGCTGCGTTGCTCATATGATCCCTCCTGTCGGGCAAAAACGGTGCCCGTCTTCGCTTTTTTTAAAAATGAAAATGGATGCGCGGGACATATCGGAGGATATGGAAAGGGACGCCCCCGGAATCCTTTTTCGGCAGCCGGGATGCGCCCGCTTCTCTTTCTGACCCTTGCCCCGTTTTTTGTGGGAATTCCATGTCGGAAATCGGTCAGATACGGCTCTTTTTTCTGTTTTCCAGAGAGGCCCGGATGAATCCGTAAAAGATCGGATGCGGGCGGTTCGGGCGGCTCCTGAATTCCGGATGGAACTGGACGCCGATAAACCACGGGTGATCCGGGTTTTCGACGATCTCCGCAAGAATGCCGTCCGGAGACTGCCCGGTAACTGCGAGACCGGCCTTTTCCAGCCGTTCGCGGTATTCGCTGTTGAGCTCGTAGCGGTGGCGGTGACGCTCGGAGACGAATTCCTTCCCGTAAAGGGCGGCGACTTTGCTTCCGGGCGTGAGCGCGCAGGGATAGGCGCCGAGCCGCATGGTGCCGCCTTTGCCGAGGCGCCGTTTCTGTTCCTCCATCAGGCTGATGACCGGATCGGCGACCTCCGAATCGAATTCCGCGGAGTTGGCTTCCGGCAGCCCGGCGCAGTCCCGCGCATACTCGATGACCGCGATCTGGAGGCCGAGACAGATGCCGAAATAGGGCACGCCGTGGGTGCGCGCGTATCTTGCGGTGCAGATCATGCCTTCGATGCCGCGGTCCCCGAAGCCGCCCGGCACAAGGATGCCGTCGCAGTCTCCGAGAATCTCCTCGGCGTTCTCGTCGGTGACATCCTCGGATTCGACCCATTTTACCGTGAGCTTCGCGCCGTTCGCGGCGGAGGCATGGCTCAGCGCCTCAAAGACGCTCAGATAGGCGTCGTGCAGATCCATATATTTTCCGACCATGGCGATCGTGACCGGAGAGGAGGCCGTTTTAATGCGCTCCACCATGGCGCTCCACTGCGAGAGATCCGTCTCCTCGCAGCCGACGCCGAGTTTCCGGCAGATGATGTCGTCGAGGCCCTCCCGGTGCAGATAGAGCGGGACCTCATAGAGCGTCGGCGCGGTGAGGTTCGGGATCACGCACTCCGGCTCGACATTGCAGAAAAGGGAGATCTTGCGGCGCATATGGTCGGAGATCGGCTCGCCGGAACGGCAGACAAGGATGTCCGGCTGGATGCCGGTGCCGAGCAGGACCTTGACGGAATGCTGGACGGGCTTGGATTTGAGCTCGCCGGTGCCGGGGATCTCGACGATCAGCGCGACGTGGATGAAGATGGTGTTTCCATGGCCGCGCTCGTTTCCAACCTGACGGATGGCCTCAAGAAAAGGCTGGCTCTCAATATCGCCGACGGTGCCGCCGATCTCTGCGATGGCCACGTCGACATCTTCGGCGGCCATGGCGTAGATGTGGGATTTGATCTCATTCGTAATATGCGGGATGATCTGTACGGTGCCGCCGAGATAGCCGCCCATGCGCTCCCGCTCGATGACGTCTTTGTAGACGAGGCCGGAACTGACGCTGGAGGCCCGGCTGAGGTTCTCGTCGATAAAACGCTCGTAATGGCCGAGATCGAGGTCGGTCTCTGCGCCGTCCTCGGTGACGAACACTTCGCCGTGCTGGAAGGGGCTCATCGTACCGGGGTCCGCGTTGATATACGGGTCAAACTTCTGCATGGTCACGCGAAGGCCGCGTTCCTTGAGCAGTCTGCCGAGGGAAGCGGCACAGATGCCTTTTCCCAATCCGGAAACAACGCCGCCCGTCACAAATATAAACTTCGTATGCATATGAAAATCCCCACTTTCGGTTTGTTTTCAGAATCCTATCGCTCTTTGGATTTTCTTGAAAGGAGCTACCCGTCCGGGCAGGAGCTCGTTCCCGCGCACGACTCTGCGGAATTGCCTAAAAGAAAAGGCGGCAACGCCGTCTTGTGTGGGCGCGTTGCCGTCTGATAAAGAGTGACTGTCACAGACGGGATGTTTCCGGTACATCCCGAGAGCGTTCCTGTGTTCGGTTCGTTCCGCGTTCGCAGCATCGAAGGCCTCCAAACCAATAGAAAAGATTCAAAATCATAGAAAAGAATACCACAAAGAAACCCGCCGCGTCAAGAATTTTTCTTCCTGATTTTTGGCTTGGGTAAAAAAATCTTTTTTTGCCGCCTTATACCGACAGCGACTCCGCAAGCTCGAGCTTGGGGTTCTTCTTCAGCATGTAATCGAGGGACCAGATCCCGCCGAAAACCAGCACCTTGTGTCCGCGGAAATCTTCGAGCACATCCGCACCGACGGAGAGAGTGAGCTCCTTCGGATCGGAAGGACCGGAGAGGATGAACCGCAGATGCTCATAGGGCAAGCTTGTCATCACGAGCTCCACGCCGTACTCGTTTCGCATCCGGTACTGGAATACATCGAACTGCAGCGTGCCGACCACGCCGACAATGACCTCTTCCATGCCGGTGCGCGGCGTCTTGAAGATCTGGATGGCGCCTTCCTGCGCAATCTGTTCGGTGCCTTTGATAAACTGCTTACGCTTCATCGTATCCTTCGGGCGCACCCGCATGAAATGCTCCGGCTCAAAGGTCGGTATTCCGGAATACCGGAAAGGCCTGCCCGGGATGGTGACGGTGTCGCCGATGGAGAAGATGCCGGGATCGAACACGCCGATGATGTCGCCCGCATAGGCCTCGTCGATGATCTCACGTTCGGAGGCCATCATATGCTGCGGCTGGGAGAGACGCATCTTTTTGCCGCTCTGCATATGGTAGACCTCGGACTCGCGCTCGTATTTTCCGGAGCAGATCCGCATAAAGGCGAGGCGGTCGCGGTGGGCCTTGTTCATATTTGCCTGAATTTTAAAAACGAAGGCGGAAAAATCGGGGGAGAAGGCATCGACCTCGCCGCAATCCGCAACGCGCGGCAGGGGCGGCGTCGTCATCCGGAGGAATGCCTCCAGAAACGGCTCAACGCCGAAATTCGTCAGGGCCGAACCGAAGAAGACGGGGCTAAGCTTTCCGGCCCGAACCTCCTCCAGATCGAATTCCCGGCCCGCGCCGAGCAGTTCCACATCCTCCCGGAGCTGGGCCCAGCGCTTTTCGCCGATTATCGTGCCGACCTTCGGGTCGTCAAGTTCCACCTCCATGACGGGGGCCTTGTTACCGTGCCCCTCGTCCTGAAAGAAAAGGATGCGTTTTTTCTCGCGGTCATAGACGCCTTGGAACTCTTTTCCGGAGCCGATGGGCCAGTTGAGCGGGCAGGTTTCGATGCCGAGTTCGCGCTCCACTTCCTCGCAGAGATCAAAAGGGTCCTTGGCCTCGCGGTCCATTTTGTTAATAAAGGTAAAAATCGGGATATGACGCATCGCACAGACTTTAAAGAGCTTGCGTGTCTGGGGTTCTACGCCCTTGCTCCCGTCGATGACCATCACGGCGGAATCCGCGGCGGTCAGGGTGCGGTAGGTATCCTCGGAGAAATCTTGATGTCCCGGTGTATCAAGAATATTGATACAGAACCCGTCGTGCTGAAACTGCATGACGGAAGATGTAACGGAGATCCCGCGTTGTTTCTCAATTTCCATCCAGTCCGAAGCCGCGGCTTTTGCTTTCCGGCTCTTGACCTCTCCGGCCTGCGCGATGGCGCCGCCGTAGAGCAGAAACTTCTCGGTCAGCGTCGTCTTTCCGGCATCCGGGTGGGAGATGATGGCAAACGTTCGGCGCCGAGAGATCTCCTCTTTTAGGGTGGGCATGGTTTCGCCTCCAACAATCGATATAAAACAAAATTATACCATGCAAAAAAAGGTTTTGCAAGATTTCCCCCAAACATTTATGTGCATTTTTTCTGTGCAAAATAACCAAAAAAAACAGCCTGAAAAGAAACGGCCGTCCCCGAAACGGGCGTACAGAAAGTTAAAAATTCCACTATTTTCTAAAGAATTTGGAAGTTTCTTCAGAAAAGCATCTCTTTGGACGGAAAAAAATGCAGCGGAAGGCGGCATATGCGGAAGCGAAAATTCACTCCGCCCGCGCACATTTTTTTAGAAAGCATCTTTACGAGGAGGGGTATAATATTCTATGATAAAGAAAACGAGCGCCTCCGGGCCGGAGAACCGCGAACTTTGCGGGCCGGTCGGGAGAGAAATGCTCCGCGCGGCGAAAGGAGGAAACGGATGGCGGACCGTCTGCGATACCCCTGTCTGGTATTTGATCATGACGACACCGTGATGGACAGCACGAGGGAGATCCATTATCCGGCTTTTTTAAAAGCCATGGAGATTCTGCGCCCGGGCATCACGATGTCGCTGGAGGATTATTATCGGATCAATTTTCATCCGGGGCTCCCGGTCTATTACCGCGATGTGCTGTGCCTGACGGAGCAGGAGCTCGAGCTGGAGTACCGGATCTGGCAGGACTATGTGCAGGCGCATATCCCGGAGGCCTACCCGGCGATGCGCCGTGTCATTGAGCACCAGAAGGCGGCAGGCGGCTTTATCTGCGTCGCCTCCTATTCGGTCGGCTGCAATATTCTGCGGGATTATCGGGAGAACGGCCTGCCGGAGCCGGATCTCGTCTATGGCTGGGAACTGCCGGAGGAGCAGAAAAAACCGTCGCCGTTTCCGCTTGAGGACATCATGCGGCGGCTTGGACTTCGGCCGTCGGAACTGCTGGTGGTGGACGACCAGAAATCCGGCGCGGAGATGGCCTGTTCCTGCGGCGTGGAATTTGCCGCGGCCGGATGGGCATACGAGGTCCCGGAGATCCGGGATTCCATGCGCAGGGCCGGCAAATATTATTTTGCTTCGGAGGAAGCGCTCGAACAATTTCTTTTCGGCGGGGAATAAAAAGGATGTCTCGGTTTTCTCCTCGCCCGACTTGCTGCCGGTTCTGCCGGACAGCCTGACAGGAGGCTCTTATGAATTACCCATCTTTACTTCTCTGCATCTCGGTTTCAGCCCTGATCTCCATCGGGCTGCCGGTTGCGCTGCTCATCTTCTGGAGAAAAAAGACGCATGCCAGCCTGTTTCCGGTCATGATCGGCGCGGCGACGTTTATTCTCTTTGCTCTGGTGTTGGAGCAGCTGCTGCACAGCGTGGTTCTGAAGATACCGGCGGTCACGGGAAACACGGTGATTTATGTCCTGTATGCCGGTTTTGCGGCGGGCATCTTTGAAGAGACCGGCCGCTGGTTCGCCTTCCGCTTTCTGCTGAAAAAATACCGTGACCGCGAGACGTCGGTCACCTACGGAATCGGCCACGGCGGGATCGAGGCGATCTTGGTCACCGGTGCCGCCATGCTTTCCAATCTGGCGCTGGTGATCCTGCTGGCGACGCAGGGAGAATCCGCTCTTATAGCGGCCGTCGGCGGCGATACCGCGTCGACGCTGATCTCCACTTTCCGGGCAACCGCCCCGAGTCTCTATCTGGTCGGCGGACTGGAACGCGTGACGGCCATTGCGCTGCATATCGCGCTTTCCGTCCTCGTCTTCCGCGCGGTTCGGGAACACCGGATCGGGGACTGGCTGCTGGCGATCCTGTTCCATGCGCTGGTGGACTGCTTTGCCGTCTTGTACTCCGTCGGCGTGATCGACAATATTTTGGTGATCGAGCTCGGCATCCTTTTGATGACCGTTGGGATTGCGCTGGTTGCGCTTCAGGCCTACCGGGCGATGGCGCCCTCTTCCGAGGAGGAGGCACAGATGTACGGGCCGGAGGAAGGCCCTCTCCCGGAAGAGAACGAACAGACCTACGAGCCGGAGGAGCTTTTCCCCACGGGCGATCAGTCGGTGGGCCCGGAGGAACTTTTCCCGACGGAAGGTTCCGCGGCAGAACCCTCTGAGACGAAGGAGACCTCTGCGGAGGAGACGGATCGGAACGCGGAGGAATAAAAACGTAAGAAAAACTTTTGATCAAAAACGGCTTGACCGAATATAAAAAATTCGGAAAAACGCATGAGCATGAGAAACAGCAAGGAAGCGTGGCCGGAAATCGGACTGCCGGAGGATTTTGCGGCAGGGGGAAACGATTTGCCGGGCATGACCCGGAAACGGAGGAAATTGCCGTGGGACTCGAAGAAAAAATCGATCTGCTGGCGGGGAAGGACCAGTATGCCGGCCATGAGGCTTGCACGGATCTGCTTGCGGAGAGCCGGCGGTCGGACGCGGTTTACCTTTATATGGATCGCTTTGCGGAGATGCTGGACAGCAAAAATTCCTATGCCCGGACGCGCGCTCTCCTGCTGGTCGCGGCCAACGCCAAATGGGATACGTCCGGGAAAATCGACGCTCTGATCGATCGGTACCTCACGCATATTCTGGATAAGAAGCCCATCACGTCGCGGCAGTGCATTCAGGCGCTTCCGGAACTCGCGGCATCGAAACCGGAGCTGAAGGAAAAAATTCTCCGGACGCTGGAGACGGCGGACCTTTCACAATATAAGGATACCATGCGTCCCCTGATCGAAAAGGATCTTGCCTCCGCTGCGGAACAGATCAAAAAGTAATACAAAACGCAGAAACCGGAAGAAATCATACGGAATGTGTTGCGGTTTGGCACATCGTCTTCAAGCCGCCGTTCATCCCACGGGTTGTCTTTAATCCGCCGCGCCGACGCGAAGGCATCTTTCGTTACGGCGTGGCGGTTTCGCACGTATCGCCCGGCATGGCATTCTCGGCTGCCGCATCCGCCGGAATACCGCTGCAAGTTATAAGAAAACGGAGCCTCCGTGAAGAAGCTCCGTTTTTTCTTTTGGATGCCGAACCGGATCCTTTTTGACTCGGCGGTCACTTGCCGCCCCGGAAGAGATTAAAACATCATACAAAACGTAGAAAATAGGGGAAATGATACGGAATGTGCGGCAATTTGACACATCGTCTTCAAGCCACCCGGTCGTTCGACGCACTGTTTTCGATCCGGCGCGCCGGGTTTCCCCTATGAGATTTTTTTGCCCCCACTGTTTTTTTGCGGCGTCCTCTGCGAAAGCGCCCGGGACTCTTTTGCGGTTTTTTTCGCCTTATTTCCTGCGCAGGACGATGGCGATAAAGTTCATATACGCTCCGGCACCGGCCTCCATGGATTTTCGGTCGGAGACGGCGTATTCGTTGTCGGTGGCGAGCCAGTCGTTCCAGCATTCCTCATTGCTTTCCATCTCATGGATGGAGAGAATCTCGGCGCCTTCCGTCTGCCGAATGATATTTTTCCAATAGTCCGCATCGTGGATATAATCGAGCTGTTCCGGCGTCCAGGAGAGCAGAAGTTCCGGCGGCAGATGGTCGTGGCAGTCCTTTTTCATGCCGGGGATGGAGATATAGACGCAGCCGCCGTGCTTTACGAACGGCAGCAGGTGCGTGCCGAGGTACTCCGGGTCGCGCCCGAAGAAGTTGTAGGAGTCCGTGCAGACCACCGCATCAAAAAATTCCTCCGCATACGGCAGATCGACGGCATCCGCGTGGATCGGAATGATCTGTTCCGTGGAGAGGCCCATGCGGTCGAAGAAGCGTTTGTTCTCGGTGGCGCCGATCCAGAGATCGGTTGCGAACACCCGAAAGCCGTATTCCTTTACAAGGAAGACGGAGGTCAGTCCGCGTCCGCAGCCAAGATCCAGAACCGTCGCGCCCTGCGGAATATCGTGGTTCAGCAGAAGTTCTTCTTCAAGTTTGATGGGATTCGGCCCCATGATAAAATCTTTGATAAAGGAAAATTCGTATTTTTCGGCTTTTTCGTACTTCATGACAGGAAGTCCTTTCTGAATCAAAATGATGGGCCGGAAGAAGAGAACGGAACGCGGGAACCATACAAAAAAGGACGGCGCATGATGCGGCGTCCTTAAAGAGCTTCCCAGTCCGTGCCTTCCGACGCCGCCTCCGTATGAAACATCCCAAAGGGGTAAAGCTAAGCTAAGCGGCATTTCTCCGCTTTTCCGGATCTTTAGCTTTCCCATGCGTTCCTTACAGAACCAACTCCAAAAAGACACTTCCTATTTCGTTGATATTTTTATTTTATTATCAAAAAAAATCCCTGTCAATACAATTTCTGAACTCTTCCCGAATTTTTGTCTGCTTGGGTTTAGCCCGGCGGAGACGTATCCCGATACTTTCTGCGGGCCGGACGGTCCGCTCATTCGTTTTTCGGAAGGATGCCGTAAAAATGCAGGATGTTGAGGTCCTCGGGCATATCGGTGCCATGGTTGCCAAGGCCGTCCCCGATCTCATGGCAGCCGTGGTCCGGAGCGAAACCGATCAGCGTATCGTGGCATTTCCAGCTTTCCCTTACGGCGTTGGCCAGAATATCGAATTCGGCGATATCGGCTCTCAGGGCATCCAGCGTCTCCGCGCCTTCCGGCGCGTGCAGATGCACGTTGGTGTCGTAGTCGTCGTTATAAACCACCAGAAAATCGTATGTATCCTGCCCGATCAGTTCCAGCGCTTTCCGGTTGACCTCTTCGTTGGTGTCGTAAATAAAATAATCCATTTCCCGTTCCCGGAAGATGATCGACATGCTGGAATCCGCCACCGCAACAATGGCGGCCTTTTTTCCGGCGCGCAGCACGGCGTCGAACAGCGTGTCGATCCGGATGACCGGCCGCGCATATTCCCGGATGCCGTGGGTCTCCGGAAAGGCGCCGGTGTACATCGTGCCGAAGCAGACCGGCGTCACGGAGGGCATCACGGTGCGGAGCGGCAGAGTAAGCTGCACGTGTCGGAGGAGCGGAGCATACCGGTCCGTGTATTTTTGAAAAAGCCACATCGCGACGGCATCCGGATTGTACATCAAAATGCGGTCGACGGTCCCGCCGGAGGAAAGATTTTTCACAAGGCGGTCTATCAGCGGGATGGGCGGTTCCGCCTGTTTTGGCGGAGCCATACCGAATGCGGCGGCCAGGGATGCCGCCACGCCGGTCAATGAAATGGAATTGTAGACGGGATCGTTCATGAAAGTTTCCTCGTTCTTTCTCATACTGATTCGCCCGGGGAAGAAAACGCGGGGCCCGGAAAAGTTTACGGGCGGATCCGCCCAAGGAGACCGGTTCCGGGCCGCCTGAAAAAGCGCCGGTTGCCGGAGATGGGGCGAATCGTTCTCTGCGAATCGGGCCGTTATTTATTATACCTTTCCGTCCCTCAGGGTACAAGCCCACGCAAAAAAACAAGCCGGGACGGTCATCCATCGGAGATACGGCCTTCCGAGGGCTTATCAGAGATTCCTTTCTATAAATAGGAGTTCCCGCCCTTTCTCGTTTTTCCGGCCGACCGGGGTTCTCCGAGTTCCGGTTTCTTGCGCTTTTTAAAAGGCTTTCATGGTCCGGCGCCCTGCGGAGACCGAAACCGGGCAGGCATTTTTTAAAGGCGGCCATAGATGGGGGATGGTTTTGGGCCTTTTGAGAAAAATGAAACTATGCCGCAGGATTTTTGCCGTTTCTTCACACTTTCTTACTGAAGCCAGCTGAAATCAGAATCAAAGGAGAGAATTCGATGAAAAAGATATTCGCCGTGCTGTTTGCGGTTCTGTCGGTCGTCATGTTCGGCTCCTGCACCGGGGAAGAGACAGAAGAGGAGCGCGTCACACTCACCGCCGTCATTAATGTTGTGGATGAAGATTCCTTGGAAGTCGCACCGGTCGAAGGTTCCGCAGAGCTTAGTTCCGCCGACCGCATCCGCGTTGTGCTGCATGAGGACCTCCTCTATTTCGGCGCCGACGGGGAGGAGATCGACCGCCCGGAGTTTACGGTGGGCCAGCAGATCGACATTGTCTATGACGGCATGATCGCCGAGAGCTATCCGGCGCAGATCCACGCGGATGAGATTCATCTGACTGCGGCGGAGGACTGACCGGAACCGAAAATCTCATACTCCCCCCGGGATATTTGCCCGGGGATTTTTTTATCATTGCCGCAGGAAAAACGGTAAAAATCGTCACATTACCTTTAGAAGAAATACACAAAAGCAACACGACCCTTTTTCCGGGAGGCCCCGGAAGATTTTTTTGTGGAAAAGAAAAAAGCCGGCAGAAACCGCCGCATCATTCGGCCGGAATCTCATAGAATCGAAAGAGCCGGTACTTCCGGCGGCAACTTCGTTTTCTGCCGGACCGCCTCTTTTGAGGGGGAAAAAGCTCTCATTTGCCGCAAAAACGGACAAGGACCGCGGCGCTGGCAGATGTTGGTATGATGAGCGATTTGTGATATAATAAAGGCCAAACGGTTTCCCCTGTATCCGCTTCACACGGGTACAAGGGAAACTGAAAAGCGGAATTCCCATTGAAACGGCGGGGGAATCCCGGATCATACCCGGAATTCGCCGTTCCGGAGGAGGTAAGGAAAGAGATTTGGAACTCACACAGGAACATCCCGCAGGGAACGAGATCGCGATCAGAGTTCGCGGCCTGCGGAAAGTCTACCGGATCGGTGAGGAAAAGGTTGTCGCCCTGAAAAAGATCGACGTCGATATCCGCAGGGGCGAGATCTGCTGTATCCTCGGCACGTCCGGTTCCGGAAAATCGACGCTGCTCAACCAGCTCGCCGGCCTTGAAAAGCCCACGAGAGGCAGCGTCACGATTTTCGACAAAAATATCAGCAAAATGAGCGAGGCGCAGCTTGCCGTCTTTCGCCAGAAGCATATCGGCTTCGTCTTCCAGTCCTACGATCTGATCCCCTCGATGACCGCGCTGGAAAACGTCTCTCTGCCGCTGGAATTCCGCGGCGTCGCTCCGGCAAAGCGAAAGCGCCTTGCCGTCAAGATGCTCGAGCGCGTCGGGCTTCAGGACCGCATGAAACACAAGCCCTCCGAGATGAGCGGCGGCCAGCAGCAGCGCGTCGGCATTGCCCGCGCGTTTGTGACGAAGCCGCAGATCGTCTTCGCCGATGAGCCGACCGGTAACCTCGACAGCAAGACGACGGCGGAGGTCATGGGCATCATGGTGGACACCTGCCGCGAAAACGACAGCACGATGGTGCTCGTGACCCACGATAAGGATATCGCCACCTATGCGAACCGTATCCTCACCATCATCGACGGAGAGATCGTCAAGGAAGAGATCAATCCGGAGCCGCGCGGCTCCGAGAAAAATACGGCGGAACCCGCGTCCCCCGCGGAACCCGCGCCCGAAAAGGAGACCACCCATGAAAACTGAACGGATCAGATTTTTTGCGCTTTTGCTTGCCGCGCTCCTGATGATTGCCATGCTGCCCGTCGCGGCGTTCGCGGAAGAAAGCAGCTCGGAAGACGAAACAGAGCCCATCTGGGAGCCGGATTTTTATTTGGAATCCTATTCCATATCCAACACAACCGGAAGCAAGACGACCGTCAGACCCGGAAACACCTTTAAGCTTACACTTACCTTCCATGTCGATCCGGACGAGGTAAATACCGAAAGCATCTCCCTTCTTCTGGACGACGGTAATTTTAAAGAAAAAGATGGCAAGGTCGTTTATAAGGTTTCAGCCCCGAGCGAGAGCAGTGACGATTCCGATACGCTGACGGCCACGCTGACTCTCAAAGCAGACAGCAATCTTTCCACCGGCACCTACCAGTTCCCCTTTTCCGCGAGACTGAAAAGCGTTTATGGGGATTCGGTGACGATTGATATTTCTTCCGTTTACATTAGCGTCAACAAGCCCGTGATCGGCGACGACGATGATGATGACGATGACGACGAAGAGGAAGACGAAGCGATCCTGACGCCGCATCTGGTCATCACCTCCGTGAGCACGGCCGGACAGCAGCTCCCGACGGATGAAAACTTCACGGTTACGATCAGCTTTAAAAATACCGGAAAATCGGCCGCGCTGGAGGGCGTCATGATGTCCCTCACGCCCGATGCCGGCATCACGCTGCCGAAGGCGAGCACCAATTTCTACATAGAAAAAATCAAGGCCGGAGAGACCGCCTCCCAGACCTTCACTCTTTATGCGGACAGCGACACGGTCACCAGTACCTTTGCCTCGCTCGGCGTCGCGTTTTCTTATCAGTATCTGGCCAACGACGTCTATGTCAGCGGTTCGGACAGCGAGAACGTGAGCCTTTTCTTTGGAAATGAGGAAGAGGATGAAGAAAACGAAGACCGTTTCGATATTCTCGATATGGAGCTGCCGGATTATCTCTATCCGGGCGAGGAGAATTACCTCACTTTCACGATTATCAACAAAGGCAGCGTGCCGGTCTATAACGTCATGGGCAAGATCGAATCCGAGGCCCTGAGCAACAGCGGCGCCTCCGAATATTACGGCCAGCTTGCCGCCAATACGAAGGATGAGCTGGAGCTGCCGATGGTAGCCACCGCGGGGGGCGAAGTCATCGGCACCGCCACCATCACCTATGAACTTGAGGACGGCACGGAAAAGACGATCGTCCGCGATTTTACCGCCTATGCCGAAGAAATCGCTGTCGACGACCCGGGCACTTGGTACCCGGACGAACCGATCACGGATGAGACCGCCGGCCCCAATCTGCTGTGGGTATATATCGGCGGCGGCGTGGTGGCCGCGGCCGTTCTGACCACGGTGCTGGTGAAGCGCGCAAAGAAGAGAAAGGCCGCCGCGTTGGCCGACGACGACATCTGATGGAGGCGTTCTGTGAGAATATCGGATCTGTTTTTGTCAAGCCTCCAAAACCTGTGGAGGCGAAAGGTGCGGACCCTGCTGACAATTTTCGGCGTGGTCATCGGCACCTGTTCCATCGTGGTGATGCTCTCGCTCGGAGTCGGCATGACGCAGCAGCAGCTCGCATGGCTCGACAATATGGGCGATCTGACGATCATCACGGTTTATGAAAACTGGAGCAGCGACTCCTCCGAGCAGGTCGAATTGACCGAGACGGCGGTGAAAGAGTTCCAGCAGATGGATAACGTGACGGGCGCGACGCCGTTCGTCTATCTCGATTCATGGGGATCCCTGATCCTCCAAAGCGACGACCGCTATAAATACGAAGGCTCTGTTTACGGCGTCTATCTGGATGCGCTGGATGTGCTGGGTTACGAGACGGAGGAGGGCCGTCTGCCGGAGACGACCGACGGAAAATATGCCGCCGTCTTCGGTTCTCAGGCCGCCTACCAGTTCCGTGACACGAAGCGCAAGCGCAACAACTACGTCGACAGTACGCCGGATGAGAACGGAAACGTCAAAGATCCGTTCGTCGATCCGCTTCACGACGACCTCTATTTCAACGTGGTCGACAACAGCGACGGCAACTACGATTGGGAGAGCATCCCGGAAAAGAAAGCCGACAACGAGAAGCTGAATGTCACCGGTATCCTAAAGGCGGATGAGGAATCCAACTATCAGTTCGACAAGAGCTATGCCGTCTATATCGACATCCGCTACGCGGCCGAGCTGCAAAAGATCTACAACAAGGAAAACGGGGTCCGCACCAGCAGCTCGGGGGAAACCACCTATGATACCGTCTATGTCAAGGCCTCCTCGGTGGACGACGTGGAGACCGTGGAACAGGCCATTCAGGATATGGGCTATCAGACCTCGAGCATGGCCTCCATGAGGGAAGAGATCAACGAGCAGATGAAGACGGTGCAGCTGGTTCTCGGCGGCATCGGCGGCGTCTCGATGCTGGTTGCGGCGCTCGGCATCACCAATACGATGGTCATGAGCATCTATGAGCGCACCAGAGAGATCGGCGTCATGAAAGTGCTCGGCTGCAAGCTGAGCAACATCCGCACCATCTTCCTCGGTGAAGCCGGACTGATCGGCCTCGGCGGCGGAATTCTCGGCGTGGGGCTGTCGTATCTCATCTCATATATTTTGAATATCATCCTTGGCAGCTCCATGGGCTATGGAGATGGAAACCTATCTGTCATTCCGCTGTGGCTTGTGGGGCTCGGCATGGCATTCGCAGCCGGCGTCGGGATCATCTCCGGATTCTATCCGGCGAACCGCGCGGTAAAGATCAGCGCCATCGAGGCGATCCGCAGAGAATAATCCTGTAAAAAAAAGAGGACAAGCGCCGCATGGGAATCTTGAAACCCGGCGGCGCTTTTGTTATGATAGAAGTGGATTTTTATGGAGGAGGGCTGTTTATGTACTGCATCAGAAAGGTGACGGAGGATGTGACGTGGATCGGGGCCGACGACCGCCGCCTTGCCATGTTTGAGGGCGTCTATTCGGTGCCGAAAGGCGTCTCCTACAACTCCTATCTGCTTTTGGATGAAAAAGCCGTGCTGTTCGACACGGTCGACAAGGCCGTTGGCAGGGTGTTCTTTGAAAATCTGGCCCATGTGCTGAACGGGAGTCCGCTGGATTACGTGGTTGTGCAGCATATGGAACCGGATCATTCGGCGACGCTCGCGGAACTGCTCCTGCGCCATCCGGAGACGGAGATCGTCTGCAGCGAAAAATCGGCCATGATGATCGGCCAGTTTTTCGGCGAGGACTATTCCCGCAGGATCCGGACCGTGAAGGAGGGCGATACGCTCTCCGCCGGGAGACATGAGCTGACCTTTTATTCCGCGCCGATGGTCCATTGGCCGGAGGTCATGGTCACCTACGACCATGCGGATAAAATCCTGTTTTCCGCCGACGCGTTCGGTACGTTCGGCGCGCTGAACGGCGCCGTCTTTGCCGACGAGATGGATTTCTTCAGGGATTACCTCGACGAGGCCCGCCGCTATTATGCCAACATCATCGGCAAATACGG
>DAOSWK010000114.1:0-4288 GCA_035593545.1 Oscillospiraceae bacterium | reverse complement strand
GTCCCGCCAGATGCCGAAGGTCGGAGGCGTCTTTCTTCAGGCGGAATCCGAGATTGCCGCGATCAATATGGTCCTCGGCGCCGCGGCTGCGGGCGTCCGCGCGATGACTTCGAGCTCCTCGCCGGGCATCTCGCTCAAATCCGAGGGCGTCTCCTACATAGCCGGTTCCGACCTGCCCTGCGTCATCGTCGACTGCATGCGCGGCGGACCGGGTCTCGGCGGCATCCAGCCCTCCCAGTCCGACTACTGGCAGGCGACCAAGGCCTACGGCCACGGCGATTTCCAGCTGTTGGTCTTTGCGCCCAATTCCGTGCAGGAGATGGTCACCGCCGTGTTCGACGCCTTTGAGAACGCCGACCGCTTCCGTATGCCGGCCATGGTGCTGGCGGACGGCCTGCTCGGCCAGATGATGGAACCGGTCGTCTTCCCGGAGCATGAGATGGTCACCTATGAGAAACCGTGGGCGGTCGACGGCCGTCACGGCGTACGGAAACACAACATTGTCAATTCCCTCTATCTTTCTCCGAAAGAGTTGGAGGATACCAACGTCGCCCGTTTCGCCCGCTATGAAGAGGTCAAGCGCGTTCTGCCCAAGGCGGAATCCTATCTAACCGAGGATGCGGAGATCGTGGTCGTCGCTTTCGGCGCAACCTCCCGGATCGTCAAATCCGCGGTCAACAGCGCCCGCGCCGCCGGCATCAAGGCCGGGATGGTCCGCCCCTACACGCTCTGGCCGTTCCCGGCTGAAAAAATTCAGGAGGGCTGCCAACATGCGCACGACGTGCTCGTCGTTGAGATGAATATGGGCCAGATGGTCGACGACGTGAAACTCGCCCTCGAATGCAAAAAGCCCGTCTCCTTCTTCGGGCGCACCGGCGGCATCATTCCGTCGCCGGCGGAAGTCCTTGAACAGATCAAAAAACTTGCGGGAGGTGAGCAATAATGGCCGTTGTCTATCAAAAATCAAGCTGCCTCACCGACACGCCGCTCTCTTACTGCCCGGGCTGCTGCCACGGCATCATCACAAAGCTGGTCGCCGAGGTCATTGAGGAGCTTGGCGTGGAGCCGATCACCGTCGGCGTCGCGCCGGTCGGCTGCTCGGTTATGGCCTATAATTTCTTCACCTGCGATATGGTGCAGGCGCCCCACGGCAGAGCGCCCGCCGTCGCCACCGGTCTTCGCCGCGCCCTGCCGGACAACATCGTCTTCACCTATCAGGGCGACGGCGATCTTGCCGCCATCGGCACCGCCGAGACCGTGCATGCGGCCACCCGCGGCGAGAACATCACCGTCATCTTCGTCAACAACGCGATCTACGGCATGACCGGCGGCCAGATGGCTCCGACCACGCTCCCGGGTCAGGTCACTCAGACGACGCCTTACGGCCGCGATCCGCAGACCGCCGGCTGGCCGATCCGCATCTGCGAGATGCTCGCCACGCTGACCGGAACCGCCTATGCCGAGCGCGTCGCCGTCAACACCGTGCCGAACATCCGGCACGCGAAGGCCGCGATCAAAAAGGCCTTCCAGAATCAGATCGATCACAAGGGCTTCTCGATCGTGGAGGTCCTCTCCACCTGCCCGACCAACTGGGGCATGACGCCGGAGGAGGCCATGAAGTGGGTCGATTCCGCCATGATTCCGTATTATCCGCTTGGCGTCTATAAAGATATCGACAAGGAGGCGAAGTGAGATGTCCGCTTCCTATAACATGCTGTTCGCCGGTTTCGGCGGGCAGGGCATCCTCTTCGCCGGCAAAGCTGTCGCCTACTCCGGCATGATGGAGGGACGCGAGGTCTCGTGGCTGCCGAGCTACGGCCCGGAGATGCGCGGCGGCACGGCCAACTGCTCGGTCTGCCTCTCCGACGAACCGATCGGCTCCCCGCTGGTGCTCAACCCGGACTGCCTCGTCGCGATGAACAACCCCTCCTACGACCGTTTCATCGGCTCGGTCGTTCCGGGCGGCGTCGCGGTGATCGACGCTACGCTCGTCGACCGCGCCTGCGACCGCACCGACATCACCGCCGTCTTTCTCCCCGCGACCCAGACGGCGCTGGAACACAACCTTCAAGGGCTCGCCAATATTATCCTGCTGGGCGCGCTGCTCAAAAAGACCGGCTTCACCACGCCCGAGAATCTCGAGGCCTGTTTCCGAAAGATCATCCCGGCCAAAAAAGCCGACCTGATCGAAAAGAACATGCAAGCCCTCAGGCTCGGTATGGAGTTTGACGGCTGAGACATCCGTATCAAAAAGGATCGGGAGTTTATCCCCGATCCTTTTTATTTGCGGAAAGCATCGAATCTCCGCTCGTCCGGTACGATTCGGCGGCCGGGTGGGAATCCTGCAAATTCTCCACGAAACCTTTTTCGCCGGGATGCGCCGCGCGATACGGCATGGAGTTCGTCGGCTGAAAAGTTCGTCCGATCGGGCCGGAGGGCATTCTCTCCGACTCGGCATGGAGTTCGTCGGCTGAGCGGAAAATTTCCATAAAAAGAAAGGCACCGGAAAACTTCCGGTGCCTTTCTTTTTGAGTGATTTTAGTTTGAGGGTTGTTTTGAGGAGGGTGTACATCGAAAAGCTTGCGGCTCTTTTCGAGTACATCCATATTATAGCACCGGAGAAAAAAACTTTGTTAAGTAACAGTTAACATTCCCCCGGAAATATCGGATATTTTATGAATAAAGAGCGGCTGTCCGGCGCCGGAAGAAGGGCTCTCTCCCGCCGCAGAAGACAAGAATCCGCGCCCGATTCCTTTCCCGGAGATAAGACCGTTTCTCTCCTTTTGCAAAAACCGGCGGCGGCACCGGACTTTGTTCGCCGGCAGAGGAATCCCCGCTGAATTTTTTTCAAAAAAGCGAGAACATACGTTTGCATTTTGAAAAAAGATGTGGTATACTTATTTTTGAAAAATCGGAACCTTTTTTCGCGAAAGGAGCCTTTATCATGACGCAGAAATCCGACGAAATCTATGCCTACATCTCCGAACACCTCAACGAATTCGGCTACCCGCCCACGGTCCGCGAGATCTGTGCGGAGCTCGGCATTCGCTCCACCTCGACGGTTCACCGCTATCTGCGCGAACTTCAGTCCGAAGGCAGAATCACGATGGGGGAGAACCAGAACCGCGCCATCACGCTCAACGAGGCCGCTCCGGCCGGAACGATCCCGGTGCTCGGCCGCGTCGCCGCCGGCTCGCCGATCCTCGCGGAGGAACAGGTCGAGGAATATATCCCGTGGAACGGCAGCACGGCCGGCCTCTTTGCGCTCCGGGTCCGCGGCGACAGTATGATGAAATGCGGCATCCTGAACGGCGACATCGTGGTCGTGCGCCAGACGCCGGATGCGGAGAACGGCGAGATCATTGTCGCTCTGGTCGGCGACGACGCCACCGTCAAGCGCTATTACAAAGAAAACGGGCATTTCCGCCTCCAGCCGGAGAACGATGCCTACGAGCCGATCATCGTCGACGAAGTCACCGTCCTCGGCAAGGTCGTCTCCGTCGTCAGAACCTACGAATGAGTTCCGGAGCCCGCTCTGCGGAAGATTCCGCGGCAAAGGGTTAAAAATTTGTTTCGATAAAAAACGCACCGGAGATGTTCCGATGCGTTTTTTGTTTTCGGGCGCGGTTCTTTTTCCGGCCCGTTTTGAAATTTGCGGGAAGGGGAACGGCCTTTTTGGTTTTTATGCCGCCGAGGAGGACTCCGCCTTGCTCGAAGTCTGGCCGCTTCCCTGAATATATTTGTCCGAGGACTGGTCGATCGGGGCGCTCGTATCTTTGCCGCCCCAATCGGAGAAGATGCCGGTCACAAATCCGGTACGGGTCTCTTCGGTAAAGGTTCCCCCCTGAACATAGCTGGCGGCCGCGCTCTCAAAGTTGGTGCGCCAGCCCGTGGAGGCATAACGGTAATAGGAGGGCACCCAGTCTCCGGTTTTCAGATAAGAGGCGAGGCTCTTCCGAAGAGAATCCGGAAGCTCTCCGGCCGACGACGCGGTGGTCCCGTTTCCGGAGGTGGCGGCGCTGTTGGCGGTGCCGCTGCCGTTTGATGCGGAGGCTCCGCTCGCGGCGGCTTTGCTCGTGGTGGTTCCGGAGGAGGCGCTGCTATTGGCTGTGTTGTTGCCGCTCGAGGTACCGGTTCCGCTTGTGGCAGCGGCCGCCTTCGAGGTGGTGCCGGTGGTCCCGGCCGCGCTCGTGGCGGCTTTGCTCGTGCCGGAGGTGGTTCCGCCGGTCGTGGTTTTGCTTGTACCGGAGGTGGTGTCGGTGACGGTGATCACGCCATCTTTGTATGT
>DAOSWK010000017.1:0-23531 GCA_035593545.1 Oscillospiraceae bacterium | reverse complement strand
AGATTCTGGATGCGGAGACGCCGTACTGTCTGGCAATCCCGTATACGGTTTCCCCGGCCCTGACGATGTGGATCAGCATAGAGATTCCTCCTTCCTTTTTCATGGTTCGGTGATCGCCGGTTACGAATTCATTCTATGAAAACTGGAAAAAAGGTGTGAGTTCCATTTGGTGAACGGCGTTGCGCGATGCTTCTATTTATGATATAGTTACACACAGAGCGGCGGCGCGGTCGGCGGACGCGGCTCAATTCTCGATTTTGGCGGGTAGCATGAAAGACTTGTTTGAAAATCGGAGGCCGCACTGCCTCTATGTCGTATTTACGTCCACCCCTTACAAGATCGGCCGGCTGATCCGGGTGGTCACCGGAAATCCGTATAATCATGTCTCCATCTCGCTGGACGGCAGTGTGGACGGCATGTATTCTTATGCGCGCCATTACAAAAACACGCCGTTTTACGGAGGCTTCGTCCGCGAGTATCCGGATCGATACCGGAAAGAATTCGGCGTCACGCGGGTCAAGATCTGTGCGCTGCCGGTGACCGAAGAACAGTATCGGCGGACGGAGGAGCGTTTTGCCCGGATGATTGCGGAGAGCGACCGCTACCCCTACAATCTGATTTCGGCGTTTGGCGTTCCATTTCATAAGCGTTTTTTGGCGGACGGTTCCTTCACCTGCGCCGAATTTGCCGTAGATGTGCTCAGCACGGTGGACAGCCGCTTCGATCGGAGACGTTTTTATACGATTCAGGAGCTGGAACAGAAACTGGATGCCGGAAAAGTCTACGAGGGAGAATATCCCGCTCCGGTCCTCGAATGCGAGGACGATTTTGAGACGGAGCAGAGCACTCTTTTCTACGCGAGCCATATGGCCCGCAACTTGGCCCTCTTGCTGATGTGCAAATTCGGCCGGGTGACGCGGCAGGCCGACACCTTTAGGTCGAAGGACAAATCCTCCTGTCCGAATCCGGAGAGCCCGCAGGAACGGTCCGACTTTCCACGACATCAAAAATAAAAGAAGCCCGGTTTAGATAGGTGTCCGTAAAACAGTAATCCAACAAAAATTACAATTATGGGCATCTGTCAGGCGGGATTGGTCGAGAATAGGCGGTATTCGGGATAACCGAGTACCGCCTATTCTTTTGCCCATTATAAACTCATTTCCTTTAAGCTCTATTACCGAAAAGAAGCGGCAAAGAGAAGCAGCTCTTATACGATTGCCATGAACGAATTGGAAGTTACTTTATCATCACCGAACACCGTAGAAGATGAGATTGAAGCAAGAGAATTAGCCCGTATCATTGAAGATTTCTTGGAAACCTTAACCGCCGAAAGTCGAGTTGTCTTTATGTTGCGTTACGCATATTCCGAGCCTTACGCCGACATAGCAAAGCGAGTGGGGCTTACCGAAAAGAATGTGTCAGTCCGGCTTTCCCGTATCCGCCAGAGGATGAAACTATACTTAGTTGAAAGAGAGGTATTCGTATGAACACGAAAAAGTTTTCCGAAGCAATGAGCGAAGTTGATGATAAATACTATGTGGAAGCAGCAAATTACCAGCCGAAGCGCAGGAAAAGTAATTGGGTGAAATGGGGCGCGGTTGCTGCTTGCCTTACCTTGGTCTTAGCTATCGGCATTCCATATATTACAAATCTCGTCGGATCGCATGGAGGACAAATCAAAGACCCGTTGCGTCCTCTCAATGTTATCGAGTATAATGGTGCATATTATGAGAAGCTCGATATGTCAGATACGGAGCTTCTTGACAGATATAATCTTCCCCATGAAATTACATCGGACATTGTGGGACGGAACATGGGAAGCGGGACAGATAGCAGCGAAAAATCCACAGAAGATTTGTTTCAATATCTGCCGTATGAAAATATAGCAACCTCTGATGGGCGCGCTTGCCGAGCGGTTTATATTATCCAAGACGGGGCGAACTATTCTTTTGTGCGGTTTTGCAATTATGTTCACTTTGATTCTAACTCACATGAAGAAGCTACTGAATTGTTTGCTGTCTATGGGATTGACGCTGCTGATGACATAAAAAGGGTTATCATCGGCAACGACACTATAAGCGACACTTTGGAAATCCAAGCAGTTTTTGATGAAATAAAAAATGCTCACTCCATAGGAAATGACGATTATCAAGCGGCGATATATGGCGGTTTGACCGAAGATGAGCAACGGACGATGAGTAGAGAGCTTGCTGAAAATATGATAGAGATAAGAATTGAAACGACAAGCGGCGTTGTTACAAATCACCTAAGCTATTATCCGTCGATAAACTATCTTGAATGGGGGCTGTCCTATTACGCAGATGTGTCTATCTCGCGATAAGTTAGCCTGCAAATAGCTGATATGTTGGTGCTGCTAAACTCAACAAGAAAATTGACAATGAAAGGAATTTGATAATGAAGAAACTGTACTTTATACTTCTAATCTTTGCGCTGGCACTGTCGTTATGTGCTTGCGGAGGTAAAGCAAATGATGTAACCATTGATTATGGCGAATCAACATCTTACACCCATGATGACATTGATGGCGCTGCAAAAGTCGTACTTGATAAGTTTTCCGAGTTTGACGGCTGTATTCTTAATTCACTAACATACGCCGGTGATAAAAAGAGCAATGACAATATTGAATACTGTAATACGCTTGACGAGGATTCGGATTTTACCGAGTGTATTGTTTTTGACTCGTCCTTTCGTTCTCCTAAAAACGGCGGCGGCGCTTGGGAAGCGGATGAAATATATACATGGTCATGGTATCTTGCGAGAGAAGCAAATGGCGAGTGGGTTTTGCTAACCTACGGATACGCCTGATTAACTGAACCACCTACTAAAAGCGCAATCGACTTACAAAATCGGTTGCGCTTTTCTTTTACCCAAAATCAAAAGGAGGTCGATCCCATGACGAAACCATTACCCAAAACCATTGCGGGCTGCAACGACGAAATCAGAAAAACCGAAAATGAAATCCGGCAGCTTACCAACAGGAACAAGATATTGGACAAACAGATTGCCGCCGAAACACGCAGGGAGCGCAACCACCGCATTTTCCTTTACGGCGGCTTTGTGGACAGTACCGCACCGGAGATACGAGACATGACCGACGAGGAAGCAAAGGACTTCCTTTATCATGCCCTGCACAGCGAGGAAGCGCGGGAGCTTTTGAGAAAACGAGCCGAAGCCGGAACGCCGGAATAATACCCTTGGACACAAGGGCGCACTTATACACCCTAACGGGTGCTGTGCGTCCTCTGGAAGCCATTGCATGGAGCATTGGCGGCTTGCGCCGCATACAGGGAAGTCTGCAACTTCCCTGCGACGCTTGTGCCGGACGAGTACCGCTTCACCAACCCCGACCCTTATGCCGAGCCGGAGTCTTTGCAGGAGGAACGGCGCAATCGCAACTTTTGGTTTGGGGAGGATGGGCATATCCATGTGAAAAATCTCTCCGCTTTTTGGCTGCCGGAGCTGACCATGCAGCGCGAAATCGGCGGCACGGTTTATTCCGTTACAGGCAGCTACGAGGGGACGGAAACACTGGATAAAAAGTTGGAGCGCATTTTAGAACAGAACGCAGAAAATGGGGAGGATATTGAATGAATGAAGCTGTTCAACTGGACAGAAGCTGTGGTATAATTGAAATAACCAATCCTGTACTGACAGTTGCCCCCTTGAAGGAGGATACAGAAATGTCACGGGCAACTGAAAAAATCACCGCACTGTATTGTAGATTGAGCCAAGAGGATGCACTAACTGGGGAGTCAAATTCCATCACCAATCAAAAATCCATTCTCCAGCGCTATGCCAAAGAGCACCACTTCACAAACACCTTGTTTTTCGTGGATGACGGGTACTCTGGTACAAGCTTTCAAAGACCGGGCTTTCAAGAGATGCTGGAACAGATTGAGGCTGACCGCGTATCGACTGTGATTGTCAAAGACCTTTCCCGTTTCGGGCGTAATTCGTCCATGACGGGAATGTTTATCAACATCACCTTTGCCGAGCATGACACACGGTTTATTGCCGTGGGCGATAACTTTGACAGCGTTGACCCCAACAGCGTGGACAACGACATGGCCGGAATCAAAAATTGGTTTAACGAATTTTATGCGCGGGATACCAGTCGCAAAATTCGGGCGGTCAACAAGGCAAAGGGCGAGCGCGGAGAAACGCTGACCTTCAATGTCCCATACGGATACAAGAAAAGCCCGGAAAACTCAAAGCAATGGATTATTGACGAGGAAGCCGCAAGAGTGGTGAAGCACATCTTTACCCTTTGCATGGAGGGCAGAGGCCCCATGCAGATTGCAAAGCAGCTCACGGCGGACAAGGTTTTAACGCCATCCGCCTACCACTTGCGCGAGGGAAGAAACCCACCCGCCAAGACAAAGGACGATGCCCCCTGCCATTGGCAGCAAACTACCGTCCGCAATATTTTAGAACGGCGGGAGTATACCGGCTGCACAGTGAATTTCAAGACCTACACAAAATCCATTTGGGACAAAAAGCAGCGGCATAACGACCTCGACAAACAGGCAATATTCTACAATACCCACCCTGCCATCATCGAACAGGATGTGTTCGACAAGGTACAAGAAATCCGCCAACAGCGCCACCGCAGAACAAAGACGGGCAAGAGCAGCTTGTTTTCCGGCATGGTCTATTGCGCCGACTGCAAGAAAAAAATGTATTACAGCACCACAAGCTACTTTGAAAAGCGGCAGGACTTCTTTGTGTGCTCCAACTACCGCAGCAATGAGGGAACTTGTTCAGCACACTATATTCGAGCTGTCGTTTTGGAGGATTTGGTCTGGATGCACATGAGCGCCGTTCTATCGTATGTTTCTCGATATGAGGCTCATTTCCGCGCAGTCATGGAGCAAAAGCTCCAAACAGAGAGTGCAGCGGCAATACGCATACGGCGCAAGCAGCTTACACAGTCAGAAAAGCGCGTTTTGGAGCTTGACCGGCTGTTCATCAAGATTTATGAGGACAATGCAAAGGGCGTTCTTTCCGATGAACGCTTTACCTTGATGAGCAAGACCTATGAGGACGAACAGGCACAGCTGAAAACGGAAACGAAAATCCTGCGGCAGGAAATTGAAGTACAGGAACGACAGATTGAAGATTTGGAGCAGTTTATTCAGAGGGTACACAGGTACGCCGATGTAAAGGAACTAACCCCCTATGCTCTGCGGGAGCTTGTCAAGGCAATCTACATCGAAGCCCCCGACAAGTCCAGCGGCAAGCGAAAGCAGGGTATCCACATCGCCTATGACCTTGTGGGTTTTATTCCATTGGATGAACTGATGAAACAGGAAACGGCATGACCGAAGTCATGCCGTGCCTGAAAACAATATTACTGTCTTATGAGCGCCCGCCTTTCCCGCCGGGCTTCTTTTTTATATAAGTTTCGTTATTCGCACATGACGCGCAGGCGGTCAAGGCAGGCTGTCAGACTCGGATAGACGGGAGAGGTTCCGGCAATGTTTCCGTCTGCGCCGACGACGAGGAACTTCCAGCCGCCGTCCTCCTCCGGAACGATCTCGAATCCGCCGGAGGGTAAGGCCGGCTCCGCATGGTTTCCCGAGAGGCCGTCATAGACCGCGCGAAAATAGGCGGCGACCTGTTTTCCTCCGTCCGCGCTGACGATCTCCTCGTTTTCCTCCGTCGTGGATGCGACGATCTTTGTCACGGCCTCAAAAATGGTTTCATCGTATGGCTCCATTCCGATCGCTCCTTTCAGCAAGTTCTATACGTTTCGGACAACGAAATCTGTAAAATACCGTCGGTTTTTGAAAAAAGCGGCTCTTTTCGGAGAAAGGAGAGCGCTATTTCAGGTTTCCGTTCTTATCAAGGTAGTACCGGGGTCTGCCGACGCTTACCTTCCGATATTCCACCGCATTTTCCGGGCAGGCGCTGATGCAGGCCATGCAGTGCGTGCAGGAAGTGCCCCAGACCGGGCGGCCGTTTTGAATTTTGATGTTGCATAGTGGGCAGAGCGCGGCGCATTTGCCGCAGCCGGTGCAGGCTTCCGTCGTACGGAAACCCTTTGCGCGGATGAAGAATCGGTAAAACCCGTGGTTGAGGAGTCCGCTTTCCAGACTGCCCACCGGTCCGGTCCTCTTTCCGGGGAACGTCAGCCCGGCCCGGATCCGGACGGCGGCTTTCCGGAGCACCGGTACCGCGCGCTCGAGGATCGCCTGCGCCTCGGCCTTTTCCGGCGTACGGAACATGACGATATAATTCTCCGGCATCACGACGGAGCGAAGTCCCATGTAGCGAAGCCCCTTTTTCCGGCAGAACGTCTTCAGATAGGAGGCCGCGTTTCCGGTGCCGTTGCCGCAGGTCATCACGAACCAGACCTTATCGTTTCCCGTCAGGCGGACGGAGGAGAGCCAATTTTCCACGACGACCGGGATGCGCCAAGCATAGGTCGGCGTCACGATCACCCAAGGGCGCTCCGAAAAAAGCTCCTCCCGATTGCCGGCGCGGATGGCGTCGTTCATGGAGAAGCACTCGTCCTCCAGTTCCTTTGCGAGGATTTTTGCCGCATAGCGGCTGTTTCCCGTACCTGTAAAGTAAAGGACCATTTTCCACATCTCCTGTCGATATTTTCCAGCTTTATTTTATCAGGCCGAGTAGCTTTTTACAATATAAAATTGGGACAGCCACCGAATTTCCATCCTCTACGGTACACAGGGAAGCGGCCGCGGTACGGAAAGATCCGATCTTTCACAGACTTCTTTGAGCGGAGACATTTGTCCCGTCAAATGAAAGATCAGGGAAAAACGACGGGATTCCCTGTACGGCGGCAAAAAAACCGCTTTTCAGAAGAATATTCCCTATCTTGCGGCGCGGAACCGGTTTCGCTATAATGGGAGCGGAAAGGACGTGTTCCGATGGAAGCTCAGTTTCCGTTCGGCGCGCCGGTTCGCCGCGTGGAGCAGGAGGATCGGTCGCCCAAAAAGGTATTTGTGCTCGGCGTCTACGCGAGCGCGGTGCATGCCAGATGGAAAAGGGAAGGCAAAACGGTCTGCCCCGGTCTTGCCGTCGCCGGAGAACCCCGTGTCTTCTGGGACGGAAATGAAACGGAGGCCCGGCAAATCATCGGGGAGATCATACTGCCTCCGGGAGCCGGGGAGCTCTCTCTGCCGGGGAAGAGGGAGAACGGCCCCTCCGGCAGGGCGCTCCTGCCGCTCTACCTCGAGCCGCTGGGGTACCGAATGGAAGAAGCATGGCTCGCCAATCTGCTGCCGGAACCCTGCATCGGACCGAGCCAGCTCAAAGCGGTCCGGCCCTATTATGAGAGCCTCGCCGCCGCGCTTAATCTCCCTCCGATCACCGCGCCGATCGAGAACGGGCGCTTCTGCGACGAGAGACGCGCCGAGGAGCTCAGGGAGGAGATTCTTCTCTCCGGGGCGGATACGATCCTGCCGATGGGCGACGTGCCGATCCGGCAATTCCTGTATCCCTTCTGCGGATTCCCATGCCGCCGCCTCGCAGAGTATACGGAGCGGTACGGTTACGGCACTCCCTGTACCGTTCTCATCGGGGGGAAAACGCTGAAGGTCTGGCCCGTCGCGCATCCGACTCTGCTTGGCAGTATGGGAAAGGCGGACCCGCTCTGGCAGGCGCGACATGCCCTCTGGATGGAGGAACGCCGGGCAGAACGGTAAAAAGAAGCTCATAATATGGCCGTTTATAGAAAAATATAAAGAAAATTATAAAAAATAAGATATAATATTTTAAATTATATAATATTAAAATCGGTGATGAATTTACCCGTAAGGCACAGGAAAACGCATGCATAGATGGGCGACGAAATACGCTCGGCTCGGATTTTCTCATGAAGGCATAGGAAGTGCGAGGGAACGACGGACGCATGTCTTTGATTCCGGTTTCCTCACGGAGGCACGAACATATTGAGGGAAAGGGCGCCCGGATATCCTCGGCTCCGATCCACCCGCGGAGGTATGGAAAGTATGATGACGAATACCCCCGTTTCCGATCCGCCTGCGGAAATGCAAAACGTACGCGAGAGGACAAACGGCATAAACCGGATTCATTCATAAATACGCAGGAAGCGCCCTTTTTGCATGGGAATCGGCGAATTTTACAAATGTAAACTTTTCTCGACAATCTGCCGGGAGAAATCGTTTTATGATATAATAAAACTCTCATGGGGCGTCCGCCCCGGAAAATTCACGGGCCTTTGCCCGGGCAGGAGAAACGGACAGGAATATGAAACATTTCTCACAGATGTTCAGGGAATGGCTGCGCAAAAATCCGCATGCATGGTATGCGCTGTTGTTTCCGGCCTATATGGCGGGCTATTTTACAACGGAAGCCATCGTGGGAGAGAACGCGGATTACTGGGTCTCCTATCTGCCGCTGGACGATAAGATACCGTTTCTGGAATGGTTTGCCCCAATTTATTATATTTGGGCGTTTTGCCTGCTCTTTGTGGGGCTGTACCTGCTTCTCAAAGACGGGGCCGGCTTTAAGAAATTCATGGTTTTTCTGTTTGGCGGAATGGGTGCTTCGCTGCTGATCTGCCTTCTGTTCCCGAACGGACAGAATCTCCGGCCGACGGTCTTTCCGCGGGAGAATTTCTTTACGGACATGGTGCGGCTGCTCTATTCCGTGGATACCTGCACCAACGTCTTCCCCAGTATGCACGTTGTTGGAGCCATCGCTGCGCTCGGAGCCGTTTTCCATAATCGGGTCCTGCGGCGCTACTGGCTGCCGGCCGTCGTCCTGTGTATCCTGATCTGCGCCTCCACCGTCTTTCTCAAACAGCATTCCATTTTGGATGTCTTCGGCGGCGTCGCGCTTGCCGTTCCGCTCTGGCTGCTCGTTTACCGGAAGAAAAAGACCGTTTCGAAGGAGGTAAACTCTTCCGGGAAAAACGGATGAGCACGGGATTTCCCGCTCTCCGAAGCGGAGGCGTTTCCCCGAAGGGGTTTGCCCCCATTCCGGAGGCAGGGGCGCACGCCCGGATGCTGCTTTCGGCGAACCATACGATCATACAAATATAAAAAAGCCCGGAGATCCGGGCTTTTTGTTTTTTTATTGAAAAAGTCAATGTGTCAGAAGATCACGCTGTGCGGATCAAAATTCGGCATTTTTTCGGGAGGAATGCAGTTGCGGTAAAGCTCCGCGAGGCCGTCCCAAGCCTGTTGGCGGGTGCAGGGGATGCCGTCCTTCGACAGAGCCAGAATGACGTAATGCACGCCGAACAGAAAGACGCGGACGCCGGTGTCGGTGAGGCCGCTGCGGAAATAAAACGCGAGGCGGCGGTTCCGAACGGCAAGATCGGCTTCGTCCGCCGCATACTCCGGATCCTCGACCTCCAAGAGCAGCCACCGACAGGACATCTCCTCCCGAATCTGCCGCAGCAGGGCGCTGCCGATGCCTTTTCCCTGAAGGTCTTTCCGGATGGCGTAGTAATCGAGAAGCTGAAAATCCGGATCCCCGGCATGAATAAACAGGGCATAGGCCTGAAAACCGTCGCCGTCCGGTACCAGAAAACCGGAGTTGATGCCTTGGTCGAACAACATCTGCATATAGGGCATCGGCTTGAGCTCATCCGGCGGAAACTGAAGTTCCATATCCGCGTAAATCATCGGGAAATTTTGCGTGCCGAGGGTTACGGTCTCCATATTTCCTCCATGGTTTTGCCTTCGCCGAAGCGGGCGGCGGTCTCCATCAGCACACGGCACATCTCTTTCGTCTTTTCAAAGTCGGCCGACTTGGTCATGGTTTGCTCGTTCATATAGAGTTTCCGGTTGACCTCCACCATGACGCTCAGCACGCGGTTGTCCTTATCGTAATGCTTCATCGGCGTGATGGTTCCGGAGTAGGGGAAGTTGATTTTTACGGAGTAGCCGTGTTCCTTACAGGCTTCGGCCATCGCCGTGCGCAGGGTGGGCGGCGTATGGAAACGGTCTGCGCCGATGCAGAAATCCGGAAGATCGAAGAGGCTGATCGGCAAGACGGGCAGGGAGGAAGAGAACGAGTGCCCGTCTATGATCGTACATCGGTCGCAGGTTTCGAGCGCGTGGTCTACGGCAGCGGTCAGGCGCGCGTGGTGCGGGTCATAGAACTCCGCCAGAATCCGGTTGCGCAGAGTTTCATCATAGTCGCGGATCTTTTTATAGTCCACGCCGCGCAGATACATCAGGCCCTGTCCCTTTTGCGCGCAGGACTCGTCCTGATCATTGCGAAAGCGTTCCACGTCGCAGATGAGGCGGCTTACGGGGCAGAGGATATGAACCGGGAATTCCTCCTCCCAGCCGAACAGCTCGTCGCAGAAGGCATCGGTCATGGCGATGATCTCCCGGGACAGCATTTCGTCGTCAAGGACGATGGTGTTCCGGTAGGCCTCCGGAATAAAAACGGAGCTGTGGGGGATGTGGACGACAACGTGTTCAAACGACATGAAGAAGATCCTTTCTTTGTTTAAAACAGATAGCCGGAGACCGAATTCGGCACCCAAGGGCACCAATAATCATAGACCGGCACATAAAGATTCCGACAGAAAACGATATACAAAATAGTGAGTACCATAAGGAAAACCGTAAGAGTACGAACCACATAGTCGGTTTTTGAGGGCGCATGCTCGCAGTACCAAGTGCGGCCCTTGCATTTGCCGAAGCCGCGCAGATCCATCGAGTTTGCGATCATCTCCACCTTGCCGAAGCTGGAGGTGATGAGCGGGATCAGCATCAGCACATATTGATGCAGCTTTTCCCGGAGGGAGATTCTTTTGCTGTCCAGCTCGAGCCCCCGCATCTGCATCGAATTCCGGATATCCGTGAAGTCGCGCGCAATATCCGGGATGGTGCGGAAGGCGAGGGAAAAGATGATCGCGGCCTTATAAGGCAGACCGATGCCGTTGAGCCCGGCGGCCAGCTCGGAAGGCGTGATCGACAGCACAAAGGTGATTGCGACGGAGAAGGAGACGACGCGTTTAAAGAACATCATGCTGACGTACCAGAGCAGTTCCTTGCTGAGGTAGAAGTGGTTGCTCACCTGCCAAAGAATCTGTTCGGTCGGGGCGACGTAGGTGAGACCGGACGCGGGCTTGATCAGCCAGATCATCAGCGAGCCGATGACGCCGTTCATAATAAACAGGAATCCCAGCATAATCAAAATCGGTTTCCAGTTCGGCTTCATCGAGGCGGTGCAGGCCGTGCAGAGCAGGAAGATGGGAAACAGCAGCCGCACGTCGAAGGTGGAGATGACGGCGACCATCATCACGATGAGCGCCAAAACCTTGGTTTTTCCGTTGAGCTTATGAAGCGTGGTGGTGCCCGGCGTGTAGTTGATGACAAACCGGTTATTCATGGGAAACCACCTCCTCTGGCGGGAGTCCTTCTTTGCTTCCGGCTGCGGCTGTTTCAGAAAGGCCACCGGATGTTCCGGAAGGCTTTGGGGAGCCGGCGGACGCGGTTTTCTCTATGGCGCCGGCCTTCATGGTCCGTTCGTAGTCGATGAAGTGTTCGATAAATTGTTCCGGCGGCAGGCCGAGCTTTGTAGCCAGCAGGTAAAGAGAGGTCTGTTTCAGATTGGCATGCCGGATGATGTCGTCGTCGGAAAGTACGGAGTAGACCGAGTCGTCCGCGATGATCTCGCCGTCCGCAAAGACGACCGCCCGCTCCGTATTCTCGATGGCAAGATGCATGTCGTGGGTGATGAAGATGATCGTCTTGCCGTATTCGGAGTTTAAGCGATTGATGAACTCGATAAAATCGGTGTAGTGGCGGTAATCCTGGCCGGCGGTCGGCTCGTCGAGGATAATCGTATCCGGGCCGAGTGCGATGATCGAAGCGACCGTGATGCGTTTTTTCTGGCCGTAGCTGACCGCGTCGACCGGCCAATTGCGCATCTTGAAAATGCCGCAGGCTTTCATTGCGGCCTCCGAGCGCTCCCGAATCTCCTCCTCCGGCAGTTTCCGGAGCCGCAGCGCCATCTCCACTTCATTTTTGATGATGTCGTTGACGAGCATCTGGTTCGGCGTCTGCATGACGTAGCCGACGCGCTCGCCGATCTCCCGGATGGTCATTTGCCGGGCATCCTTGCCGTCGATATAGATGGCTCCGTGCTGCGGGCGGCTGATCCCGGTGACGAGACGGGCGAACGTGGATTTTCCCGCGCCGTTTTTGCCGATCACGGCAATGCGTTCCCCTTGATGAACGGTCAGGGAGAGCCCTTTGACGACATCTCTGCCGGGTTCATAGGCATAAGTCACGTCCTCAACGCGGAGGGCCTCCGCTCCGGAATGCCTACTCTGTTTTTCCGTTTTGGCGCGGAAAAAAGTGAGAAGCTTTTCCCGATCGCCGTCGGAGAGCGCCAGATGCTCGATGTCACAGAGGGTGGGGTTGTCCTGAATGTCGCAGCCGGCATATTTCATGGCGGTCAGGTAAAGCGGCTCGCGGATGCCGTTTTCCTCCAGCAGGGGGGAGGTCAGCAGCTCGTTCGGCTTTAAATCCGCAAGGATGCAGCCGTCGCCCATCAGAAGAATGCGGTCGACCGGGCGGTAGAGCACGTCCTCGAGGCGGTGCTCAATGATGAGCACGGTCTTTCCGGTCTCTCGGGACATCCGGTCGATCAGATCGATCGTGGTGACGCCCATCTGCGGATCGAGAGCGGCCAGCGGCTCGTCGAAGATCAGGATATTGACGTTGTCCCCAAGGACGCCCGCCAGCGTGACCTTCTGTTTTTGTCCGCCGGAGAGGTTGAACGGCAGCTCGGTAAGAAATTCCTCCATCTGTACGATGCCGGCAAGGCGGTCCACCTCTTTCAGCATCTTCGGGCGCGGCGTCATCTCGTTCTCCATCGCGAAGGCGATGTCCTCGCCGACGGAGAGGCCGACGAACTGAGCATCGCTGTCTTGGAGAACGGTTCCGACCTCTTTCGACAGTTCGAAGATAGAAAGTTTCCGCGTATCGCGTCCGTTGACCAGACAGGTGCCGGTGATCTCGCCCTCGTTGGAGAACGGAACCAAGCCGTTGATGCAGCTGGCCAGCGTGGATTTGCCGCAGCCGGAAGGCCCGAGCAGCAGAACTTTCTCTCCCTCATAAATCGTGAGGTTGATGTTCCGGAGCGTCGGCTGTTTTTGAATCTTATATTTAAAACTGAAATCCCGGAATTCAACGACGGGTTTGCGTTCCATGATAAAACTCCTTTCGGTAAAATGGCCGAAAGCAGATAAAACAAGACAAAATTCGTCAAAAAAGGCGCAAAATTTTTTCGTCCTGTTTTATCTGTTTTCCAAAAATCAGCCCCCCGGATTTCCGCCGGAGGGCTGATCGGGTTCCGGGGATTATTCCTCTTCCGTAAGGTTGTTGCGTTTGGCGTTGCGCTTGGCGAGGATGAAGAGCAGCGGAATGCCGACGATGATCAGCACGGCGGAATTGGAAATGGAGGATGCAAAGCTCTGAAGGAACGTGATTTCCAGATCGGTGGAATAGAAGAGGGAGGTCATGACCGGGGTCACGACGCCGAACGCGAAAGAGTTGCCGAGGACGGCGACGATCGCGTAGATGATCGCGTGTTTTACGGTGAAGATACCCTCTTTAATTCTCGCGCCGTAGAGCGGGAGCAGACCGATGCAGAAACCGAGGACGCCGTTGCCGATGGACCAGTCGAACCAGAATCCCCAGCCGCCGATCAGGTCGGCGAGGCAGTTGCCGACGAGCGTGGCGATGCAGGCCGGAAGCGCGCCGAACAGGGCTCCGACGATGACCGGAATGATCATGGCGGTCGTCAGATAGGTGTTGGTAAAGACCGGGATGGAGCCCCAAACCATCAGGACGCCGAACAGAGCGGCTCCGATTGCGACCGCAACGATGGTGCGGGTGTTCCATTCCCCAAGAAGAAGTTTGCCGATAGATTTCTTTTCCATTTTTGTAAGTACCCCCCAGTTGATGATTATGTCAGTTGGCGAATGATATGGCAACATGCCTCCGCATGCGGAAAGAAGAGGTTACGGCTGGCTGAAGACAATGCGCCAGTTGGTGCCGGTCCCGATGCGGTAAGCTCCCGCGAACGAGCCCTGGTTGATGGCTACGGCCATGCGGTAGAGAGAATTGATATAGAGGATCGGTTCTCCGATACGCACGTCCGCGAAGGAGTGGCCGTAGTGGATGCTGTTTTGGTAGACGAGGGTGGAGTTGTTGGAGATCGTCGTTCCCACCCGGTCGCCGTACTGAAAACCGGCGGCCTCGAATTCCTCGCGGGTGATGTTGGTCCAGATGCTCCCGAAACGGACATCCAAAATATCGATACAGCCGGAGACGAAGCCTTTTCCCGCGATCACCTCGCCGCAGGGCAGCTCGAGGATCTGATCCAAAGGCAGTTCCGGGCCGACCTCTTCAAAGGAGATCCGTCCGGAGGCCAGCTTCGCGCCGGTGTTGGCATAGACGTCGCGCCCATGGAAGGTATAGCTGTACTGAGTGTTTTCGCGGCGGTGGCGGCTCTCGTCGATCTCCCGTATTGCCGTGATGCCGATATATTTGTTCACATGCGTCAGGGTACCGTTGTCCGGCGTCACGATATAGCGGCCGTCCTTGGTTTTTGCGGCGACGCTCTTTCGCGAACTGCCGACGCCGGGGTCGACGACGGAGACAAAGACGGTCCCCTCCGGCCAGTATTCGATGGCCTGAAAGAGGTAATAGGACGCCTCCCAGATGTTGTATGGGGCGATGTCGTGCGTGAGGTTAAAGATGCGGAGCTCGGGATCGACGGTGAGAGTCACGCCATACATGGCCGAGACGGCGCCGTCGGTCAGACCGAAATCGCTTTGAAATACAACGGGAGCTTTCATAAAATCCAACCCTCCTTGTCGGGGAGACAAATGCCGGCCTCTCAGCCGATTTTTCTGATGGTGACGGTCCAAGAAGGTCCGAAGCCGAGCGCCATGCTCTGCATCAGGTTGTCCTCCCGCAGGGCCGCCGAGATTCGGAGCAGCTCGTTGACATAAAGGAGGGGAGCGCCCTTCTCCACGGAGCCGTAGGTCCTTACGAACGGCGCCTCGGTCGTGAGCACGGTCATGCCTTTATCTGCGATCTCGAGCATCAGCAGATCGCCTTCACGGATTCCGGCCTGCTCAAAATCGGCGGCAGTGATGTTGCTCCAGAGGTTGCCGAAGTTGGGGTCGGCGATTTCAAAATAACCGCGCACCGTATCGTCGGCATCTATGGAAGCCTCCGGCAGAGGAAAGCGCACAAGTTCGGATTCCGGATATTGCGGGCCGATCTCCTCGAAGACGATCTGCCCGGCGGCGAGCCGTGCGGCGGTATAGGCGAAAAGATCACGGCCGTCAAACACGCTGGAGCCTTCACTGGTCGGGCGGCGGTGGTAGGATTCGTCGATCCGGCGGAGCGAGGCGATGCCGTGGTAGGCGGCAATATGGGTCAGAGTGCCGTTGTCCGGCGTGATGATATAATAGCCGTCCCTTGTGCGGACAGCCGCGGCCTTCCGGTCGGTACCGACGCCGGGGTCGACGACGGAGACAAAAATGGTTCCCTTCGGCCAGAAGCGCACGGTCTGCCAGAGGCGGTAACTGGCGCTCCATGCGTCGAAATGCGGGATCTCATGGCTCGCGTCGAAGATCTCCAGCTCCGGATCCACGCACTTCGCGACACCGTGCATGGCGGAGACGGCTCCCTCTTTATATGTGAAATCCGTTTGAAAGACGAGGATGGGTTTTTCCATGAAGTTCTCCCTTCTATGATAAACAAAAAAAGCAGCTCCCGAAAAAAAGAGAACTGCCGTTTATCCTCATCTTTCGGATTATCCGCAGGAGTTGGCACCACACGTCGCCGTAGGTTGTCGGGCTTCGAAGGGCCTGTCCCTCAGCCGCTCTTGATAAGGCTATTAAAATTATATTCTTATTCTAACGACAGCAGTCGTTCCTGTCAAGGGATTTTGCGTCGAAAGAGGCCTGTTTCTTCCGATTTTCGGGACCTACTCCATCAGCAGGCCGCCAATCAGAGAAAAGTATTCCGGCAGGTGTCCGTCTTTGATCCAGAGGATGTCGTAGCCAAACAGATCTTTGGTCAGTTCGGTGACGCTGCCGCCGATAGATTCGATGGAATAATGCATGTCGCAGCCGCGGACGCATTCCTTTCCGCAGAGCCGGAGACACTTGCCGTAGCCGCAGAAATCGCAGGTGCCGGCGGAGAGATAGCGCGAGCCGGGGGTCTCCCACTCCATCTTCGCCAGATAATCGGTCAGCCTATGGCGTTCCGGAACGGTGACGGCCTCCATCAGGTAATTCGATTCCTCGGGAGAAAGCGTCTTCTGCACGATCTCCGGGTCGATCACATATCTCCGCGCGACGGCGTGAAGCGTCCGGTATTGGCGCCAATAATCCTCCACGTCGAAATTAAAAGGCGGGCAGGTCCAATATTTTCCGAAATTCGGGCAGCCTTGGCAGCAGGCAAAATATCGGCTGAAATTGAAGTAGTTCGCAAGAAAATCCTCTACCCGAAGATCCTGAATCTGTTCTTCAACAAGATAAAGCGGCCGATCGACGGGAAACAGCGCCGATTTTTCTTCTTCCGTCATAAAACAGCCTCCTTTCGACTTCCGCGGTTATTATACACGATTTTTTTAAAATCTGCAATGTCGGTTTTCTCCTCTTTTTTCCTAAAAAACGGGCAATAAAAAAAACAGCGGGAATTTCCCGCCTGCCCTTTCTTATCGGAGCCTATCCATGAACTCCCAAAGCCGGTCCATCAAGCTGCAATGCGCTTTACCGGCATCCGTTTTTTTATACAAAACAATCAGCGCCCGCGGAGGGCCGCTTCCGTCCTTCCCGGCGCGCATAATCGGGAAGATCCGGATGAGGCCGCCGCCGGAATGCCATTCACGAACGCCGACTTTTACGGCGCCCGGCTCGGCATCGAGGAATTCTTCGATTTTGCCCGAAGAATCCACCCATAATTCGGGATTTTTCATGCCGTTCCCTTTCCGAAGCGTCAGTCCGCATCCCGGATGCGAAACCGCGCAATCAGGTTTTCCAACATCCATTTTTCACCGAGAAGCTGACGGAAAGAGGCGGTCTTCGTCTTTTCCTCCGACCGAAGCCGCGCGATCCTTTCGCATAAGCCGTTTTGCTCCTCCAACAGGGAATCGTACAGATCCTCGATTTTTCCGAGCTTCTGCACGGCTGCCTCCGGATCCTCCGCGGCATAGCGAACGCCCGACTTTTGCGTGAGCCTTGTCATGCAAAACCGCCTCCGTCCCTGCTTTTCAAGCGAAATACTTTCTTCGCCCGCTTTTTTCTAAAGATACCGCCCGCGGAAAGGGAAATGGTGCTCCCGGTATTTGAGCCGGAAGCGGGCGCTTTCCTCCCGCACCTTGCTCATGCCGCCGATCAGCCCGCCGAGCGCCGTGAACATGCCGTCGAATTTTAACGTCGGCCGTTCCGGGATGCCGCACTGATATTTCTCAATCAGGTAGTCATAGCGGTCGGCGGCCCGGGCGACGGCGTCCTCCCAAGAGAGATAAAGCTGGGCGGCCGCGTTTTCGCCGATCCGGCGCAGGGCCTCCGAATGTCCGCAGACTTCGCCGATCACGGCGGCCAGAGACTCGGCGTTTTCGTCGATCAGCAGACCGTTTTGCCCGTCCGTGATGCCCTCTGCGGCGCAGCTTCCCCGCACGAGCGCGGACGGAAGCCCGCATGCCGCCGCCTCCCGCACGACGATACCGTTCGTATCGAACGTGGAGGGGAACAGAAACAGGTCCGCCCGGCAGTACCAAGCGCGGAGCAGTTCCCGGTCCTGAATCGCCCCGGTGAATAGACACTCCGCTTGAAGGCCGAGGGAATCCCGGTACGCGATAATCTCCTCCAGATTGAGGCCGGAGCCGACAAAGACGGCGGAGAAAGAAAGGCCTTTTTCTTTTTGCATTTTCAGCGCGTCCAAAATGATGCGGATACCCTTGTACCACATCATCCGGCCGACGAACAGAAACAGCGGCTTTTGAGGGTCAAGGCCGTATTCGGCGTCCAGTTTTCGCAGCTCGGCATCCGGCACGCGCCCCTTCGGAAAATCGACGCCGTTTTCCATAATAATATAATCGCCCTGATAGCCGAGTTTCCGCATATTTTCACCGGCGCCGCGGCTGACGGTCCAAACCTCGTCCGCGGCTTCGATGTTGTTGCAGAGCATCCGAAGGGCCTCCTTTTGGAGGAATTCCGATCGGACGGCGCGGCCGACGTCGATGTCAAATTTCGTGTGGTAGGTGAGCACGATCGGTTTTCCGGTCAGTTCCCGCAGAGTTCGGGCCATCACCATCGACATGACGGGGCAATGGCAGTGAATCAGGTCCGGCCGGAAATTCCGGAGCGTCTGTACCGGCTCCATGGTAAACGGGTATCCTGCCCGGTAGCCGATCCATTCGGTGGTGTTGATGCTGGGATAGCGCACGACGGAAAACGGATAACTGTCTTCGACGCCGGGGTATTCCGGGATGCCGACCGTGACTTCCGTGCCGGTTCTCTGCAAAATGGATGCATAATTTACAACCGCGTTCGCAACGCCGTCAAGCTGCGGCGGGAACGAGTCGTTGAGCAGACAAATCCGTTTGTTTTCCAGAGGAGCACCTCCTTTTTTCTTCCTGTTTTCCGCGGCGCCGAAATATCCGGCGGCGAAAAGATGTTCCCTGCCGGGCCATATCCTGCGGCATAAATCCGCGGGGGGCTACATTCCCGGAGAGAGTCTGCCGGCTTCCGTTCCGGCACAGGGGGCGCGGGCTTCTTTCTATCAAAGTATGGGCGCCTTTTCTTCATTTATCGAAAAAGAGCGTCCGGGCTCTCGCATCAATATGAGACTTCTATAGTTTCCTTTTGCTCATTTTAGTGCCCGCCGCCGGGGAAGTCAAGAAGAAGCGGTCGGTTTCAAAGAAAGTTTACAGTTCCATAAAAATTGGTCCGCCCGCCGTCGAATCGGACGTTTTGGATTTCCGGAACGGAAAAGGAACCGGATCTTGTCTCAGGACGTATTTTTTGGGGAATCCTTGCGGTGAGGCGGCGGGCGGCGTTTCATCAAAAGGCCCGCCTCGTATGGGGCGGGCCTGACGTTTATTCCTGTTTTTGAATAAACAGCGGGTAAGTTCCCTCGCCGCACTCCTCCGCCGTCACGGCGCGGGCAAGGGTATCTTCGTCGTACCATTCCAGCTCTGCGCAGCAGCAGCCTTTCCCTCTTGCGCGGGCGCAGGCCGGAAAGAGCTTGCAGACATAGCGGAAACAGACGCGTCCCTCTTCGTGCATGACTCAGGGGGCCGGATAGAAACCGGTAGGAGCTTCGCTGAGGTTGATCATGATGTTCTTCATCTGCGTGTAATGCTCAAGGATGACCTTGTGCGTCTCGCGGCCGATGCCGGAATCCTTGTAGCCGCCGAACGGAGAGCCCTCCGGAATCTGGTTATAGGTGTTGACCCACATGCGCCCGGTCTCCACGGCGCGCGCGACGCGGAGAGCGCGGTTGAGATCTCTGGTCCAGACGGCCCCGCCGAGGCCGTAGACGCTGTCGTTGGCCATCTTGACAACCTCGTCCTCGTCATGGAATTTGATGACGACGGCGACCGGTCCGAAGATCTCCTCCTGTGCGACTCTCATGTCGTTGGTGACGTCGACGAGCAGGGTCGGCCGCATGAAGGCGCCTTTCGCGAGCTCACCGTCGGTGATACGGAAGCCGCCGCAGGCGACGGTAGCGCCCTCCTCCTTACCGATCTCGATATAATTGAGGATTTTTTCAAGCTGTCTCTCGTTGATCTGGGAACCCATCTGAATATCCGGCTCCCAAGAAAGTCCGACCTTGACCGCGTTGAAGCGTTTGACGGCCTCCTCGACGAATTTGTCGTAGATCGTATCCTGAACAAAGACGCGGGAACCGGCGCAGCAGACTTGGCCCTGATTGAAGAGGATGCCGAGCTGGAGGCCGTCCATAGCCTGTTCCCAATTGCAGTCGTCGAAGAAGATGTTGGCGGATTTTCCGCCGAGTTCCAGCGTGGAGGGGATCAGGCGGTCGGCGGCCGCTTCGGCCACGGCATGGCCGACCTCGGTGGAGCCGGTGAACGCGAGCTTGCGGAAGCCCTTGTGCTCAAGGATGTACTGGCCGCACTTGCTGCCGGAGCCGGTCACGACGTTGAAAACGCCGGCCGGGATAATATCCTGTACGAGTTTCGCAAATTCGAGCACGGAGAGCGGCGTGTCGGAGGAAGGCTTAAAGACGGTGCAGCAGCCGGCGGCGAGCACGGGGGCGAGTTTCCATGCGGCCATCAGGAACGGGAAGTTCCACGGCACAATCTGGCCGACGACGCCGATCGGCTCGCGCAGAATGATGGAGAGGAAGCTCTCGTCAAGGACGGTGGCACTGCCCTCCTCCGCTTGAATGCAGGCGGCGAAGTAGCGGAAATGAGCCGCGCTCAGCGGAACATCGATGGCCTTGGTCTCGCGGATAGGCTTGCCGTTGTCAAGCGTCTCGACCATGGCGAGGCGATCTTGGTTTTCGTCGATCCGGTCGGCGATCTTGTTAAGAATGGCGGCGCGCTGCTTCGGCGTCTGTTTTTTCCAGGTTTCAAACGCGGCCCATGCGGCTTTCTCCGCTTCGTCCACATCCTCCCGGGTGGCCTGCGCGCAGATTGCGAGCGGTTCGCCGTTGGCAGGGCATTTGGTGGTGAAAGTGGCTCCATCGGAGGCATCCTTCCAGACACCGTTGATAAACAGACCGTACTTCTCCTGAAGATGGACATCAGGCATAGACATCATTTTTACCTCCAAAATTTTATATTTTGAAACGCACAGGGCGGTTCAATCTTTATGGTTTCTCGAAACATGCAAAAATCCTTTAAAATTATCCCGAAATGATGAATAAATTTTCGGCCTCAAAAGGGTTTTCTCCGCTTGACATCGAAAATAAAGCCTTTTAAAATAGAAAGAGTGTGGATCATGAAAGGGGGGGCTTCCTTTGAGCTGCCGGAATAAAAAAGAGTATTACGCGGCTTTTGAGCGGATTCTTGCGGGGTATCCCGGTGACAAAAGTCTGTTGATTCCGCTGTTGCAGAAGTTGCAGGAGGCCTACGGCTGGCTGCCGCCGGATATTCTGGAGGCTCTTTCCGACCGTACCGGGATTCCAATTCCGGAAATTTTGGGTGTTGCGACATTTTATGCTCAGTTTCGCCTTCGGCCGATGGGCAAACACAGCATCCGGCTCTGTTTTGGTACCGCCTGCCATGTCAACGGCTCGGAGACGATCGGCGACGCGCTGCGGGATGAGCTGCATGTCGAGCTCGGCGGCACCACGGAGGATGAATTTTATACACTTTCGACGGTCGCCTGTCTCGGCTGCTGTTCCCTTGCGCCGGTCATGATGATCGACGGGGAAGTCTACGGAAGGCTGACCCCGGATAAGGCCCGGCAGATCGTCCGGGAGTTCCGGGATGCTCACGGAGAGGAGGCGGCTGCGGAATGAAAATCGTCGTCGGGCTTGGAAGCTGCGGCATCGCCGCCGGCGGAAAAAAGATCTACGCCGTGCTCAAATCCCTGTTGGCCGAGCATCCGGAAGTGAAGGCGGAACTCGGAGGCACCGGTTGCTGCGGGATGTGCTATGCGGAGCCGCTCGTTGAGATCCGTGAGGAAGGGCGAACCACGCTGTACGGCTATGTGACGGAGGAATCCGCCAAAGAGATTTTTGAATGGCATGTCCTTCATGACACCCCTACCTATAAATATGCGGTGCGTGCCACCAATCATACCTGTGCCGAGGAAGGATTTTTTGAAAAACAACACAGGATCGTTCTTGCGCGCTGCGGCGTCATTGATCCGGAGTCTCTGGACGAGGCGCTGGCGGCGGATGCATATCAGGGTCTGAAGAAGGCTCTGACCATGCAGCCGGAGGAGATCATCGAGGAGATGAAGTCGAGCGGCCTTCGCGGCAGAGGCGGCGCGGGTTTCCCGACCGGTCTCAAATGGAGCTTTGCCCGCAAGAATGCCGCCGATCAGAAATATGTGATCTGCAATGCCGACGAGGGCGACCCGGGCGCCTTTATGGACCGTTCCGTCCTCGAGGGCGACCCGCATTCGGTCATCGAAGGCATGGTGATCGGCGCCTACGCGATCGGCGCCTCGGAGGGCGTCGTCTATGCCCGCGCCGAGTATCCGATCGCCGTCAAACGCGTTCAGAAAGCCATCGAGGAGGCGGAAGCCGCCGGCTTTCTCGGGGAGAACATCCTCGGCTCAGGTTTCAGCTTCCATTTACAGATCAAGCAGGGGGCCGGCGCCTTTGTCTGCGGCGAGGAGACGGCTCTGATGGCGTCCGTCGAAGGCAAGCGCGGAATGCCCTCCATGCGTCCGCCGTTTCCGGCGGAGAGCGGGCTTTTCGGAAAGCCCTCCAATATCAACAACGTGGAGACATGGGCGAACGTCGGCTGGATTCTCCTGCACGGTGCCGCGGAGTTTGCGAAGCTCGGCACTGAGAAGAGCAAGGGCACCAAGGTCTTTGCGCTGGCTGGAAAGATCAAGCGCGGCGGCCTTGTGGAGGTGCCGATCGGCATGACGCTCAATGAGATCGTCAACGACATCGGCGGCGGCTCCCGTACCGGAAAACCGGTAAAAGCCGTGCAGCTCGGAGGCCCCTCCGGCGGATGCGTACCGGCAAGTCTATTCGACACGCCCGTCGATTATGAAACCATTGCCGCGACCGGCGCCATCATGGGCAGCGGCGGCATGATCGTCATGGATTCCGACACCTGTATGGTTGACATTGCCCGCTTCTTCCTCAACTTTACCCAAGAGGAAAGCTGCGGCAAATGCACCTTCTGCCGCATCGGCACGAAGCGGATGCTCGAGATTCTGACGCGGATCACCAAGGGCGAAGGGCAGGAGAACGACATTGAGACGCTCGAGCTGCTCTCCGATCAGATCCACCGGAATTCCCTCTGCGGTCTCGGTCAGACGGCACCGAACCCGGTGCTTACGACGCTGCATTATTTCCGCGACGAATACGAGGCCCATATCCGTGAAAAACGGTGCCCGGCCGGACAGTGCCGCGCGCTGATCCGCTATCTGATCAATCCGGAACTCTGCCGGAGCTGCTCGCTTTGCAGCAAAAAATGTCCGGTCGGCGCGATCACCGGCGAGCGCAAGGTTCCTTATGTCATCGACCAGCAGAAGTGCATCAAATGCGGCACCTGCCTCGAGACCTGCCCCTTCGGCGCTATCCGGAAGGAATAACCTTCCACCAAAAGGCTGTTTTAAAAAATCTCTGTTTCCGGCCGGAATCCTTATAGATGCCGTGGCCGGAAAATGAAAGATATCTGCGGCATCCGTTTGCTCCCGCCCGTCCGGCGGGGCCCGAAAAAGCGGCCGCAATCCGTAAAAGGAGAAAAGAGTTGTCTCCGGAAGGCCCGGATTCTCCGGCCCCCGTGCCGCAAAAGCCCGGTTCGCCGGATCGTTTCCTGAAAGGATGATTTCGCTATGGAAGAACTGCATTTTACGCTGAACG
>DAOSWK010000113.1:0-4348 GCA_035593545.1 Oscillospiraceae bacterium | reverse complement strand
CATGAAAAGAAACCCGACGGCAAAACCAATCCATGAGGTGGTGCTGCGTCCCTGCCTATTGGAATCCCGGTAGAGCTGCGGGAACGTACCTGCGATCAGTCCGATAAATAGGCAGACCGCCAGCAGAGAGGAAGCCCGGAATACGACGGCGATGATCTGCGCGAAGGAGAGAAAACCGATTCCCCAGCCGATCACGACAGGAATGAACATCTTATAGTAACGCAGAAAATTCCGTTCGGGGTGGGAGAGAAGCGCCATCATCGGTCGGTACAGTCCAAACGTGACGCAGAGCACGCCGCCGCTGACGCCGGGCAGAATCGCGCCGCCGCCGATGAGGATTCCCTGAAGCAGCCGGATCATCCAGAGCGAAAGGGGAGAGCGTTTTTTCTTCTCCTCTTGAATACTCGGTTCCATGGCATCCCTCCATTCGTTGGTATTATAGTAGCACGGAGCCGGAAAATTGTATAGCGGAAAATAAAGAAAAAAGCCCTTCCGTCGGTTGACGGAAAGGCTTTTTAAAATCGGAAACCTTATTTGACTTCGACGGTGGCGCCGGCTTCTTCCAGTTTCTTTTTGATCTCTTCGGCATCGGCGGAAGAAACGCCCTCTTTGATGGCTTTCGGGCAAGCGTCGACGATTTCCTTGGACTCTTTAAGGCCAAGGCCGGTGATCTCTTTGACGGCTTTGATGACGTTCATCTTGGTCTCGCCGACATCGGTGAGGATGACATCCCAAGAATCTTTCTCAGCCGGGGCGGTCTCGGCGGCGGCACCGGCACCGGCGGCAGCGACCGGAGCAGCGGCAGAAACGCCGAACTCCTCGCAGATCGCCTGAACAAGCTCGTTCAGCTCAAGAACGGTAAGGGCTTTGATGTCTTCAATAAATTTCTGAGTTTTTTCAGAAGCCATAGGAACGTACCTCCTGTAATTTTATAAAGTAAGATGTTTGGATGGGGCAATCAGGCAACTTCGCCTTCATTGCCGCCGTTTTCTTTTTCGGCGATGGCATTGAGCGCAACGGCAAGTCCTCTGACCGGACCGCTGAGCGCGCTGACGAGCATCGAGAGAAGCCCCTCTCTGCCGGGCAGCTTGGAGAGCGCGATCACCTGAGCTTCATCCATGATCTGGCCTTCCATAAATCCGGCCTTGATCGTGAATTTGCCTTTGGAATCCGCAGCGAATTTACCGAGGATCTTTGCCGGAGCCATTGCATCTTCGCCGCCGAGGGCGATTGCCGTGCTTCCGGAAAGAGTGTGGTCGAGGCCTTCCATACCGAGTTCATCAAGCGCATGACGGAGAATCGTGTTTTTGATGACGGCATAGTGGACGCCGGCCTGACGAAGTTCACGGCGGAGAGCGGTGTCGTTTGCGACGTTGATGCCGCTGTAATTGACCAGAACTCCGGAGGAAGCGTTCCTCAGCTTTTCGACGAGCTGCGACACGGTTTCTTTCTTCTGTTGCAGAATTATTTCACTGGACATAAGTTTCACCTCCTGCGAAAAGATAGGGAGTAAAAAAACTCCCTCCGCGAGCCGTGGAAGGAGCGTTATCATCATAATGAACACTCATCCTCGGCAGGCCGGTTACCCGTTTAAGCGCAAGCGCACCTGCTGTCTTTGGACAGCGTTTCAATTATATTGGAGAAATGCCGGAATGTCAAGGGTTTTCGGCGGAATCCTGCAATAAAATCGCGTCAAAATCCCATCAAAATTTCAATATCCAAAAATTTTGGCGAAACAGCATAGGAAAACCGCGCCGGAATCGGATCAAAACCGAAAATGATCGCTTCCGGCATCTAACGGTACACCTGCGCGGACTGAAACGCTCTGTGGATCACATGGATCATCCCGGCCGAAAAGGAACCGTTTTCGGTTTTCCGGCGACGCGAATGCCCGGAATTTGTCCCGGCGTCCTTTTGGAAAATGAAATCCCCGCTCAGAGATTCTTTCTTTTCCGGATCGTGCCGTATTTTTTGTGATTGTAGTTGCGTACGATCATCAGAGCGACATAAAGCAGGACGATCATAATGATCATCACGATGATGAACTTGAACCAGAAGGAGCGGGTGATCTGAGAGAAGGACTCGAGGCCGCTGAGCAGCTCGCTCTGTTTCACATCCTCGGCGGAGACGAGCGGAATCTCACCGATCTCCTCGCCCGAGGCGATAAAATGCAGCGTGCCGATATGGTCGCCCTTGTTGACCGGGGCATTGACATACTCCGGCAGCTCATATTCATAAGTGATCGAACCGACGTCGATGTCGGCCGGCAACAGCGCCACATAGCTTTCTCCGGCCATCAGCTGGAGATAATCCTTTTGCCAGGCGAGTTCGAGCGGAACTTCGCCGATCTGATCGCCGTAACTGATGACGGATTTGATTTCAAATTCGGAGAAAGCCCAGACATACAGGTTTTTGGCGTCGACCATCGCAAGGTTATACGTATCCTCATCCAGTTCAAACGGCGCGCCCATGTCGACCTGATAATAGGAATATCCGTCTTGAGAGGCATAGGAGGCGACGCTCCTGCCGGTATCTTGACTGTATCCGGCCTTGATGCCCTGCGCGGCGGAGTAATAATGCACGTTGCCGCTGATGAGGAGGCCGTTGTCGGAATTCCATGTGAGGTTGGTATGAAGGCTCGTCTCGCCGCTGCTATATGTGGTCAGGGACACGGTTTCCGCAAATTTGTCGAGGCTCATCGCGTATTTTGCGATCAAATACATGTCGTAGGCCGTCGTATAGTTGGCGGTGTCGTGCAGGCCGTGGCAATTTGTAAAGTTGGTGTTGACGGCGCCCAAATCTTTGGCTTTGGCGTTCATCATGGCAACGAAATCATCTTGGCTTCCGGCGATCAGTTCCGCCAGCGCCATCGCTGCGTCGTAACCGGAGGCGATGACCATCGCGTGAAACAGCTGGTCGGCCGTCAGCACTTCTCCGGCCGTAAGACCGGTCAGAATGGTGCTGCCGCGGTTTTCGTACAAATAGTTCTGCATGGATGTGGTGAAAGTGGCCTGCGCGTCCCAACCGCCGACGCTGTCGATATTTTCGATCACGATGATTGCGGTCATGATCTGCGTCAGCTCGGAGGGATACATCCGCTGAGTGGCATTTTTCTCGTAGAGGACGTTTCCGTCCGCATCGGCGAGGTAGACCGCTTCGCTGTTGACCTCCGTGGACGGGACATACTGGAGCGCAGCATAAGCACAGACGCTGAAGCTGCCGGAAAACAGTAGTACCAGCGCCATCAGCGCGGAAATGAAAGCAGCGGCTTTCTTCATGAAAACACCTCCAAAACGACGGAACCAGACGGTCCGAATTGATAAATAATAGTTGCGAATATCCGGTTTTGTCTGTTATACTGATATTATATCAAAATTTGCGCCCGGATGGAATAGGGAATCTTGCAATTTATGAAAAGAGGAAATTTCATGAAAGAAACGGATTATCATTTCGACACATTGGCGGTTCGCGCCGGAAAAAAGCCGGATCTGGAAAATCACTCGGTCGTGCAGCCGATTTATGCGACGACCGCCTATGATTTTGAAAGCGCCGAATATGCGCGGCGTCTTTTTTCGCTGGAAGAGGAGGGCAACATCTATGCGCGGCTCTCCAATCCGACCAGCGACGCGCTGGAACGCCGGATCACGGCGCTGGAGGGCGGCGCCGGGGCGATCTCGGTTTCCTCCGGCCATGCGGCGATCTTCGGGGCGGTGCTCAATCTCTGCTCGGCAGGGGATGAGATCGTCTCCTCTTCCTATATTTATGGGGGAGCCATCAACATGCTCGGCGTCACGCTCAAGCGCCTCGGCATCAACGTCCGTTTCGTCGATCCGGACGACATGGATCAGTGGGAGGCCGCGGTCAACGAGCATACGAAGGCGTTTTTCACCGAAGTGGTCGGCAACCCGAACGCGAACGTCTCCGACATTGAGAAAATCGCAAAGATCGCGCATAAATATGGAATCCCGCTGATCGCGGACTCCACGTTCACGACGCCTTATCTGTTCCGGCCCTTTGAGTGGGGCGCGGATCTCGTCATTCATTCCGCAACCAAACTCCTCGGCGGACACGGAAATGCGATGGCGGGGTTGCTCGTCGAATCCGGAAAGTTTCCCTATAAAGATAATCCTCGTTTTCTGCTTTACAATGAGCCGGACGTCAGCTATCACGGCGTCGTCTTCGCGGATATGGAGAAATGCTTTACCAACCGTTTTCGTTGTCTGATCCTGCGCGACACCGGCTGTTGCATCTCGCCGTTCAATTCCTTCCTGATCGAGCAGGGCATCGAGACGCTCTCCGTCCGCATGGAGCGCCTCTGTCAAAACACGCAGAAGGTCGCGGAATATCT
>DAOSWK010000112.1:0-4395 GCA_035593545.1 Oscillospiraceae bacterium | reverse complement strand
TCGCTCGGCCCGACGATGAAGTCACCGGTCGAGGGTTGGGCGCGGATGCCCGCAAAGTTGCGGATATTCTCGCGGAAGTTGATCGCGGCCGACGTGCGGCGGCTTTCTTTGACGACATGTTCGAGGCCCTTGCGGTCGGTGGCCACGCTGTCGCGGGCGCTGCCGGGGTTGGCGTCCGGTCCGACGATCAGGTTGCCGTGCACGGTCGGGGCGACAAGAATGCCTTTGCCGAGCGGACCGGGGCACTGGAACAGGACGTGATGGAACAGCGCGCCCTGAGATTTATCGAGCAGATAGTACTGGCCCTTGGAGGCGTCGATGGAGAAACTGTGATCGCCCGCCATGGCGGCGATGTCGTCGCTCTCCACCCCGGCGGCGTTGACGAGGTATTTCGCGCGGACATCCTCCTTATCCGTGAAGTGGAGAACAAAGCCGTCCTTCTCCTGTTCGATGCCGGAAACCTCGTGTTCCAGCAGCAAGTCGACGCCGTTGAGGACGGCGTTCTGTGCGAGCAGCAGGGCGAATTCCCACGGATTGATAATGCCGGCGGTCGGCGCCCAGAGCGCTCCGACGACTTCCGGCGAGAGGTTCGGCTCCATCTTCCGAGCTTTTTCGCCGTCCAGAATCTCCATTCCCGGCACGCCGCTCTGCACGCCGCGGTCATAGAGCATCCGAACGGTCTTCATATCCTCCTCGCTGAAGGCAAGGACGAGGGAGCCGCAGCGTTCAAACGGAATGTTCAGTTCCTCCGCGAGTTCGCCGGCCAGACGGTTTCCCTCCACGTTGTACTTCGCCATCAGCGTACCGGGCTCCGGGTCGTATCCCGCGTGAATGATTGCGCTGTTCGCGCGGGTGGTGCCCATGGCTACGTCGTTTTCCTTCTCGATCAGCGCGACTTTTTTGTCGTAGCGGGAAAGCTCCCTCGCGAGAGAGCAGCCGATGATGCCCGCGCCGATGATTGCTACATCGTAAGCCAAAATTCCTGTCCCCTTCCTTTCGGAAACAGACGGCTTAATTTTTGCCGCCGATTTCCGAGCAAAATTTCACTTATACAGTATATCATCTGAATTTTTTGGTTCAAGCCCAAAACCGGCCTGTTTGCGGAAACTTTTCTCCATTTTTTTAAAACTTCCAAAATGAAGCCAAAAAATCCGAGAAGCCGTGAATTTTTTTAGTCATATATTTTTCCGACGTAGAGTTTCAATCTTTCCTGAAAGTTTCCCCCGAAACGAGAGAGGGGGCCGTGTTTTCTTCTGGGGGATCGTGTCATTCCGGTCTCCGCCTTGAAAATGCCGATTCGGATGTTCCGGGCGCGGGAGACGACCGGCTTTTCACAGAAATTTCCACATGTTTTTCCTTGACAAACCGTCGGCTCTGCATTATGATAGTTTCAGAAAAAGAACATATGTTCCAAACGAGGAAGGCGAAAAAATGGATGTCGGTCAGAAGCTCGCGATCCTGACGGAGGCGGCGAAATACGATGTCTCCTGCTCCTCCTCCGGCACGGCGGGAAGGAGAGGCGGAAAACTGGGCTCGGCGCTGCCGGCGGGTTGCTGTCATGCCTTTGCGGCGGACGGGCGCTGCATTTCGCTGTTAAAAATTTTGCTCTCCAACGCCTGCGTCTACGACTGCAAGTATTGCCTCAACCGCCGCAGCGCCGATTTTCCGCGGGCGACGTTTGAGCCGCGGGAGCTTGCGGATCTGACGGTCGAATTTTATCGCCGCAATTATATCGAGGGGCTGTTTCTCAGCAGCGCCGTCTTCGGAAGCCCGGACCGCACCTGCGAGCGGATGATCGAGGTGCTGCGGATTCTCCGGGAGGAGTACGGCTTTACCGGCTACATCCATGCGAAGGCGATTCCGGGCGCAAGCGATGATCTGATCCGGCGACTCGGCCTGCTTGCGGACCGGATGAGCGTCAACATCGAGCTGCCGTCCCGCCAGAGCCTCGGCCTCCTCGCGCCGGATAAGACCAAGGAATCCATCGTGCGCCCGATGACGCTCCTCCGCAACGGCATCACGGAGAACCGGGAGGATCTCGTCAAGTACCGCGCGGCGCCGCAGTTCATTCCGGCCGGTCAGAGCACGCAGATGATCGTCGGCGCGAGCCCGGAGAGCGACTATCACATCCTGACGCTGTCGGAGAAGCTCTATCAGAATTACAGTCTCAAGCGGGTCTACTTTTCCGCATACACGCCGGTCGTCGAGGATAGTCTATTGCCCTCCGTCGACTCGAAGCCGCCGCTCCTGCGCGAGCACCGGCTCTATCAGGCGGACTGGCTGCTGCGCTTCTACGGGTTTCAGGCGAGCGAGATTTTGAGCCCGGAGCGCCCGATGCTCTATTCCGAGATCGATCCCAAATGCGGCTGGGTGCTCCGGAACATGGACGATTTCCCGGTGGAGGTCAACACCGCCGATTATGAGATGCTGCTGCGCGTGCCGGGCATCGGCGTCACGAGCGCGAAGCGCATTCTCCGGGAGCGGCGCCAGCACAGCCTCGATTTTGAGATGCTCAAGCGCATCGGCGTCGTGCTCAAACGGGCCCGGTTCTTTCTTATCTGTAACGGAAAGGCCATGCAGACTTTGCCGGAGACGCCTGAGCAGGCGCTGGAATGGCTGGTCGGGCCGCAGAATTCGTCCTCTCTACCGGACTACGAGCCGGAGCAGCTCTCCCTGTTTCAGAGCAGTATTTTGCGGGAGGAGGCACTTCCCTGTCTGAAAGGCGAGCTCTGAGCCGATATGCCGCGGCACGTTCTAAGGGTTGGTATGAAGAAAGCAAGGATGCTTCTTTCCGGAAGCTGTGGGGGAATCTTATTGAAAAAAATAAGCCGGTGAAACGCAGATCGCTCCTTACCGGACGGCCCTAAGGCGGTTCCAGCGACACAAGGGGAGCCCATACCGGGAAAACAATTCTGATCGAGGACAGGTTAACCCAGATGCTTTTTTTGCGGAAGGAGGCGGCTTCATGTCGGAGCGGCAGACTTTGATCTATGAATACGACGGCAGCTACGACGGTCTGATGACGGTCATGTTCGACTGCTTCCGGGAGAAGACGGTCCCCTGTGAAATCCGCGTCTCCGGGGAAGGGGAGGGGAGCTTCTACGAGATCCGCTCCGTCGTGACCGATCCGTACCGCGCGGGCCGGGTCGAGACCGGAATTCGAACCAAGCTGGGTCCGGCCGCCGAGGATATGGTCCGGCGCGGTTTCCTCTACGGCGAGGGCGGCAAGGAGACGGCTATTCTCCGGTTTCTCAAAAAGGCCTTTGCCGTGGGGCCGCGGGCGGTCTCAATGATCGCGGATAAGGAAATCAATCCGCTGTTCCGGATGGTGCGCGCCGTCGGAAACGAGGAGAGGATGATGATGCAGTTCATCCGCTTCAGCGACGTCGGTGGCGCGCTGGTTGCGAAGATCGCGCCGAAACACGAGATTCTGCCCCTGCTGACCGGCCATTTTTGCAGCCGTTATCGGAGTGAGAATTTCCTGATCTACGATCAGACGCACGGACAGGCGTTCGCCTATACGGGCGGCCGCAGCGCGCTCTTTGAAGCCGATTCCCTGACGTTGCCGCCGGAGGCCGAACAAGGGGACGCCTTTTACCGAGAACTCTGGAGGAGCTATTACCGCCATGTCGCCATCGCCGAGCGTTTCAATCCGCGCTGCCGGATGTCTCATATGCCGAAGCGCTTCTGGGCGGATATGCCCGAGGTTGCGGAGGAACTTCTGCACGGCTTTGTCCCGCCGGAGGAGACCTTCGGCACGGCGAAAAAGGATGGCGGCTATTCGCTGAAATCTCTACCGGAACGGCAGCGGCGGGGCTTACCGTCCGGGCAGGAGGATGGGACGCCGATGCCGGAAAAAGAACCGGCTTTCGGCGAGGATTCTTCGGAGACGAAAAAGGCGCTCATCCCCGAAAAAGCGCTTTCGAGGCCGCCGTTTTCCGCGGATAGGGCTGAAAAAACGGAATAAAAAGGCCTAAGGCATTTTTGGCCTTGGTCTTTTTCTTTCAATAGCCGCTCATTTCCCCGGTACGACCACGTGACGGCGCGGCAGACGCTCGTTTTCAATGAAGCGTTCCCGGCGCGGCAATTTCTCCGGGAATGATCCCCCAAAAATAAAAAGAGCCCGGTCGGTTGCTGCCTCCGGGCTTTTTATTTTGGAAGAAGACGCTCGCCCTCGGCAAAGCGCCGCCGGAGCGCCTTCCGGTACCGAAAGAAATTGACGCTCAGATCGAGGAAAAATACCGCCCAGAGCAGGATGCAGGCGTAGAGAAGCAGCGAATATCCGCTTTGGACGGCCCAGAAGCCCGCCGCCGCGAGGAGCCCGCTTCCGAAGAGGATCCGCGCAAGGTAAGTCAGCAGCTTTCTGCGCAGGAAGCGCCGCTTTTCCTTTCTGAG
>DAOSWK010000111.1:0-4719 GCA_035593545.1 Oscillospiraceae bacterium | reverse complement strand
AGCTCCGGCATCGCCTGACGGAAACGGTAGATGCTCTGTTTCACGTCGCCGACGTAGAAGAGATTCTCCCCGTTCCGGGAGAGCGCGCGGAAGACGGCGTCCTGCGCGGCATTGATGTCCTGACACTCGTCGACAAGGATATATTCGTACCGGGCGGAGATCTCCCTCGCCGCCGCCGTCGGAATGTATCTGCCGCCGCCGTCTTTTTCGGTCAGCAGCCCGAGCGTAAAGTGCTCAAGGTCGGCGTAATCGAGCAGCAGGTTCTCGCGCTTTTTGTCGGAATAGCGCCGGTCGAATTCCATCGTCAGGGAGAAAAGATCCTCCGCGAGCGGCGCGAGCATGGCGACGTCGTCATGAAAATCCTGTTCCGAGGCGAAAAATTGTTTTTTTGTAAGGTCCGAGACCGTCTTTTTATACCCGTCGCGGATCTCCTTGGCGCGCGGCCCGACCGTACCGTCGTAGCCGCGCAGCGAGCCGAGCCTCTGCCAGCTCACATTTTGCAGGGCGCCGCGCAGCTCGTCCCAGCCGCCGTTTTCCACGAGATCAACGAGGCTTTTCAGAATCTCCAAATCCGAGCAAAGCGCGGCTCCATAGGCGGAAAAGACGTCCTCGTCCTTTCCCGCGAGCGAGCGCGCATATTCCGCCTGTTCCGCGCAGTCCCGGAGCGCCTCGCCCGCATCTTGCAAAATAACCTTTCCCCACGGGTGATTCTCGACCGGAATATCCGGATTGTATAAACTGCGGACCGAATCGAGCCAGTCCCCATAGTGCGGCTGCGTGCGGAGCCAGTCGTAGAGGCGAAGGACGGTGTCGGCGAGGTCGGCGTCGTCCCGTCCGGCGCCGAGCGTTTCGCTGAGCGCGAGAAAGCCGGGCTCCTCCGCCGCGTACTTCTCCTCCATCACCTCGGCAAGCGCCTCGTTTTTGAGGATGCCGAGCTCCTTTTCGGAGGCGACGCGGCTCTGCGGCGAGATACCCAGCGCGCCGAACTGCTCCAAAACAAGGTTGAGGCAGAAAGCGTCAATCGTGCCGATCTGCATTTTTTCAAGCAGGATCTGCTGCCGGATGAACCGGATATCGCCGGGCTTTTCCGCCAGCTTCTCCGAAAGAGCCTCGGTGATGCGGTTTTTCATTTCGCCGGCGGCGAGGCGGGTGAAGGTCATGATGAGAAAACGGTCCGCGTCGACCGGATGCTCCTCATCGGTCAGCATCCGCAGCACGCGCTCGGTCAGAACGGCGGTTTTTCCGCTGCCGGCCGCGGCGGAGACGAGGAGCGTGCCGCCCTTCGACTCGATCGCCTGAAGCTGCTCCGGGTTCCAGTTTCGTGTGCTCATACGCCGTCCTCCCCGATGCCGTCAAAGAATTCCTTTTTTGTCAGCCTGCCGAGCTTCACGCAAGGCCCGTCCTCCGGCATCCGGCAGACGGATTGGAAGCGGCAGTGCTCGCATTGTTTTTTATCGTCGCGCGCGGCCGGGAGAGCCTCGATTCTGCCGGCGCCGAGCTCCTCGGCCATAGAGGCGAGCACGGAGGCGACATGCCTCCGAATAGCGCCGAACTGCTCGAGGGTAGCGAGGTTCGCCGTATCGTAGCCGCTCTTCTTCATTTTGACGGGAATGTAGACGCCCGCGAGGCCCGGCTCCATCGCGTTGAGCACGGAGAAGTCGTCCAGCAGCAGGCCGTTCATCCGGAAGCGCAGGGCGGCTTCGGATGAGCACGGGTCGGCGGCGGATGCGCGTTCCGCGGCGGGGGAGGTATCCTTCGCCGGCATGTAGAGGATGCCCGCGGGCGTGTCACCGGCAAACTCGCTGCGTTTGTCCTGCCAGATGGAGAACAGATAGATCAACATCTGCATGTTGAGGCCATAATAGACATCCGAAAGATCGAAGGCCTTCGTGCCGGATTTGTAATCCACCACGCGGGCGTAGCGCTTGCCGTTCTTTTCGAGCACGTCCACCCGGTCGATGCGTCCTTCGACGAGCACGGTCCGGCCGTCGGGCGTGAGGAGACGCAGAGGTTCTACGCCCTCCTCCTCTGAGACGGGGACTTCAAAGCCCGCCGGCTCGAATTCGGACTGCCGGAATTCCTCGGCGATCCGCGCAAAGAGCCGCGTCAGATGTCCGGCAAGGCGGGAATATAGGTAAAGAAAGCGTCCGGATTTGTTTTCCTCGCCGCCGAGCACGCCGGAGAGATACTCCTCCAAAAGCCTGAGCACCTCCGCCTTTCGTTCCTTTTCGGAGAGCGCGGCGAGTCCCCGGCCGCCGTAGGTCTGAAGCATGACCTGCAAAATATAATGAATCAGGTTGCCGGTGTCGAGCGGAGAGAGTTCCGCTTTCCGGCGCTCTTTGAGCCGCAGGCCGTTCTGCACGAAAAACGAGAACGGGCAACTCTCGTAGGCCTCGATTTTTGAGGCAGAGAGGCGCAGCTTTTTGCCGAAAAGCGCGTCGGAGAGGCCCGGCTCCGTCATTGCGAAGCGCGAGGGATCGACGCCGGTTCTGAGCCTCCCGCAGGTTTCCCTCCATTCGGGGCGGGCGGAGAGGAATTCCCGCAGGGCGGCGGAGGAGGCGTTCTCTTCGCCAGCCTCGGTGAGCGCGTCGAAGGCGTTGCGCTCGGTCCGCAGGAAGAATTCTTTGCCGTAATCGGCGGCGGTTTTCGACCGGAGGCCGGGAAAGAGGGAGGTGAGCCGCGCGAGGAACGAAGATTCCCCGAGCTCGTCGCCCTTGACGTCCCAGCGGCTGCGGCAGACGACCAGCTTCTCCGAGGGCGCGGTGAAGGCGGTGAAGGCGTAGCTGCGTTCCTCGGCGAGCAGGTTTTCTTCCGTGTCGGAGAGCTCAAAACCGATCTCTGCGAGCTCCTTTTTCTCCGCGCTGCTGAAGAGCCCGCCGGCGCCGAGCGGCGCGGGAAAGACTCGGTCGTTGAGGCCGATGATAAAAACGGCCTTGGAATCCACCGGGCGCAGGCGGTCCGCGGTGCCGATGGTCACGCAGTCGGCGGTCTGCGGTACGACGCCGAGATCCGCCGCGGAGACGGATATGGCAAAGAGCTTCGCCATTTTTGCAAGGCCGAGGGAGACGCCGCCGAGGCCGGTATAGAAACGGTCGAGCAGCGCCACAAGGGAATCCCAGAGCGTCGAGAGTTCGGCCGCGGCCTGTAATTTTCCGGCCGCCTCATAGCTTTCGGAAAGCCGGCGCAGGCAGTCGGGGATGTTGCAGGCCTCAAGAAAACGGAAAAATTCGTCACAGAAACGGCGCCCGTCGCAGCGGTCGAGGCCGGTTTTCAGCGCCTCCAGCGGCTCCATGACCTGCCGGCGCATGGCTTCCAGCCGCTCGAGCAGCGCGCCGTCGCCCTCGGCGGGCGGATCGAATCCGGAGGGGCTCGCGATAAACGGCTGAAGGAAGAGCCGCCCGCGGATGCTCCAGATTTCGCAGTAATTTTCAAATTCGGCCACGTCCTCCTCGGAGAAGGGCAGCAGTCCGGTCTTCATCATGCGCAGCACCGACGCGGCCTCAAAGTTTCGCGTACAGCATTCGAGCGCCGCCAGCGCGAAGGCGGTCAGCGGCAGATCCGCGGCGTCATCCCGCCGGTCGAGAAAATAAGGGATGCCGGCCTTCTCGAAGGCGTTGACCAGCGGATGTTCATAGGAGGAGAGCTCCCGCCCGATCACGCAGACGTCGCGCCAGCGGTATCCCCGTTCCGCAAGCTCCCGAACGGAGGAAACGACAAAGGAGGCCTCCTCATAGGGGTTCGCGGCCTGATAGAGCTCCACCGTGCCGGAGGCATCCCCGGAAAACGGCACCGGAACCGGCTGGAGAAAATGTTCCGCCAGATGCCGGACGGCCGGGGCGACCTCCCCTTCGGGAGAGAAGCCCGCGTCCTCGACAAACGACGGAATGCCGGCGTCCTCGGCGGCGCGGTGAAGGCGGGCGGCCGTCTTTTGGCAGACCGCAAAGGGCCCCGCCCCGGCGAGACGGTCGAAAACCGTGTCGCAGCAGAGCGAGACCGTGACCTCCGGCGCCGTTTCCAGCATCAGGGAGACGAGACGCGATTCCGTGGCGCTGAAGCGGTTGAAGCTGTCGAAGAAGATTTTTTTATCGCGGAAAAATTCCTTTGTCTCCGGCATCGCCGTGACGCGCGGAATTTCGTCGAGCTCGTCCGCGTAGCCGGCGCTCACCATCGCGCGGTAGACGGAGAGAATTTTTGCGAGGTCGGCGGATTTTTCGCCCAGTACGGAACCGGCGCGGTCCTCGGCGATTTTTTCGAGATCGGCCCCGGTGACGCCGCCTTTGCGCAGCTCGCCGTCCGCCTGCACGAGTTCTTCCGCGAAGGCCGCGTCCTTTGCGGATTTTGTGAAAAAGCGAAGCTCGCCCTCCGTTTCGGAGAGAGCGGCGCTCATCAGCAGAAGCCGGCCGGTATCGTCGATATGATCGCCGGCAAATCCGCCGTATTGATGAAAGATGCGCTCGCAGAGCTTCGGAAAGCTCAATACCTCGGCAAGACTCCGTTTTTCGCCGCCGAGAAACGCCCCCAGCAGCTTTTCGCTCTCGAATGAGAACTGCCGCGGCACGATCAGCAAGGCGCCTTCGCCCGCGTCGGCGATGCGGTGATACAGAGCCCGCCTTCTGGCGCGGCTGTCGGTGCCGATGATGAGTCGAAGCATGGCGAATCCACTCCCTTCCATTCCGCTTCCATTTTATCACAGGGCGCGGGGAAAGAAAAGTTTTGCGG
>DAOSWK010000016.1:0-26306 GCA_035593545.1 Oscillospiraceae bacterium | reverse complement strand
GGATTTCCACAGCTCAAAGAGGGCGCTGACCGCAACGAATGGTTCAAGTGCTCCATCGGTGACGTTCTCGCCGCCGTTACAGAACTGCGCACCGGCATCCGGCTGGAAGGCAGCAGAACGCAGACCTTCAAAATGCGTCCTGAGCAACAGCTTGCTGTAAAGCGCACAATAGAGTATTATGCCTCGGCAAAAAAAGACGAGCCGAATCGCCCTCCGAAGTTCTTATGGAACGCAAAGATGCGTTTCGGTAAGACCTTCGCTTCCTATGAGCTTGCCAAGAAGATGGGCTTCAAGCGGATTTTGGTGCTAACCTTCAAACCCGCCGTGGAATCCGCTTGGTATGAAGATTTAATAACCCATGTGGATTTTGAAGGCTGGCAGTTCGTTTCCAATAAGGATGCGCATTCCGGCAGCATCAACATCGACCAGCAGTTTGCACAGGCGGATAAGTCTCGCCCCATCGTGGTTTTCGGCTCGTTTCAAGACCTGCTCGGCACGAATGAGAACGGCGGCATCAAGGCTAAAAACGAATTTATACATACAGACAACTGGGATTTGGTCATCTTCGACGAATACCACTTCGGCGCGTGGCGTGAGAACGCAAAAAAGTTGTTTGACAACCCAGACGAAGAAGCCGAAACGGAATTTGACCCGGAGCAGTATAAGCAGGACGAGGCGGATAACGCCTATAACGAAACATTCCTGCCCATTACCACAAGCTATTATCTGTTTCTCTCCGGCACGCCCTTTCGAGCGCTCAACTCCGGCGAGTTTATCGAAGACCAGATATACAACTGGACGTATTCAGACGAGCAGAGGGCAAAGGAAAACTGGCTCGGCTCCAACAATCCCTATTTGCCGTTGCCGAGAATGGTCATGCTGACTTACCGCATACCGGACAGCATCCGCCAGATCGCCATGCAGGGTGAGTTTGACGAATTCGACTTAAATGTGTTTTTCTCCGCCAAAGGCAAAGGCGCAGAGGCGCGGTTCACATACGAGAACGAGGTGCAGAAGTGGCTCGACCTCATTCGCGGCTCCTTTCTACCCGCCAGTGTTGACGACTTGAAGCTGGGACAGGACAAGCGCCCGCCAATGCCGTATTCAGACACGCGTCTTCTGAATGTACTGTCGCATACCATGTGGTTTTTGCCCAATGTCGCCTCCTGTCAGGCAATGGCGAATCTTCTCGCCCAGAAGCAGAACAATTACTATAACCAGAAATACAAAGTCATCGTCTGCGCCGGCACGAAAGCCGGTATAGGCCTTGACGCACTTGCGCCTGTCCAAGCCGCAATGGGCGACCCGCTCGTCACAAACACCATCACGCTCTCCTGCGGCAAACTCACTACCGGCGTAACCGTCCGCCCGTGGACGGGTATTTTCATGCTGCGTAATCTCAAAAGCCCGGAGACTTATTTCCAAGCGGCGTTTCGTGTACAATCGCCGTGGGAGGTTAAGAACGACAGCGGCGAACGCATTATCATGAAACAAGAATGCTACGTTTTCGACTTTGCGCTTGACCGTGCACTGCGGCAGATTTCTGATTACAGCTGCCGTCTCGACGTGAACGAGGGCAATCCTGAAAAGAAGGTAGCGGAGTTTATCAACTTCCTGCCTGTTCTCGCCTACGATGGCAGCACCATGCGGCAGATAAACGCGCAGGATGTACTGGACATTGCTATGGCCGGTACCTCCGCCACGCTGCTGGCGAAGCGCTGGGAGTCTGCACTGCTCGTCAACGTGGACAATGATACGCTCACCCGCCTCATGAACAGCAAGGACGCGCTTGAGGCGCTGATGAATATCGAGGGCTTCCGTAGCCTGAACTCCGATATCGAGACAATCATCAATAAGTCCGAAGCCGTCAAGAAAGCGAAAAAGGACGGCGACGAGAAGCTGACGCCCAAGGAGAAAAAAGAGCTTTCCGACGAAGAAAAAGAATACAAGTCTATGCGCAAGCAGATACAGGAAAAGCTCATCAAATTCGCCACGCGTGTTCCCGTGTTCATGTACCTGACAGACTACCGTGAGCGTTCGCTAAAAGACGTCATCACGCAGCTTGAGCCGGGTCTGTTCAAAAAGGTCACAGGCTTAAACGTAAAGGACTTCGAGCTGCTCTGCTCCATCGGTGTGTTCAATGCCAGCCTGATGAACGACGCGATATTCAAATTCAAGCGCTATGAGGATTCCAGTCTGTCCTATACCGGCATCGACAAGCACGAGGGCAAAGACATCGGTGGTTGGGACACCGTCATCAAGCGCGAAGAATACGAGCGGCTGTTCTATAACCAGCAGTCCACCATGGACAAGCCCGGTATGGCGGAAGAACCAGAAATTGTGGAAGTGCCTGTGCCGGAAGTGCAGAAGCCCACAGCGCCTGTCACGCCCGTCTCTCCCAAGCCCTCTCTCGTTACGGAGGCTTATGGCATCAAGAAGCCGGACGCACCGAAAACACCCGCTGTCGCTCCTGCGGCAAAACCGGCAGAGCCAGAGCTTGACCTGTCCGGCGTAGAGGTCGGCACCGAGGTTTCGCACAAAGCCTTCGGCGCTGGCAAGGTAACATGGATAGACAAAGCCGGTAAGCATATTCGTGTCACCTTCACAGCCGGTGAAAAAACCTTCATTTTCCCGGACGCGTTCAAACAGGGCTTCCTGAAGCTGTAAGCTGTTTATGGTTGCCTTTAACGCAGCAGACCACACTGAGGATTTCTCGGTGTGGTCTTTTTTTATGGGATGAGGGCTGAAAGGAGGTGATGCCGATGATGTTTATAGAATCTGACGAAAGGAGGGTGTTCATTATGGAAACGCACAGCAATATGAATGCGGAGGATGGCTAAATGGCGAAAAAGTTAGATGCCGATCGCATTGAGCAGGCTCGTCAGAAAAGCCAGACGGCTGACCGCCGCGAGGAGGAAAAGCGCCGCATTCAGGATACCATAGCGAAAAACCGTAGCGGTGAGCGCAAAGGTCATGTTATTATGCCGGAGCGGAAAATGTATGCGTATCAGGAAGCTCCGAAGGTGCGTGTTGCCGCATACTGCCGTGTCAGCACAGCGGAGGAGGCACAGGTCGGTAGCTTCGAGATGCAAATACAGCATTTCAAGTCGGTTATAGAGAACAATCCAACATACGAGCTCGTAAAAATCTATACTGACGAGGGTATTTCCGGCACTTCACTGAACAAACGCAAGGGCTTTCAGACCATGATTGACGACGCCATGAACGGTAAGATTGACCTTATCCTGACGAAAAGCATCAGCCGCTTCGGACGAAACATCGTTGATATTTTGACCACGCTCCGCAGTCTCAGCGATTTAGACCCGCCAGTGGCTGTAAACTTTGAGTCAGAGGGCATCTTCTCCAGCGACGGTAAAAACAAACTGATTATTTCCATCCTGTCGGCGCTGGCAGAACTGGAGAGCCAGCAAAAAAGCATTGCAATCAAAGAGGGCATCCGCTATCGAATGCAGGAAGGGTTGTACAAATTCCCTGTGAAAAACCTCATCGGGTACTATCGGGACTACAGCGGCATGGTAAAAATCGAGCCAGCCGAGGCAGAAATCGTGAAATACATCTTTGATAGTTTCCTTGAGGGCGCGTCTCCGCAGGAAATTGCGGAATCCCTCACACAGCAGAGCATACGCTCGCCAATGGGTATGGCGGCATGGCGGAAAGCAACGATTCGCAGTATCCTCGCCAATGAGAAGTATTGCGGCGATGTTCTGTACCAGAAAACCTATTCCAAGGACTATCTGACGCACAAAACCGTGAAGAACAAGGATGTTCTCCCACAATGGTTCTGGGAGAATAATCACCCGGCTATCATCAAGCGCGAGAATTGGGCGAAAGCCCAGGAGCTGCTTGCCGCCGGTAAATGGAGTAAGCGTACCAATAAGCTGCAGGCCATGAAGCAGAAATTCACTGTGGCGAAGGTGAAATCCGGCGCTTTACGCGGTTATTTCCTTATGGATATGAATTGGACGCCCGACGAGCGTGAGCAGTTCATCAACATTATCAAAAGCATAAATGAGCTTGGCGACAGCCAAGAAGAAAAGGAGTAATATTATGGCTATCAATTTTTCCACCATCAATCTGGAGGTAATCGACATCTCTACCAATGCAACGCCGGATATCTACATCAATCAGAACGGCATCACCTTCAGCAAGCGTGTCCTTGAGGATCTGAACTATCCGCAGATGGTGCAGTACTGTAACGACGCAGAGCACAAGGTTTTTGCCATCCGCGTTTGCAAGAGCAATGAAGCAAAGGCTGTCTCGTTCTCAAAGGCGCGTAACGAGCAGAACGGCACTCTTAGCTGCGGCAACAAGAATCTCCACGATATCCTTGTTCTGTTCATCCCTGACTACCAGCCGAAAAAGCGTTATAAGGTGACGGGCGAATTTGATGCCGAAAACCGTGTGATCTACTACGATATGACCACGGCGGAGGTGTCGGAGTTCCGCGCTCCCAAGGAGTAAAATGCTGCCGCATCGGTGGTGTTGTGCCGCTGGTGCGGTTTACCTTTAAACGCAAAAAAGCAGCTATGTAGGAGCGTAATTGCTCTTACATAGCTGCTTTCCTGTTTGCCCCGCTTGAAGCTGTCACTCAAGTATTTTTGTTAAATCCCTGTGTGAACGCCCCTAACATCGGCCCGTTTTTGTCTGAGCTCTCTTTTAATATGGGATGAGACGGCTCGGAACCCCGTCAGCCCTCGGCGGTTCCCGTGACGACATTGGTAAGATACTTCCAGGAGCCGTCGGGCTGGAGTTGGATGGTCGTTGTGCAGCTCCACTGAAATTCGTCGGTAGTTCCGATATACCAGCTGCTGTCCAATTCAAGGAGGTCGCCCTCCAGCCGCACGCCGGTCACCTCGCCGACCTTGTCGAACCCGCCGAACCCGCCGGGAAAGAAGTAGGCGCCGCTCTCCGCGTCGTACTTTTCTCCCGCCGCGGCACGGATGTCGTCGGCGCCGAGGTTAAAGTACCGCCCGATGGTCTCCTCCACAAGATCGGCCGGGAAATTGTAATTTTCCGAGGCGGCATACAGCGCATTCTGCCACCCGGTGCGGTCGCCGTCATGCGCGCGCTGGTAATCGAGGCTCCAGCAGCTATTGAACATGAGCTCCAGCGCCGACTCGTCGACGATCTCCGGACAGCCGTCCGTAAAGTCGTAACGCTGCGGGCTGTAAAAGGTCCATGCGGCGAGATAGGTTTCGTAACAGTCCTCGGCGTCGAGCGAGATCGTGACGGTCGGGACGCTCTCGGACGGCGTGCTGTCGGACGGCGGCGTGCTTTCGGGGGAGCTTTCGGCAGCGGCGGGCTGAGCATCCGAACTTTGAGCAGCCACGCTTGAGGACGAAGCGGTTTCGCCTGAGGAAGAGGGGAGATCGGCGCCGCATGCGGAAAACGCGGCGGCGCTCAGAACCATGGACAGCGCCAGACAGAGTGCCTTTGACCATATGGGATTTCTAAGGCCGTTATTGTCGGCCGTGCGTCTTTCCATCATCGTTACCCTCCTGACATTCAATCGTGGAATTCATCCTCAGAATACAGGAATCCGCGCCAAAATACAAGATGCCGCAAAAAGAATCTTATGGGGTCTTTCGGAACCTCCGGCGCCCGCCGACGGGGATTGCCGAATCGCGGCTGTGGCCGAGGATGCCGCGAATTTGTCGGGCCGGGTCTCTCCGGAATCCGGCGGATCCATCTCCGCCTTGAACAAAGAAAGCGGAAGGAGAGGGACCCTTGCGCGCAAGCCCTTTCGTTTCTCCGAGGTCGCGCCAAGCTGTCTATGAAAAGAAAGAGCCTTTTCGCGCGGACCCTTTCGTTTGCGCGCTTTTTCTGATATACTTTGTTCGGAGTATTTTTATTTATAGGGGAACGGGGCGATGAACGGATGAGAAAGCTTGCGACGAGATTGACGGTGATTGCCGCGTTGTCGTCGGTGGTTTCCGCCTGTGTCGGGCTGTTTTTTACGGACGCCGGAACGGAGAGAATCGTTGAAAATATATATGGACAGCAGGTTGTCCTCTACGGCAGCGGCATCTACGCCGACAATTCCCTGATGAAAGTCGGGGCGACAAAGGGAATGGATCTCGTTGTCCTGCTTGCCGGGCTGATGCTTCTCGCCGTGCTCCTGTTCCTCCGCGGCAAAAAAGCGGGGATGCTTCTTCAGGCCGGGCTGTTGTCGATCCTCCTGTATGCGTCCGTCTGCCTGATCATGGGCGTGACGATGAACAGATTGTTTCTCTTATACGTCCTGCAATTCGGGAGCTCCCTGTTCGCTTTTCTCCTATCTTTACAGGCTGTTTCGGCGGCGGAGGTCTATCAAGAAAGCCTCTATGAAAAACATCTGGTCGGGACGGGGATCTTTCTGATCGCCGGCGGCTGTTCCACCCTCATATGGCTGACGTTTCTTCTGCCGGCCGCCATCACGGGCCGGCCGATGGAGACCATCGAGATCTACACGACGGAACCTGCCTTTGCGATCGATCTGGCCGTGATCCTGCCTTCCGCGCTGTTCAGCGGCATCATGCTGTTAAAAAAAGAGAGAATCGGCTATAAGGCGGCCCCCGTTTTGCTCACGCTGCTGGCCGGCGTCGGCGTCTGCGTGATTTTCCAGACCGTTTTTCAAAGATCGCTGGGCGTGATTCTCTCCACCGGTCAGATGATCGGCCTTGTCGGTTCATTTGTCGTTCTCGGCGCGATCGCTGCGGCTTTGAATCTCCGCCTGCTGAAAAACGCCGGATCGGTCTCATAGCCCCGGATTCCGCCTGCTTTCCGGATGAATTTGCCTGTTCCCGCGCCCTCGGGAACGGGCTTTTTTCTTAAAAAAGGGCTCAAGGCGAAAAAGAGGGAAACCGTCCGGAGAATTCATGCGGCGGCAAGTCCGATTTTTTTGTTCCGGGCTTGTTATTTTTTCAATGTCATTATAAAATGGAAAAGAAAAGGGAAATCCGTCGTTTCCGGAGGCCGCGATCCGCCGGAACATTCCTGCGGAAGCGGGCGTTTTGTGAGCTTCGGCGGGAAGGGGAGCACCCTCTCCGTGCGAAAGGGATTTTATGGCGGTTTCCTCGTTTGCCGGAGGCTCCGACAGGGGCGCTCTCTTCGCGCGAGGAAATTTTTCTCCTTCGGAATCCGGCGGCGGCTTCGGCGGCGCGCATCCCTGCGGCAGAAGTTCTTCTTCATGGAAAAGACAGACAGGAAAGGCGGATACAGATGAGACGAAAAGACAGAGAGATCACGGAACCGGACAGGATCGACGCGGTCGTCCGCTCCTGCGACTGCTGCCGGGTCGGATTTGCGGATGAGGGGGCGGCCTATATCGTGCCCCTCAATTTCGGCTTTTCCGCGGCCGGCGGCGAACGAATCTTCTATTTTCACGGCGCGGCGGAGGGCAAGAAAATGGACCTGATCCGGAAAAACCCGGAGGTCGGGTTTGAGCTGGATACCGGGCACGGGCTCACCCTCGCCGAAAAGGGCTGCGGCTGTTCCTTCCGGTTTCAGAGCGTGATCGGCAGGGGAAGGGCCGCGGTCGTGGAGGAGCCGGAGGAAAAGCTCTCGGCGCTGCGGATTCTTATGGAACATTACAGCGGCAGGACGGATTGGAGCTTCGACGAAAACATCCTTTGCGGCACCGCCGTCTGGAAGCTTACGGTGGAGGAGATCTCCTGTAAGAAACACGACTGACGGGCGCTTGTCTCCCATCGTGTCTCCGCCGCCATAAGGACGTATCTTAGGGGAGGAAAAGGGCAACCCGGAACATATATCCTGCCGAGCTCTTTGGAAAGCGGCGGATGCGGCCGTCTCCTGCGGCGGGCATACGAGCGTTAGGCATTATTATTGATAAAGAAGACGGGTTTTCAGAAGCCCGACGGAGATTCTCATGAAAAAAGTAAAAATTACCGTGCTCAAAAAAGAATTCGACTCCGTGCTCGCGGAGGAATATCTGACGGACGGAAAGGCGGCCGGAGCTTGCCCGCTTCTGAACGTGGGCGACATGTTTCTCTATAAAGGCGGCGCGGAGATGCCGGCGGGATTTTGCCCATGGGCGTGGATCGACATCTATCATGGGGTAAGCGCGCTGTCCGCGGGGGCCTCCTTTGCGCCGTGGAACAACCGGGACGGGGAACAGATTCTTTGCTGCACCGACGGCATCCGGCGGGTCGTCTTTCGCGTGGAAGCGCTCGAAGAATGAGCGGGCCCGAGCCGGATACGGCGATCGGCCGGCTGTTTAAGAAAGGGGAAGAAACATGAAACGGGTTTTCTTGTTACTGATGGCGGCGGCGGTTCTCGCGGCTTTCTCCGGCTGCGGCGGCTCCCCGGACGTGAATTCGGAGGCAAATCTCTCCGAAGAAAGCTCCGGCCCGGATGCGGAGACCGAGGCGGAACTGACGCAGGTGCTCGACGATTTTCGTGTCTATTACGGCGGCTTTTACGAAAAGGCCGCGGCTTCCTCCGACGAGGAATTTTACGGAGGCCCTGGACTTCTGCTCGTCACGCGGGAGGATGAGGCCGACACGGTGCAGTTTCTGGAGGAACAGGCGCAGGAATCCGGGGATGGGGAACTGCCCTCCCTCTGCGGCGAGCTGGCCGCGACCTATGAGGAGATTCACGACTTTCCCGCCGATACCAAACAGGAGGAGTATATCGATTTCTGCGAGCGTCTCTACGCGCAGATGGAGCGGCTCGCCGGCTATCTCGACGAGAGCATGCCGGAGGGAGTGCTGCCCATGCCGGAACTGGAGCCCGTATCCGCCGCGGAATCTGCCGCGGAGTCGGTTCCGGAATCCGCAAACGCTTCGGCGGCCGGCTCCGGGGAGACCATCCCCAACAGCCGCTGGGATTCCGACGACGGCTACACGCTGATCTTTTATCATGGGCAGGTCTATCTCGGCACGACGTTCGAGAGCGACGAGACCATCCTCTCAGGGGGGCAGGCCGCGACCTATGAGATTCAGGACGGCGCCATCCGCTTTCAGGCGGTGGGCGATCCGCGCACGGCCGTCTTCAGTTACGACGGCAGCACGATGACGGACACGAACGGCGAGATGTTTGACGACGGTTCCGCATTTACGGAAAGTTATGGACTCACTTGAAAAGACAGGCGCCCGGAGAAGATTCGGGCGCTTTTTGTCGGTTTTGTGAGGGACAAAGGAAAAGGCCGGAAATCTAAAAATAAAAATTTTGAAGCTTTTTAACGGAAAAATTTCATCCTGAAAATCTGAAAAGAAAGAAATTTCCTGTGATTTCCGCCGGAAAAAAGAACGAAGGGAAGGCTTTGGAATCGGATTTATCCGGGATTTCCCTATTTTCCGCGATGGCAGATATTGCATTTGAAGCGCCGGAAAAAAGATGCTATGCTGACAGCAGCATTCGCGATGCAATCTTTTTTACGGGAGGTATAAATATGTTCTGCTTTGGAAATTACAGCGCCTGTGGGAACTGCAGCGACCTTTGGCAGCTTCTTTGCTCCTATTTTGGTTGTTGCTGCGGCGGCTGCTGAAAGAACAGACATCCCATCCGTCCCATGACGGAATACAAAACAACCGGCTGGTCTGAATCAGGTCAGCCGGTTGCTGTTCATCACCCGAAATTTGAACCACGGGTCTGCGGCGCCCATTGAGCGGCGGCGCAGTTCCGTCGGTAAAGAAAGGATCCTTACGATGAAAAAAATTCTGGCGGCGTGTCTCGCGCTGTTTTTGCTTCTGGCCAGTGTGATCCCGGCGATGGCGGCGACGGGGACCACCTATACCGTCGTGTCGGGCGACACCATGTGGAAGATCGCGGTAAAATATCAGGTGGGCTGCAGCGAGCTGATCGCCGCAAACACCCAAATTAAAAACGCCAACCTGATCTACCCCGGAGACGTATTGACGATTCCGGAGACCGACACGGCGGTGCGCGCCTATGAAAAAGAGGTCATCCGTCTCGTCAACGAGATCCGCGCGGAAAACGGACTGAGCGCGCTGACCGAGAACTGGGAACTTTCCCGCGTGGCCCGTTACAAGTCTCAGGATATGCATGATCTCGGATATTTCTCTCATACGAGCCCGACCTACGGCTCTCCGTTTGAGATGATGAAGGCGTTCGGCCTCACCTACCGGACCGCCGGCGAGAACATCGCCATGGGCTATGCGACACCGCAGGCGGTTGTCAACGCATGGATGAATTCCGCCGGCCACCGCGCAAATATCCTCAACGCCTCCTATACGCAGATCGGCGTCGGATATGTCGCCGACGGCAACTACTGGACCCAGCAGTTTATCGGCTGAACCTGAAATTCTAAAAAACGGCATGAGCATCGGACGCTTTTTCCGGGAAAGACTGTTTTCCCTAAAGCTCCGGCGCGCCGCCGCTTTTGGGGAAAACAGATCCCTGAATAAAAAAGCTGAGACAACGGAAAAATCCGCCGTCCCAGCTTTTTCTTTTTACGTTTTTATGCATCCGCAGCCGGCCGGAGGTTATGTCTTCCGGCCATACGGGAGAGGGCGCCTGCCGCTTGAAAATACGGGCTCTTACAGGGCCTCGTACTGCGCGCGGATGGCCCGGAGAAACTCGGCGGTATCCACACAGCGGACGTCGTCCCCCTCGCTGATCTCCGCAAGGTCCTTCGTCATGACGCCGCTCTCAATCGTCGCAAGCGCGGCGGCTTCGAGCTTTTTGGCAAACGTGCAGAGCGCCGCGTTGCCGTCGAGCTCACCCCGTTTATTGAGCGCACCCGTCCAAGCAAAGATCGTGGCAATGGGGTTTGTCGAGGTGCTCTCACCCTGAAGGTAGCGGTGGTAGTGGCGGGTGACGGTGCCGTGCGCGGCCTCGTACTCAAAATTGCCGTCCGGGCTCACAAGGCAGCTCGTCATCATCGCGAGCGACCCGAAAGCGGTGGAGATCATATCGCTCATCACGTCGCCGTCGTAGTTCTTGAGCGCCCAGACAAAACCGCCTTCGCTGCGGACCACGCGCGCCACGGCGTCGTCAATCAGGGTATAGAAATAGGTGATGCCGGCCTTTTTAAATTTTTCTTTGTATTCTTCCTCATAAATCTTCTGGAAAAGGAGCTTGAAGGTCTGATCGTACTGTTTGGAGATCGTGTCCTTGGTCGAGAACCAGAGGTCCTGCCCAACCGAGAGGGCATATTCACAGCAGGCCCGCGCGAAAGAGCAGATCGAGCTGTCCTTGTTGTAGGTGCCCTGAAGGACGCCGGGGCATTCGTAGTCGTAGATCGTCTGGCGCACTTCGGGGCCGCCGTCCGCGGGCGTGAAGAGCAGCTCCGCCTTTCCGGGGCCGGGGACGCGGTATTCGGTCGCCTTATAGACGTCGGCATAGGCGTGGCGGGCCACGGTGATGGGCTTTTTCCATGTGCGGATATAGGGCTTGATCCGGCTCGTGAGGATGGCGGCGCGAAAGACGGTGCCGTCGAGCGCGGCACGGATTGTGCCGTTGGGGCTCGGCCACATCTTCTTGAGGCCGAATTCCTCCACGCGCTGGGCGTTGGGCGTGATGGTCGCGCACTTGACGCCGACATGGTATTTCTTGATGGCCTCGGCCGCATCCACGGTGATTTGGTCGTCGGTCTCATCCCGTTTCTGGATGCCGAGGTCGTAATATTCGGTATTGAGCGCCACATAGGGCTCGAGCAGTTCTTCCTTGATCATTTTCCAGATCACGCGGGTCATCTCGTCCCCGTCGATCTCCACAATCGGGTTCATCCGGATCTTGTCCATGTTTGCGGTTCCTTCCTTGTCTTGTTATTCTGAGGAGTGCGGGCGTCTATCCGCCGGAGCGGAACAATACGGTTCGTTATTTTAATTCTTTTTTCTGCGCGGCGTAGAAATTCATCAGGCAGCCGTCGAGCAGAATCTGTCGCTCGTCGTCCGTCAGCGCGGCGATGTGCAGCGCGACGGGCACAGTCTTTTCCGGTGTGACGATCATAGCCGGGAACTCCGCGGCGCCCGCGGCGAGCAGACTCCGCACGCCGGGGATGAACAGAAAATCGCCCGGCTGATAGTCAAAAGGCACGTTCCTCTCAATGGTGAAGGGCAGCATGCCCCAGTTGATGCAGTTGGAGCGGTAACGCTTGGTGGCGTATTCGTAGCAGAGATTGGCGCAGCCGCCGAGCACCTTCTGGCAGGAGGCGGCCTGTTCCCTTGCGGAACCGTCGCCGGGCTTCGTGCAGAAGACGGCGGAGCCGACCTGCGTTTTTTCGAGGAGATCGGGGTCCGCGCCGGCGCGTTTGAGCACGTCCCGCAGGCCCTCCGGAGCGTGACCGGCGGCGCGGGCGGCCTCCTTCTCCCGGATCGCCTTGGCCCGGCCCACATAGGCGGGGTCGCGGCGGGAGAGGGTGAATTCGGCGAGCCGGAGCGGATTGGAACGGTAGCTGGAGGTCTCGCCGGAGGGGATCAGCTCGTCGGTCGTCGTGACCTCGTCGTGGATGACGCTTGCGAGTTCGATCAGCAGGTTTTCGCCGAGCGGCGGGAATTTCGGCCATTCTGTGATGTTGGGGCCGTATTTAAGCTCCGTCTCCGGATGAGGATTTCCCCAGCCGAAGTAGACCCGTTTTTGATAGACACCGGAATCAAAGGAGAGCGCGTGCGGGGCCGGCGGCGTATAATCCACTTCCGCGGCGGAGGTGAGCATGCCGTGGTTCCGGGTGGTGGCGGCGATGCTGCGGGCGTCCATGAGCATGACGGCGGAGAGCTGGCCCTCGCCCGGTTTGGAACCCTCGCGGTTCGGGAAGTTGCGGGTGGTGTGGCGGATGGAGAGGCCGTTGTTGGCGGGCACGTCTCCGGCACCGAAGCACGGCCCACAGAAACAGGGCTTAAAGAGCGCGCCGCTCTCGAGGAGCCGCTGCTGGATGCCGTCCTTGAGCAATTCCAGATTGACCGGCATGCTGGAGGGATAGACGGAGAGCGAAAAACCGCCGTCGCCGGTGCTTTGCCCTTCAAGAATGGCGGCGGCCTCGGCGATGTTGTCATACATGCCGCCGGAGCAGCCCGCGATCTCGCCCTGATCGACCCAGAGCCGGCCGCCCCGGATCTTTTCGGTCAGGTGAAGCGCGGCTTTTCCGCCGAGCTGTTCCTGTGCGCGCTTCTCGACGGCGCGCAGGATGTCGCCGGGGTTTTCGATCAACTCCCGGAGCGTCACGGCCTCGGAGGGATGGAACGGCAGGGCCGCCATCGGCTCGATGGTGGAGAGGTCGATTTCAATCATGGCGTCGTAATAAGCGCCTTCCGCAGGGGCAAGGGCCCGATATTCCCCGGCGCGTCCGTGGACGGTCAGATATTCCTCCACGGCGCCGTCGGTCGCCCAGATCGAGCTTAAACAGGCGGTCTCCGTCGTCATCACGTCGATGCCGATGCGAAAATCCATCGGCAGCTTCGCGATGCCCGGGCCGGCAAATTCGAGAATACGGTTTTTTGCGAAGCCGTTTTTATAGACGGCGCCGCAGAGAGCGACGGCCACGTCCTGCGGCCCGACCCCATGGCCCGGTGCGCCCGTCAGATAGACGAGCACCACCTGCGGCGCGGATACGTCGTAGGTATTTTCCAAAAGCTGTTTGACGAGCTCAGGGCCGCCTTCGCCGACGCCGAGCGTACCCAGCGCGCCGAAGCGGGTGTGGCTGTCGGAGCCGAGGATCATCTTCCCGCAGCCGGCGAGCATTTCGCGGGCGTACTGGTGAATGACCGCAAGATTCGCCGGCACATAGATGCCGCCGAATTTCTGCGCCGCCGAGAGGCCGAAGACATGGTCGTCCTCGTTGATCGTGCCGCCCACCGCGCAGAGGCTATTGTGGCAGTTCGTCAGCACATAGGGGATGGGGAACCGCTTGAGCCCGCTCGCCTTCGCGGTCTGGATGATGCCCACATAGGTGATGTCGTGGGAGATCAGGCTGTCGAAGCGGATCCGCAGAGTGTCCCCGCCGCCGGAACGGTCGTGTCCGCGCAGAATAGAATAGGCGATGGTCTTTTCCCGCGCGGGAAGATCCGCCGCGGAAACTGCGGCCACAGCGGCTTCAGCCGGCGCCCCGTTTCGCCAATAAACGCCTTTGTCGTGTAATGTGATCATATCGCCCTCCGAAGATCTGTAAAAAATTGCGTTTGCTTTCGTTCTTGTTTTATCATCGGCCGCCGTAGGCAAACGCCGCGGACAGGCCATAAAATAACAGAATGCCGACCGTTTTACAGCTGTATCATCGACCGCCGCCGATGGGCCGCTTAAGATCCCTGGCATAGGGCCGTCCCGCGTTTCCTGTGGTTATTTTACCATGGGGCCCGCCGGATGAACAGCCGAATTTTACCCGGCGTTTTCCAATAAATAAAATGACGGCAGAACGGCCGCCCTATAAGTATTATACCATATGAATTGGAACTGGCAAGAGAAATGCATCCGCCGGAGACAGAATTTTCACATTGTTGGTGAAAACAGAAAAAAGACGGGGGTATTTGTATAAATTTGCAAAAATAAAAATGGGACTTGCAAATTTCATGAATATCGGGTACAATAGCAATCAATTCCAGAAATGGGAACACGAAAATAAAACGATTGGAGGGCGCGTTACCATGATATATGACACGGACTTGCCGGTGGCCTATGCCGCAAGAATTGCCGACAGTGTGCGCGAGAAATACACAATAGACAAAAAGCTGGTCACCGAGGAGGGTGTCAAGCGCGGCCTTCGGAACGCCGACGGCACGGGCGTGCTGGCGGGCATCACCCGGATCGGCAGCGTGATGGGCTACTATGTGGAAGACGAGATGCGCGTGCCGATGGAGGGCAAACTCTATTACCGTGGCATCGATGTGGAGGATATTGTGGCCTCCAACCGGAAAAACAGCGTCTTTGGATATGAAGAGGTGGCCTACCTGCTGCTGATGGGCGAGCTGCCGACGGCCCGGGAGCTTCTGGATTTCGACGAAGTGCTCTCCAAGGCGCGCGTTCTGCCGGCGAATTTTACCGAGGACATCATCATGAGGGCGCCCAGCGCCAACATCATGAATAAGCTCGCAAGCTGTGTGCTGGCCCTTTATACATACGATCCCAACCCCGAGGACAATTCGCTGGAAAACATGCTTCGCACCTCCATCGAGCTGATCGGGCGTCTGCCGGTGCTCGTCGCCAATTCCTATGCGGTGATGCGCCATCATTATCAGGAAAAATCCCTTTATATCCATCAGCCCAAGGAAAATCTCTCGCTCGCGGAGAATTTCCTGCGCATGGTGCGCCCGGATAAACAATATACCGACGAAGAGGCAAAGCTCCTCGATACGATGCTGGTGCTCCATGCCGAGCACGGCGGCGGCAACAACTCCGCCTTTGTCTGCCGGGCGCTCTCGAGCTCCGGGACGGATACATACAGCGCGATCGCGGGCGCGCTCGGCTCGCTCAAAGGGCCTCTGCACGGCGGCGCCAACGCGAAGGTTATCGAGATGTTTCATTACATCAAGGAGAACGTATCCGACCCCACCGACGACGGTATGATGCGGGATTATCTCGGCAAGATCCTCGACGGAGAGGCGGGCGACCGTTCCGGAAAGATCTACGGCATCGGCCACGCGGTCTATACGGTCTCCGACCCCAGAGCAAAGCTCATCAAGAAATTCGCGCGCGAGGTGGCGGAGAAAAAGGGCATCGATACCCGCGACCTCGACATCATGGAGACCGTGGAGCGCACAGCGGTTCCGCTCATTATGGAGCGCAAGAATCAGGAGATTCCGATGTGCGCCAACGTGGATCTCTATTCCGGCCTTGTCTACGGGATCCTCGGTATCCCGCAGGAGCTCTATACGCCGCTGTTTGCGGTTTCCCGCATTTCCGGCTGGTGCGCCCACCGGATCGAAGAAGCCATGACGGGCGGCAGAATCATGCGCCCGGCCTACCGCGCCTATGTGAAGCGGGTTCCCTATGTGGAGATGAACGAGCGGGAATAAACAGGAAAAAAATTCGCCCGGGATGGAGAACACCCCGGGCATTTTTTATATCGCGCAGGAAGAGCCGGCCGTTTTCGGATTTCCTATAAAACGATCCGACAAAAAGAGCGCGCCGGTTCTTTTATAGATGGGGGGGAATGCCTTTGCGGAACCTGTGGATTTTATTCTTTTACCGGAAAAGAAATCAAAAATGACGCCCGCATCCTCACTCCGGGATGCGGGCGCAGTCCTTGCTTTTTTAAAGACGGTTCAGACGATTTTGGCCGGAACGGGGCCGTCTTTTTCTTCGTAGTTCCAACGGATGCAGACCGGGTTTTTCTGAAATTTTCCGGAGTCGGGCTTGCTCTCCTGAGGTTTTTGGTTCCCGCTCTCGGCTTCCAGCAGTTCCTTGACCGCTTCCCGGATCGCTTCTTCACGGACAGAATCTGACACGGCAATTCTCCTTTCCATGTGCTTTTCCTCCCGCGCCTTTATTGTATCGCCTCCCGGAATCTTTACAAGGAAAACGGCCGCATCCGGCAAATTCAGAATGAAATCCGGCAGAAACGGAACAACGCGTCCGTTTTGAGCATGCTCAAAACGGACGCCTCCGCCGCGGGAGGGAAAAGGTCAGCAAGAAAGGAAACGCATTTCGATGGACAAACGCTTTATAAATAGATACAATAAAAACAGAATTCGACCGTTAAAAAGACAGCCGGGTTCGACGGGGCGATACGGAGACCGAAAGGTTCTGATGGAATGCGGTGAGATTCCGCAGCTGTAGCCACAACTGTAAACGCGGACGAAGGAAACAAGGCGTTTTGTCGGCCCGGCATTTTGTCGGTTCGACATAGCCGGCCACTGCCGAAAGGCGGGAAGGCGTTTCCGGAGGAAGAGGCGTGAGCCAGGAAACTTGCCGTACCCGCCCGCGCCGTGCGCCTCCGGGTCAAGGGGAGGCGCCGCGCAGAGATTCCGGGACGCAGCCATGGCGGAAACGGCCGCGGGAATGACAAAAACGAACGGGCAGCCTTGCCGGGCGCGCCCGTTTCCTTCATATTGGAGAAGCAGCCTTGACGGGCTGCTTTTTTTCTTTTTGAAAGAGGGGAAAAAGGCTTTGAAATCACGAAATCCGGATTTATTCTGGTCCCCCGGCGACTCCGTGACGGAGAAGGACCGCGAGGTTTTGCAGCCTCTTTTGGAGGCCTATCAGGAATTGGGCCGGACACCGACCCGGCATGAGGTCGGCGGACTTTCGCGGATCAAAGCCCGCTTCCGGATCTGGGAACATGCGGTCCTCGCCGCCGGACTGCCCTCTTTAAAAGACCCCGAGCAGGTGCTTCTGCGCCGGAAGGAACATGAGGAGAAGGGACGCTATCTCCGGGAAAACTGGCCCCTTTCCCGCAATAGGAAATAGGGCGGGAAAGGTCACTTCCCGCAACAAGAAATAGAGCGGGAAAGGCTACTTCCCGCAACAGGAAATAAAGCGGAAGAAATCCTTCCCATAAGATAAAACGGAACGAAAAAATACCTCTTGCGGCGAAAAATGGGGAGAAGAGTCCCTCTTTCGCCGCATGGAAAAAACGGGCGAGGCCCTTTTCCTATGGCATAAAAAATTCACAGTCAACATGACGGACGGGAGCGAGCGGACATGAAAAAAATCCCTGCGCTTTGCTTGAGCATGGCGCTGATTCTGAGCACGGCCGGATGCGTGAGCGGCGCGGCGGATTCCGAAAATATGGAGGCAGAGAGCGCGGCCGCCGGAGAAACCTCCTCCGACACGATCGATGCGGAGGAGCTGCGGCCGAATGAAAACCCCTTCGATACCTCTCAGACCGGCGGCTGGCTGCTGACGGAGGAGGAAATCTCGAAGGCAAAGGCGGAAGCCGGAAACGACCTTGAAAGCCGCCCGGACGAGAACGTCTGTTACATTTCCATCGACTGTGTGACGGCGATCGACGCCGGGCTCAACGAGGAGGAGGGCTTTACCTATCTGCCTTCCGACGGCGTGATCTTCCCGGAGACGGAGGTCGCCTTCGAAGAGGGAGATACGGCCTTCGACGTCCTTGTGGCGGTGGTGCGCGCCGAAGGGATCCATATGGAATATTCCGGGGGCGCCGGCCTCGAATATATTGAGGGCATCGACAATCTCTACGAATTCGACGCCGGGGACCGTTCCGGATGGATGTTCGCGGTCAACGGCTGGTACCCGAGCTACGGCTGCGGACAATATAAAATCGAGCCGGGCGACGTGATCAGATGGAGCTATACCTGCGATCTCGGCGAGGATCTCGGCTCGGGCATGGAGAACGGAACATGACGGCAATGAAGAAGTACAATGAAACCGGGCTCGCCCGTTACCATCCGCTGGTGAGCTTCTGCTATTTTACGGCGGTGCTGGGAGGGACGCTCCTGTTTATCCATCCGCTCTTCGCGGGGATCTCGCTTCTTTGCGCCGTGACGTATGCCTGCCTTCTGAACGGAAAAAACGGCGCGAAGCTGAGCCTGCTTATGGGGCTGCCGATGGCGCTGCTGATCGCGGCCGGAAATCCGCTTTTCAACCACCGCGGCGCAACCTTTCTGTTTTATCTCAGGGACAACCCCGTCACGCTGGAGGCGCTCGCCTATGGAGCCGTGATGGGAGCGATGCTGTTCGCCTCGGTCATGTGGTTCTCCTGTTACAATGTCGTCGTGACCTCGGATAAATTCCTCTATATTTTCGGAAGAATCTTCCCCACGGGCGCGCTGATTGCCAGCATGACGCTCAAATTGATCCCACAACTGCTCCAAAGGGTGAAACTCATCGCGGATACGCAGCGGACCCTCGGCCTCGACTGGAAGAGCGGCTCGCTGATACGGCGGATCCGTTCCGGCGCGCGCATTCTGTCGATCCTTGTCGGCTGGGCGCTGGAAGAGGCGGTCGTCACGGCCGATTCGATGAACGCGCGCGGCTACGGCAGTCACCGGCGGAGCAACTTCTCCGTGTTTATTTTCAGCAAGCGCGACCGCGGGCTGCTGCTGTGTATTCTGGGAATGATGCTCTGCGAGGCGGCGGCCTATCTGCGCGGCACCGGCACGCTGATCTTTTATCCGACCATCCTGCCGATGGCGTCGGGCATCCCCGATCTTCTTTTTTACGCCGCCTTCCTCGCGCTGGGACTCGTGCCCATCATCCTTCAGATTCGGGAGAACAGAAGATGGAACTTCTTAAAGTGAACGATTACAGTTTCCGTTACAGCCTTGGCAACGAGGACGCGGTCAGGCATGTGAATTTTTCGGCGGAGGCCGGGGAATTCCTGCTGATCTGCGGGCCTTCCGGCTGCGGAAAGAGCACCCTCCTGCGCAGCATCAAACCGCAGCTTTGCCCCTATGGAGAGAAAAGCGGCGAAATTCTGTTTGAGGGCGCGGAGGTTTGTTCCCTGCCGGCGGCCGAGACCGCGGCGGAGATCGGTTTCGTCATGCAGAATCCGGACGCGCAGATCGTCACCGACAAGGTCTGGCACGAGCTCGCGTTCGGGCTCGAAAATCTCGGCGTGCCGACGCCGGCCATCCGCAGCCGGACGGCGGAGATGGCGAGCTATTTCGGCATCCACTCGTGGTTCCGGAAGGGAACGAACGAGCTCTCCGGCGGGCAGAAACAGCTTTTGAATCTTGCCTCCGTCATGCTGATGCGGCCGAAGCTCCTGATTTTGGACGAGCCCTCCAGCCAGCTCGATCCGATCGCCGCCCGCGAATTTCTGGAGAACGTGCGGAAGATCAACCTCGAATTCGGCACCGCCGTGCTCATCACGGAGCACAACCTCGAGGAGGTCTACGGCTTTGCGGACCGTGTCCTGCTGATGGAGGAAGGGGAGATCCGGGCGGAACTTCCCCCGGCGGAGATGGCGCGCTGGCTTGCCGGGCACGACCGGGAGGGCATGCGCGAGGCCCTGCCCACGCCGGCGAGGATCTATACCTCCGTGCTCAAAGGGGAATGTCCGCTCTCCGTCGTGGAGGGCCGCAGGTGGATCAGCGCCCTCGCGGAAGGAAAAAAGCTTCCGGTTTTCCCGGAAAAAGCGGAGCCGGAACGCCCGGAACAACAGGCGGTCGGCATGGACGAGATCTGGTTCCAGTATGAAAAGGGCGGCGAGCCGATCCTGCGGAACATGAGCATCGACGTGCGCTACGGCGAGATCATGGCGATGCTCGGCGGAAACGGCTCCGGCAAGACAACGGCGCTCTCGGTGCTCTGCGGAAAGAATAAGGCCGGCTCCGGAAAGATCACGATCGCCGGAAAACGGCTTGAAAAATATAAGGGGACGGAGCTTTTTGAGGAGAATCTCGGCGTTCTGCCCCAAAATCCCCAGTCGCTCTTTGTCTTTGAGACGCTGAGGCGGGATCTTGAGGAGATCTTTACCGGCACGAAGCTGCCGAAGGAGGAGATCACAGGAGCCGTCAAGGCTGTTTCGGAAAAGCTCGGCATCGCCCATCTGCTGGAACGGCACCCCTATGATCTCTCCGGCGGCGAGATGCAGAAGGCGGCGCTCGCGAAGATTCTGCTCAGAAAGCCGAGGATTCTGCTGCTCGACGAGCCGACCAAGGGCATGGACGCCCTCTCCAAAAAGAACTTCGGCACGCTGCTTCAGGCGCTCCGGGCGGAGGGGGCGGCGATCCTGATGGTCAGCCATGACGTGGAGTTCTGCGCGGTTTACGCCGACCGCTGCGCGATGTTTTTCGACGGATATATCGTCTCCGAGGGGACGCCGCACCGCTTTTTTGCCGAAAACAGCTTCTACACGACCGCCGCCAGCCGCATGACGCGCCACCTGACGCCGGGCATCGTCACCTGCAGAGAGGGGGAGGAACTATGCGCGGCCCTGTGACCGAGGTCTCCCTTTGGCTGCGGCGGAACCGGACGAAGATCATGGCGTTTCTTTTGATCGCGGTGTTTCCGGCGGCCCTCGTCCTGTTTACGCGCTACGACAATCGCCATTACGCGCTGATCTCGCTGCTGATGGTCCTTTTGGCAATGGGGCCGTTCCTGATGCTGTATGAAAGAAAACGCCCCCAGCCGCGGGAATGGATTCCTCTCGCCGTGATGGCCGCCATCGCCGCGGTGGGACGGGCCGCCTTCGCCGCGGTACCGAATTTCAAACCGGTATCGGCGATCGTCATCATCACGGCGATGGTCTTCGGCCCGGAGGCGGGATTCCTGACCGGCGCGGTGGCGGCGCTCGCCTCCAACCTCTTTTTCGGTCAGGGCCCATGGACGCCATGGCAGATGTTCTCGTGGGGGCTGATCGGCTTCCTCGCGGGCGTGCTTGCCAAAAAAGGCTGGCTGCAAAAGAAGTGGCAGCTTTTTCTCTATGCGGCGGCGACCGGTTTTTTGTACGGTTGGATCATGAATATCTGGGCCGGGATGGGCTTTCTCTATGACCTCACTTGGCAGACCTATCTGCTGCTCTGCGTGTCGAGCTTCCCGTTCGACCTGATCCACAGCGCTTCCACCGTGATCTTCCTATGGCTGCTCGCGGACTCTTGGGGCGCGAAACTCCGGAGAGTGAAATATAAATTCGGCATCCTGACCGGATAAAACACACCGCCCAGCGCCGACCATTCATTTCATCGTAAAAATAGATAAAAAATACGCCGGACAGCCGCTCTCCAAAGCAGCCGTCCGGCGTATGATTTTTAAGGGAATCTAACGGTCAGACGACGTATGCGCGGCGGCCGAAATAGTCGCCGACCGTCTTGTAGATCAACTGCTGGCCCTCCCGGTTGGGATGGATGCCGTCCGAGCAGAGCAGATCCGACGGGTTGCGCCGCATCAGGAACGGCGTGCGGATGTCGATGAGCGGCAGATTCCATTTGAGCGCGATGTCGGAGACCTGCTGGCTGAACATCTCCTGCCCGAAATAGATGCCCTTGACGGAGCCGCCGAGCCATTTAAGGATATTCTCCTTGTTGAGCCCCTTTGCGATGAAGGCAAAATACCGTTCGGGATCGATCGGCGGCAGGTTGAGCAAAAAGACCTGCGAGACCTCTTTTTTAAGGAAAGAGATCAGGGAATCGAAGGTGGAGGCGAATGTCGACAGGGGCGTGTTGGGGTCATGGGCGGCGTCCGGGTCCTCGGCAATCTCGGGCCAGCGAAAATCGGAATCGTTTCCGCCGTAGGAGACGAAGACCTCGCTGTCCTTCAGCGTCTCGGCGTTCTTTTGGGCAATTTGAAGGCCTTTGGGCAGGGTGCAGCCGAAGCGGGAGAGATTGATAATATCGAGACCCGTGGTCTCCTTAAAAAGATCCACACAGCCGTAGCCGGAATTCGTATAGCGGTTCCGCTCTTCGCTCCAGACGACCCCCTTGGCGATGGAGTCGCCGAGCACGCAGAATTTCTGTTCGGTGCGGGGCTCGAAGTCCGCGGCCTTGGCGGATTCTTTCTCGGAGCCCGCCTCTTCCTCATGAGAGATGACAGACGGATGCCCGCCGGAGGAGGAGGTCCATTCCTCCGCGAGATCGGTTCTCTCCCAAGGCAGGCCGGCGGCGTTGCTGCCGAAATGCCCGTAGCAGGAGACGCGGGAATAAAGCGGGCTGCGCAGGCCAAGCCGACGGATGATGGCGGAGGGACGCAGATCGACCGTACTCCGAATCTTTTCCAGAATCTCTTCGACCGGAAGATGCTCGCTGCAGAAGGTGTCGACCCGCAGGGAGACCGGCTGGGCGACGCCGATGGCATAACCGACCTGTACTTCGCAGCGGTCGGCATATCCGGCGGCGACGATGTTCTTCGCGAGATAGCGGGCCATGTAGGCGCCGCTGCGGTCCACCTTCGTGGGGTCCTTGCCGGAGAAGGCGCCGCCGCCGTGACGGGAGTAGCCGCCGTAGGTATCGGCGATCAGCTTGCGTCCGGTGAGGCCGGAGTCCCCGGCCGGGCCGCCGATGATGAAGCGACCGGTGGGGTTGATCAGATATTCCGTCCGCTCATCTAGCATGGATGCCGGGAGCGTCGGAAGAATGACGTGTTCGACGATATCATGGCGCAGCGTGTCCTCGTCGGTGTATTCCTCATGCTGGGAGGAGACGACGACCGTCTTGATCCGGCAGGGAACGCCGTCGCGGTATTCGACCGTCACCTGCGATTTGCCGTCCGGCAGTAGGTAGGGCAGGATGTTGTTGTGCCGCACATAGGCGAGCCGCCTCGAGAGCGCATGGGCAAGCTCGATCGGCAGCGGCATCAGGCAGTCGGTCTCCCGGCACGCGTAGCCGAACATGATGCCCTGATCGCCGGCGCCGCTGTCGAGCGGATCGCTGCGGTCCACACCCATCGCAATGTCCGGGGACTGCTCATGGAGATCCACCGTGACGTCGCAGCTTCCGGCATCAAAGCCGTGGCCGGCCTCCGTGTAGCCGATCTCCGTGATGACGCCGCGGGCGATCTGCGCATAATCCACTCTCGCCTTGGAAGTGATCTCGCCGAAGATATGGAGCTTGTCCGGGATGGCCGTGACTTCGCAGGCAACCCGGGAGTAGGGATCCTCTTTCAGGAGCTCATCCAAGATCCGGTCGGCGATCTGATCGCACACTTTGTCGGGGTGGCCTTCCGTGACGCTTTCCGAAGTGAAATAACTGATGTCTGGCATACATGTACCTCTTTCTTATAGATTGAAACCGCAGCGGCAGCCGCTGCTTGCATTTTTCGGTTTTTCGCCCTGTACCTAATCCGGGCAACTTCCCCCAATTTTCTATTATCTCCCATTTTTCCCATAGTTTCAACAACAAAAATCGGAGAAAGGGAAATCCGGCAGAAAAGGAAACCCGCCGGACGGAGACCGCCGCCTTTCTTTCCTTTTGAAAAAACGGCGCGCCCGGCCGGGATATGACAACGGTATTGATTATATCTCATCTTTCGCGGCGAGTCAAACCCCGTTTTCTCTCTTCATTCCTAAAAAATTCGGGAATCGGGCCTCTCCGAATCGGAGAAGGCAAAACCCGAAATTCTCCGGATCGGAGAACACGGCGGCAGAGAATTTTCATGCGATGAAATTTTCTTCAACAACGGTTCCGCGGACGCACTTTTTCATTAAAATCAGAAAATTTTGCATAAAGAAGAAAATATTCTGTATCCTTATACCGACAAAATCTGCGTAAACACGCGAAGAAACGGAGAGTTTCACATATCCGAAGAGCAATAATTGTGAGTTTTAAACAAAATCTTTCAACGAAATTTTGACGTGAAAAGCATTTTAGAGATTGTTTTTGCCGGCCAATAAATTTATAATATTCATGGAGGGGAGCGAACAAACCCCTCCGGTTCATGAGGAACAAAATATGTAAGGAGGAAACACAATGAAAAAGCTGCTTGCCCTGTTGCTTGCCGCTATGATGGTAATCGGTCTTAGTGCCTGCAACGGATCGGACGCCGGTGTGGATACTTCCGACATGACCGTACATGATGAAGTGACCGGAAAGGTTGTCATCTATACATCCATGTATCAGGATATCATCGACGCCCTTGAAGGGACCCTCGCCGATGTCTTCCCGAACTGCGAGATCGAATTCTTCCAGGGCGGTACCGGAACGATTCAGTCCAAGGTGACCGCGGAGCTGGAATCCGGAAAGCTCGGCTGCGACATGCTGATGGTTGCCGAGCCGGCCTACGCCCTTGAGCTCAAGGAACTGGGGCTGCTCCATCCGTACATCTCCACCGAGAAAGACAATCTTGCTTTCGACTACGACCCGGACGGCTATTGGTATCCGGTGCGCATCTCCAACATGGTTCTCGCCTACAACCCCGATATGTACAGCGAGGATGAGGTCTCCCACAGCCTGTATGACTTCGCCTTCGACGAGGGCAATACCGACCTCATCTCCATGTCGAACCCGCTGACTTCCGGCACCGCGCTCGCCTCTTCCGTCGCGCTCTATCAGGCGTACGGCAACGACTACTTTGTCGCTCTGGGCGCGCGCAACGTCGCGGTCGAGTCCGGCTCCGTCGCCCTGACGAAGCTCGAGACCGGCGAATGCAAGGAAGTCATGATCCTTGAGGAATCCGTCCTGAAGAAACGTCAGGAAGAGGATTCCCCGATCACCTGCATCTATCCGGATGACGGCACGATCTGCTGCCCGTCTCCGATCATGACGATCGAGGACGACATGAGCGCCAACGCCAACTCCGCCGCCTGCGAAGTCATCACCGACTGGTTCCTGTCAATGGACGGCCAGTCCGCGATCGTTGCCGGCTGGATGCATTCCGTCCGCTCGGATTATCCGGAGCCTCCGTACGACGCGATTCCGACCGCGGAGATCACCGCCAACCTGATGCCGGTGGACTGGGAATACTGCTACCAGCATCGGTCCGACGTCCGCACCGCGTTTGAGGATGCCGTCAAGATCCCTGAGAGCTGATTTTAGCTGATCCCGGTAAATTCGGCGGAAGGCGGCAAATCCGCCGCTTTCCGCCGAATTTTTAAAAAGCTCCGGTATGCGGATTCTCTTTTTTGGGCGCCGGGGTTTTATCCTTCGAGAAGGGGGCAATGTGTTATGGAGACAGGCGCTTCTGCGGCGCCGAAAACGGCGAAGAAATTTTATTTTGATTTCAAATGGGCGGCCATCTTTGCCATTATCATCTTTTTGACCGTCTTTGAGGTCTTCCCGCTGTTTTATCTGGTCTATCGGGCGTTCTTTCCGGAGGGCGCTTTTACGCTAAGCGAGTTCCAGAATGTATACAGCTATCCGCTCAACTGGATCGCGGTGCGCAATACGGTCATCACCGCCGGTGCCTCCATGCTTTTAGGCGTGCTCATCGCCTTTCCGCTTGCGTGGCTGGTTGGGAGAACCAACCTGTACTTCAAAAAGTTTTTCCGTACTCTGTTTGTCATGACCTATATGGTGCCGCCCTATGTCGGCGCCATGGCATGGCTCAAACTGCTCAATCCGACGGTCGGAACCCTCAATAAAATCATCGCCGCAATCTTCGGCCTATCCGAGCTGCCGTTCAACATCGAGACGATCGGCGGCATGATCTGGGTATTGACCACGTTTTATTATCCCTATGCCTTTATCACGATTTCCCGCGCTATGGAGAAGATGGACCCTTCCCTTGAGGAGGCTTCCAAAATCTCCGGCGCTTCTCCGCTTAGAACCCTCATGACGATCACGCTGCCGATGATGGCGCCTTCCGTTGTTGCGGCGGGGCTGCTGGTCTTTATCTCCGCGGCCTCCTGCTACGGCATCCCGTCCATCGTCGGCGCCGGTAAAGTGAATACCGTCACCACCCGCATCATCGACCTCGTCTATGTGGGCGGCACGCAAGGGCTTGTGGACGCCGTCACGCTCGCGGTTTTCCTGATGGTGATCGCGAACGTCGTGCTCTACCTCTCCACCTTCGTCGTGGGCCAAGCAATATATCACCGTCTCGGGCAAATC
>DAOSWK010000110.1:0-4959 GCA_035593545.1 Oscillospiraceae bacterium | reverse complement strand
GAGGTATACAGCGTCAGGTGCTTCACGCCGGAAGCCGTCTCCACCGTGACCTCCGTTCCGGAGACGAAGCCGTTGTCGTACAGGTATTTGCCCACGGAGCGGATGCAGTTGCCGGCCATCTTTCCTTCGCTGCCGTCGCGGTTGAACATCCGCATCCGGATGTCGGCGATCTCCGAATGTTCGAGCAGCACGATCCCGAATCCGCCGATCCCCGTGTGCCGGTTGCACAGACTGATGCACAGGGATTCCGGGCAGGTGATGGAATGATCGAAGTTTTCGATGAAAATATAGTCGTCTCCGGTAGCCTCCATCTTGGAAAACCGCAGCGTCTGGCGCTTTTCGCGCAGATGATTGATATCCACAAGCTCGGTGTTCCGCTGGTTGTAGCGGCTGGCGAGGATATCCGCAAGCGCATTCGCCGTATCGAGGGAGGTCAGACACGGAATGGCGAGTTGAAGCGCCCTGCGGTGGAGCGCGATATAATCGTCGACCGTGGAATCCATGAGCGCGCCGGTGTAGACGATGTAGTTGATCTTTCCGCTCTCAAGCAGGCGGAAGGTGTTGTCGCTCTCGCGGATGCTCTTTAAAGATTCCACGTCGATGCCGAGCTTGGAGATGGAATCCGCCGTCTCCTCCGTCGCGTAGATTTTGAAGCCCAGATCGTCCAGCTTCTTCGCGAGCGTCACGATCTCGAGCTGGTCGTGCGTGTCCACGCTGATCAAGATGCCGACATCCCGACCGCGCGAGGCCGGTTTGAGCATGAGGCCCGCCGAGGTCAATCCTTTAAAAAGCGCCTCGTTGATGGTCTTACCGATACCGAGAACCTCGCCGGTGGATTTCATCTCCGGGCCGAGATAGGAGTTGACGTCGGTCAGTTTTTCAAAGGAGAATACGGGCACCTTGACCGCGAAATACGGCGGCGTCCTGTAAAGCCCCGTTCCGAAGCCGAGGGCGGAGAGGCTCGCTCCGGTCATGACCCGGGAGGCGAGATCCACCATCGGCACGCCGGTCACTTTGCTGATATAAGGCACGGTCCGGGAGGCGCGGGGGTTTACCTCGATCACATAGAGCTCATTTTGATAAATCAGGTACTGGATGTTGACAAGCCCTTTTGTCCCGAGAGAAAGCGCCAGCCTCGTGGAGCAGTCGACCACGGTCTTCATCATCCTGTCGTTGATGCTGTACGGCGGATAGACGGCGATGGAATCCCCGCTGTGAACGCCCGCGCGCTCGATATGCTCCATGACGCCCGGGATGAGCACGTCTTTGCCGTCGGAGATCACGTCCACCTCGAGCTCCGTACCCATCATATATTTATCGACGAGCACAGGGTTTTCGATACCGGCGGAGAGGATGCGCCGCATATACCGGCGTACGTCGTCCGAGTCATGGACGATCTTCATGTTTTGGCCGCCGATCACATACGAGGGCCGCAGCAGCACCGGATAACCGAGTTCCTCCGCGGCGGAGAGCGCCTCCTCCATCGTAAGAACGCCCATGCCCTTCGGCCGACGGATATGCAGCTTCCCGAGAAGCTCGTCGAAACGCTCGCGATCCTCGGCGATGTCGATGCCTTCCGCGGAGGTCCCGAGAATCGGAATGCCGTTTTGATCCAGAAATTTGGTGAGCTTGATCGCCGTCTGGCCGCCGAACGCGACCACGACGCCGACCGGCTTCTCCACCTTGACGACGTTCATGACATCCTCGGCGCAGAGCGGCTCGAAATATAGACGATCCGCGGTGTCGTAATCGGTGGAGACGGTCTCGGGGTTGTTGTTGATGATGACGACGTCGTAGCCGAGCTCCTTGAGCGTCCATACGCAGTGGACGGAGGAGTAGTCGAATTCGATGCCCTGCCCGATCCGGATCGGACCGGAGCCGAGCACGAGAATGACCGGCTTTCCGGAGCGGCGGAAGGAACGCGCCTCGCAGGAGTTGTCACAGGTCGAGTAAAAATACGGCGTCTCGGCATCGAATTCCGCGCCGCAGGTATCGACCATTTTATAGAAAGCGTCGCGTTCCGGCAGGGATTTTTCGCCGGATAGCCGCATCAATGCCTCATTCGTGTAGCCGAATTTCTTGCCGCGAAGAAAGGATTCTTCGTCCATGCCGTCCGCGATGGAAAGCTCGTAGTCGGCGAGTTTTTTTAGTTTATGGAGGAACCAACGGTCGATCCGCGTGATCTCAAAAATCTCGTCAATGGAGACGCCGCTTTTGAGCGCCTCGAACACGGTAAAGAGCCGCCGGTCGTCCATCTCCCGGAGCCGTTCCCGGACGGGGGCATCGGACATCGGCTTCGCGTTCAGCGTATCGAGAGAAATCTCGGCGCCCCGGACGGCCTTCATCAGCGCCATCTCGAAGCTCGGCGCAATGGACATGACTTCGCCGGTGGCCTTCATCTGCGTGCCGAGTTTTCTGGAGGCACCCATGAATTTATCGAACGGCCACTTCGGCAGCTTCACCACCACATAGTCGAGCGCCGGCTCAAAGCATGCGCAGGTCTTGCCGGTGATGTCGTTTTTGATCTCCGGCAGCGTATAGCCCAGCGCGATTTTCGTCGTCACCTTTGCGATCGGATACCCGGTGGCCTTCGAGGCCAGCGCCGACGAGCGGGAGACTCTGGGGTTCACCTCGATGACCGAATACTCGAAGCTGTCCGGATTGAGGGCGAACTGGCAATTGCAGCCGCCGACGATGCCGAGCGCGGTGATGATGTTGAGCGACGCGCTGCGAAGCATCTGAAACTCCTTGTCGGAGAGCGTCAGGGCGGGCGCGACGACGATGCTGTCGCCGGTATGCACGCCCACCGGATCGAAATTCTCCATGCTGCATACGGCGATCACGTTGCCCGCCGCGTCGCGCATGGTCTCGAACTCGATTTCCTTCCAGCCGTAGATATAGCGCTCCACCAGAATCTGCGAGATCGGCGAGGCGTCGAGTCCCGTCTTGGCGATGGTCTTCAGCTCCTCCTCGGAGAAAGCCACGCCGCCGCCCGATCCGCCGAGCGTGAACGCCGGACGGACGATAACCGGATAGCCGATTTCCCTCGCAATCAAAAGCGCCGTATCGATGTCGTTCGCGATGTCCGACGGGATCGTCGGCTCCCCGATGGCCGTCATGGTCTCTTTAAAGAGCTTCCGGTCCTCGGCCTTATCGATGGCGTCGGCGTTGGTCCCTATCAGGCGGACGCCGTGGGTCTTCAGAAATCCGGCTTTGTTGAGCTGCATGGCGATGGTGAGGCCCGTCTGCCCGCCGAGGCCGGCAAGGAGGCTGTCGGGCTTCTCTTTTTCGATGATCCGCTCCACCGTCTCGGCGGTCAGCGGCTCCAGATAAATTTCATCCGCGAGGGCCTTGTCGGTCATGATCGTGGCCGGGTTGGAATTGACCAGCACGACATTCACGCCCACCTCTTTCAATACCCGGCAGGCCTGCGCGCCCGCGTAGTCGAACTCGGCCGCCTGCCCGATGACGATGGGGCCGGAGCCGATCACCATAACTTTTTTGATGCTCTTATCCAAAGGCATTACCGGCCGCCTCCCATCATTTCCAAAAATCTGTTGAAGAGAAAGGCGGTGTCGTGCGGGCCGGAAGACGCCTCCGGATGGAACTGAACCGTAAAGGCCCGCTCGTTCGGATAGTCGATCCCCTCGCAGGTTCCGTCGTTCGCGTTGACAAAGCTGACGCGCCCGTTTTTGAGGCTCTCCGAGACGACCGCATAGCCGTGATTCTGGCTTGTGATATAGGTGCGGGTGCCGGAGACCTCCGTCACGGGCTGATTGACGCCCCGGTGGCCGTATTTGAGCTTCACGGTCTTTTCTCCGGCGGCGAGCGCCAGAAGCTGGTGGCCGAGACAGATCCCGAAGATCGGCACTCTGCCCAACAGCTTGGAGAGCTCCGCGATCGGCCCGACATTTTGGGCCGGATCGCCGGGTCCGTTGGAGAGCATGACGCCGTCCGGTTTTTGGGCGAGAATCTCCTCCGCGGATGTGTCTGCCGGCATGGCGGTGACGGTGCAGCCGCGCTTGACGAGCTCACGGATGATGTTCCGTTTCGCGCCGTAATCGATCAGCGTCACCCGGAATTTCTCATCCTTTGCCGGGAAGATGGTCTCTTCCTTTGCCGTGACGCCGGCGACCGCATTCCGAACGGCATAGGCCCGGATCTCCGCGGATGTTTCCGGCACGCTGCCGCAGAGCTTCGCGTTCATGACGCCGTGATCGCGGATGAGCTTCGTGATCTCGCGCGTGTCGACGCCGCAGAGCCCGGGAACGCCTTGTTTTTTCAAAAATGTGTCAAGGTTTTCCTCCGCCCGGAAATTCGAGGGTGTGTCGCACCACTCCCGGACGACATAGCCCTTTACAAAGCAGCCGCCCTCGAAGTCGTCCTCAATGATCCCGTAATTCCCGATCAGCGGAAACGTCTGCATGACGATCTGCCCATAATAGCTCGGATCGGTCAGCGTCTCAATATAGCCGCACATGCCCGTTGTGAATACGAGCTCGCCGGTCGATTCGGTCTCCGCGCCGAAGCGTTCTCCTTCAAATACGGTGCCGTCCTCCAGCACCAAATACCCTTTTTTCATATCCACCAACCGTCTTTTTATAGCGTGGCGGCCATGACCGCCTTGATTGTGTGCATGCGATTCTCCGCCTCGTCGAAAACGAGCGAGCAGGCGCTCTCGAACACCTCGTCCGTCACTTCCATGGCGTCCCGGCCGAAGCGCTCCCCCATCTCCTTCCCGACCGCCGTCTTGTGGTCATGGAAGGAGGGCAGGCAGTGCATGAAGACCGTATTTTCTCCGGCGGCCTCCATCAGCGTTCCATTCACCTGATAGGGGGAAAGCTCCCGAACTCTCTGCTCCCAGATTTCGACGGGCTCGCCCATCGAGACCCAGACATCCGTATAGACGACATCCGCGCCCTTTACCGCCTCGAACGGATTCTCGGAAAGGCTGATCGA
>DAOSWK010000109.1:0-4981 GCA_035593545.1 Oscillospiraceae bacterium | reverse complement strand
GCCGCACATGCCGGCAAACAGCGTGTCCCCGGTGAAGAGGTTTTTGCCCAGCAGGATCGTGCAGGAGCCCTTGGTATGGCCGGGCGTCGCAATAAAAACGAAGGCAAGTTCGTCGAGCTTCAGCACTTTGCCGTCGGAGACGAGAAGATCCGGCTTAATATGGTATCTCTCCCCGAATTTTCCCTGCACGCGGTTGACGACGAGAGAGGGGTCGAGAAGGATATCCTCGTCCTCCTTCATCACGACGACCTTCGCCTCCGGGAAACGCTTCAGCACGTCTTTTACCGCGCCGGTGTGGTCAAAATGACCGTGGGTCAGAAAAATATAGGTCACCTTGACGCCCATATTGGTGAGCCGGTCGGTCAGGCGCCCGCCCTCGTCGCCGGGGTCAATGACAACGGCATTTTTCCGCTCCGTCTCCACGACGTAGCAGTTGGTGCGCATGATGCCGACGGTAATTTCCGTGATGGTCATAAAGGAATCGCCTCCTGAAACCAGATTATATCACTTGAGATCGGCCGTGTCGAGGGAAATCGTGACCGGCCCGTCGTTTTGAATGCGGACCTGCATGTCGCCGCCGAAGACGCCGTTTTTGACCTCGCCGATCCCATAATACTGCAATTTCTTGATGAAATATTCGTAGAGCTCGTTCGCCTGCTGCGGAAGCATGGCGTCAAAAAAAGAGGGCCTTCTCCCATGGGAGCAATCGGCGCAGAGGGTGAAGTTCGACACCACCAGCGCCGAGCCTCCGGTCTCGAGAACGGAGCGGTTCATCTTTCCGTTTTCGTCCTCAAAGATGCGGAGTTCCGCGGTCTTTTTTGCCAGAAGATCGGCCTCCTGTTCCGTGTCGCCTTTTGCGACGCCGAGCAGGATCAGGAATCCCTCTCCGATTTGTGAGACAAGCTCGCCTCCGCATTCAACGGAGGCCTCCCTGCATCTCTGCAAAAGCGCAATCATGGAGGTTCCTCCTTTCGGGCCGTTTTTGAGATTTAGATTTTTGCCGGAGCGGTTGATGTTCTCTCATGCCGGCCCCGCCGGCGGGAATCTTGTTTCTTGTGCGGATCATACTCTCTGGACGATCTCCACGCCGCGGATGCGCCGCAGGGTATCCAAAATGACTTTGAGCTGATCGACGCCGCTGGTTTCGGTCGTCAGGCGAACCTCCGCCATGCCGCCCGAGGTCTCCTTCGCGCTGAGCGCATGAACCGGCACATGGAGGGTCGTCAGCGCGATGCTGACATCCGCGACCAGACCGAGCCGGTTCTGGCAGACCATGACAATATCGGACTGGTAGGTCTCCTTGGCGTCGTTCGACCATGAGGCATGTACCCACCGGCCCTTTTGATCTTTGGATTCCATTCCGGCAACGGCGGTGCGGCAGTTGGCTTTATGAATCGACACGCCGGTACCCCGGGTGACGTACCCGACGATATCGTCGCCGGGCAACGGATTGCAGCAGCGGGCAAATTTGACGAGACAGCCCTCCAGCCCTTCGACGATGACGCCGCTGCTATTCTTCGTCTTGCGCTTGGGCGGCTCGGGAATCGGCGGCGCAACATCCGGTACCGTGCGGTAATGACGGATGAACTCATCCTTCGCCCACGGCAAAAGTTTGGACAGGTTGATGCCGCCGTAACCGACGGAAGCGTAAAAATCCTCCGCCGAATTGCAGTGCTGGCGCCTTGCGACATCCTCGATGAATTCACTGTACTGCGGTTCTTCGAGAATGATGAGGTTGCGGCGGAATTCCTTCCAGACCGCTTCTTTTCCCTCGACGATATTCTCGTCGCGCCGTTCTTTTTTAAACCAAGTGCGGATCTTGCTCCTCGCGCCGGCCGTCTTGGCCATACTGATCCAGTCGCGGCTCGGGCCGTGACCCGGGGCGTTCGTCGTGATGATCTCCACGATCATGCCGGTCTTGACCTCGGAATCCAGCGAAACGATGCGGCCGTTGATCTTCGCCCCGGTCATGCGGTTGCCCACGGCCGTATGGATGGCATAGGCGAAGTCGATGACCGTCGAGCCGGTCGGAAGCTGAATGACGTCGCCGCCCGGCGTGAAGACGAAGACCTCGTCCGGCGCGATGTCGCTCTTGATGGATTCCACGAGCTCCGAAGCATCGTCGGACTCCTGCTGCTGTTCCAAAAGCTGGCGCACCCACGAAAGGCGCTCCTCCATGTTGTCCTTGCCGGTGATGCCGGCCTTGTATTTCCAGTGCGCCGCGATGCCGTATTCGGCGGTGTGGTGCATATCCCATGTGCGGATCTGGATCTCGAAAGGGATGCCCTCCTTGTCGATGCAGGTCGTATGCAGGGACTGGTACATGTTCTGTTTCGGCGTGGAAATATAATCTTTAAAACGGTCCGGGATCGGATTGAACATATCGTGGACGATGCCGAGGACGTTGTAACATTCGTAGACGGATTCCACAATGACGCGGACCGCGTAAATATCGAAAATTTCCTCCATCGAACGGCCCTGAATATAGACCTTGCGGTAGATGCCGTAGATGGATTTGATGCGGCCCTCGACGTAGGCCGGCTGGTTTTCTTTTTTCAGGCGCTCGCTGATCCGTTCCTTGAGGCTGTCGAGGAAACGGATGCGCTCGTCCTTCTCAAGCTCCATGCGGCGCTCGATGTCGTTGTAACCCACCGGGTCCAGCACGCGGATACAGCGGTCCTCCAGCTCCTCCATCAGCGGACGGATGCCGAGGCGGTGTGCGAGCGGCGCATAGATTTCCATTGTTTCGTGCGCCTTGTTGCGCTGTTTCTCCGGTGGCATGAAGTCGATTGTGCGCATATTGTGCAGGCGATCCGCCAATTTAACGATGATCACGCGCACGTCCTGCACCATCGCGAGCAGCATCTTGCGGACGTTCTCCGCCTGCTGTTCCTCGCGCGAGACGTAGGCGATCTGGCCGAGTTTCGTCACGCCGTCGACCATCAGGGCGACCTCGGGGCCGAACTCCTTGCGAATCTTCTCGAGCGGGACGTCCGTGTCCTCCACAACGTCGTGCAGCAGCGCCGTGACGACGGTGTCCGTGTCCATGCCGAGCTTCACGGTGATGATCGCGGTCTCGACGGGATGGATGATATAGGGCTCGCCGGAAGCGCGCGTCTGTCCGGCATGGGCCTGCTCGGCAAGGCTGTACGCGCGTTCGATCTTATCCATATCGAGAGGTTTGCCGTTTTCCTGTATGGCTTCCATCAGCTTTTGCAGATATTCGCTCATGCCGTCACCTCCTCACTCTCTCCGCTCCTCAAATATTGCCTTTGTGCAGTCTCCCGAGAAGCTGGGAGTGCTCGATGTCCACCTTTTCGGAAGGTGTTTTCAAAGTGACGCAGATGCGGCGGCCGTCATAGGAACTGGCGATGAGGCCGAGCTCCTCCATCACGTCGATGCAGAGCCGCATCTTGCAGGAACTCATCGTGGTATCCCGGTTGGCGCCGGTGATCCTGCCGAAGAGGATATCCGGCTCCCCCTGAAAGCCGCCGTCCTCCCGGATAAACCGGTAGACCAGCGCAAAATCCGGGCGGGCGGGAATTTCCTCCTCCGGAACCGGCTCGCCGCGGAGGAATCCGTCATAGGCGAGGTTGCCGCCAAACAGCCGCTCCTGACAGAGGGAAGAGGGCCGCACATCCCGAATCTTCACCGAGACGCGCGCTTCTCCGTTATATTCTCCGACGTCGCAGGAAGCGGCAATATCCACCGTCTCCCCGACCTTATAAGGAAACTCCTCCTGCGAGACACCGAACCAGATCGCATAGAACGTAAGCCCGGCTTTTTTGAGGCGCAGACGGATGTGTTTTCCGTTGCCGATGGCATAGATGCCGTCGATGATCACCTTGCGGAAGGCAAAGAGCGGCATCTCGTTTTTGCAGCCGAACGGCTCCAGCAGATGGAGCGCGGCGATCTTTTCTACGGTCACGTCCGCGGGATCGAGAATTTTATCGATCTTCAGCGTGAAGACCGGCATCATCGAAAAGTTTTTTGCCGCAAATTCGTTGATCTTGCGGCGGAAGGCGTCGATCTTCGCGGATTCGAGCGACATGCCCGCAGCGAAGGGATGGCCGCCGTACCGGGTCAGGCAGTCGGAGGCATAGGAGACCGCGTCGATCATGGAGAAGCCCTCCACGCTGCGGGCGGAACCTCTGGCCTCCTCCCCGTCGCGCGAAATGAGCACGCACGGTTTTCCGGTGCGCTCCACCACTTTTGAGCACACGATCCCGATGACGCCATGATGCCAGCCGCCGCCGTCGAGCACGATCACTCTGTCCCGGAAGAGTTCCGGCCGCTCGGTGAACATCTTCTCCACGTCGCGGGAGATCTGCTGCTCCAGCTGTTGGCGCAGACGGTTCTGTTCGCAGAGAGTTGCCGCGAGTTCGGCGGCGCGGTCCTCGTCCTCCGTCGTCAGCAGCTCGATCACCTGATAGGCGCTGCCGAGCCTTGCCGCGGAGTTGAGCCTCGGCGCGATGCCGTAGGCGATATTCTCCGAAGTCATCAGTTTTCCCGAGAGACCGGTGCTCTCGATCAATGCCCGCAGACCGAGGTTGTCCGTCTCACTGATGACGGAAAGCCCCTCCCGCACCAGCGCGCGGTTCTCGCCGGTCAGCGGCACGATGTCCGCCACGGTGCCGATCGAAATCAAGTCCGCATACTGGTCGATGATGCCCCAACCGTCGTCGTCCTCCAGCGCGCAGACGAGCTTGAACGCCACGCCAACGCCCGCGAGATCCCGATATTCGCCCTCGCTGTCCTCCCGGTGCGGGTCGACGACGGCGACGGCATCCGGCAGAATCTCCCGCGGCTGATGGTGATCGGTGACGACGACGTCGATGCCAAGATAGCTCGCATAGTCGATCTCATTGACGGCGGAGATGCCGTTGTCCACCGTGACGATGAGGTCGGTCTCCTGAGAGGCGATGTAATCGATGGCGCCTTTATTGAGACCGTAGCCCTCGGATTCCCGGTCCGGAATATA
>DAOSWK010000015.1:0-27328 GCA_035593545.1 Oscillospiraceae bacterium | reverse complement strand
CACCTGCCTCGAGACCTGCTCCTTCGGCGCCATCCGGAAGGAATGACCTTCCGCCCAAAAAGCTGTTTTGAAAACCTCCCGTTTCCGGCCGGGATCCGTGCGGATGCCGCCGCGGGAAACGAAAGATATCTGTGGGATTCGTTTGATTCCGCCCATTCGGCAGAACCTAAGAAGGACGGCCGCAGTCCGTAAGAGGAGAAAAGATTTGTCTCCGAAAGGCCCGGATTCACCGGCTGCCGCGCTCATAGAGGCCCGGTTCGCCGGATGTTTCCTGAAAGGATGATTTCGCTATGGAAGAACTGCATTTTACGCTGAACGGCAGGCCTTGCACCGCCCCTGCCGGCTCCACCGTGCTTGAGGCGGCCGTGCAAAACGGCGTGGAGATTCCCGCCCTTTGCAACGACGCGCGGCTCAAACCGTTCGGTTCCTGCATGCTTTGCAGGGTGGAGATCGACGGCGCGCGCGGCAATCCGCTGGCCTGCGGGCAACGCCTTGCCGAAGGGATGGTCGTCCGCACCGAGAGCGACGCGATCTATCTTTCAAGAAAGACCTGTCTCGAGCTCTTGCTTTCCGAGCATACCGGGGATTGCGTCGCGCCCTGCACCATGACCTGTCCGGCGCATGTGGATGCCCGGCACTATATAGAGAAGATTGCGGAGGGCGATTATTGCGGCGCCGTCCGTCTTGTCCGCGAGCAAAATCCGCTTCCCGCCGTCTGCGGAAGAATCTGCACGCGCCCTTGCGAGGACGAGTGCCGCAGAAATCTGGTGGACGAGCGGATCGGCATCGACGGCCTCAAGCGCTTCGCCACGGATTACGAGGCCGCGCATGAGATTCTTTTGCCGGAAAAGGACCCCGCGACCGGGAAAAAGGTCGCCGTGATCGGCGCCGGTCCGGCCGGGCTCTCCTGCGCCTATTATCTCCAACTCAAAGGTCATGCAGTCACGCTTTTTGAGCGTCATCCGAAAGCCGGCGGCATGCTCCGCTACGGCATCCCGTCCTACCGCCTGCCCAGAGAGATTCTGGATCGTGAGGTGGGACTGATCGAATCCCTCGGCGCGGAGATCCGCTATGGCGTCGAATTCGGAAAGGACGTCACGCCGGAAGGCCTCAAAGCGGATGGATATTCCGCCGTTTTCCTCGGCGTCGGTTCCCAGAAGGGCTGGGAACTCGGCTGCCCGGGCGAGGAGACCTGTGCGGACTGCGCCTTCACCGGCGTGGAGTTTCTCGGCCGGGTGGAACAGTCCCATGACATCGACTTCAGGGGGAAGAAGGTCGTCGTGGTCGGCGGCGGCAATACGGCCATCGATGCCGCGCGGACTTCGCTTCGTCTCGGCGCTTCGGAGGTCGAAATCGTCTACCGCCGCGGCAAGACGGAGATGCCGGCTCATCCCGAGGAGGTCGCCGCGGCCGAAGCGGAGGGTGTCCTTCTGAACGTGCTCACCAATCCGAAGGCCCTTCGCAGAGATGAGCACGGCATTGTGCTCACACTGATCCGGATGAAACTTGGCGAACCGGACGCCTCGGGCAGACGCCGCCCGGTCGAGATGGAAGGTTCCGAATACGACCTTCCGACGGACGTCGTCATTTCCGCCATCGGCCAGACGCAGGATCTGTCGTTCCTGAACGAAGCGTTTTCGCTTGAAACGGTAAAGGGCCGTCTGGTGGCCGACAAGGCCTCCGGAAAAACCGCGCTGCCGGGCATCTATGCGGGCGGCGACGTGGTGACGGGGCCTTCGACCGCCATCGAGGCCATCGCCGCGGGAAAACGCTCCGCCCTTGCCATCGACGCCTTCCTCCGCGGGGAGGAATATCGTGCGCCGGACGCATATTTCCACGTCAAAGGCAGAAAGCTTCGCGAGGTGGACCCGGCGGAATATCAAACGATGGAAAAACTGCCGAAACAGCATCCGGCCGAAATTCCGCCGGAGGAAAGAAAGCATACGTTCGATGAGGCGGAGTGTTCCTTCACCGAGGAGGAGGCGCGGAAAGAGGCCGCCCGCTGCCTCAAATGCGGCTGCGACGCGCAGAACGACTGCCTCTTGCGGAAATATTCGGCGCAGTACGGCGCGGATCAGTTCGCCTTTACCGGCGAAAAGAGACAGACCCCGCGGGACGAAAGCCATCCGTATTTTTACCGCGATCCGAACAAGTGCATCCTCTGCGGCCGGTGCGTGCGTATCTGTGCCGAGGTCAAGGGCGCGCATATCTTCGGCTTCAAATACCGCGGCAGCAAGGCCACCGCGGAGCCCTACCTGCCGATGGTGGTGCAGGGGGAGAATGTCTGCCGGGACTGCATGCTCTGCGTGAATACCTGCCCAACCGGCGCGCTGATCAAAAAATAATCCAAACCATGCCATAAAAAAACAGGAGTCCGGACAAAATCGCCAGGTCTCCTGTTTTTTATGTAGATAACCGTGAAACAGTGTCTACCCCGCTGAAGACGGGAGACGGGAGAGCCTGAAATATAATAAAAAGAGTTTGGCAAGCGGCGGTCTCTTTTAAAAAGAATGCGAAGACCTTGCGAAAAGCGCTCCATCGTTGTTGTTCCTATGAAAACAGAAATGCGGAGACCTGAAATTCATGGAAAGGGTTCGGCAAGCGGCGGTCTCTTTCAAGAAGAGCGCGAAACTTGGGGAAAGCGCATCGCTCCGGAAGAACCATGCAGGAAGCGATTCACAGGGGCTTTTCGTCCCAAAGAAAGAACAAAAAAGAGACGCAATCCAATAAGGATCGCGCCTCTTTGCATCATTTAAACGAAAAAGATTGGTCAGGCCTCTTTGCCGTCCATAAATTTGGCCAGCTCGGTGCCGTCGTAACGGACGGAATACGGATACCCGGCGTTCTGCATGGACAGAGAACGGGCGCGATCCTTTGCGTCGAGAACGTTGAAGCATCTCTCGTAAACGCGGCCTTCGCGGACGACTTCGTATCTCTTGAGCTGGTCTTTTTTGGGCTCCTGATCAATGGCCATTGTACTCGTTCCTTTCGTTCTTCCCGGGAGAGGGAAGCTCTTTTATTACGCTTCTATTGTACCGTTTCTTTTGGCTTTTGTAAAGCGGAAAAACAAATTTTTCCTGTGGTTCGGGAAGCATATAAGAAGAAAAAAACGGGGCCGCCGTTTTGCAGTCCCGTTTATATCCGGATTCGATTGGATTATTTCTTTTCTTCACCGATTTTGGAGAAGTCGACCTTGCCCATTTCCTCCGCGGCGGCGGAGAGGCCGTCTTCCTCGTCGGTGCCGGTTCCAATTTTGCCGTTGTTGACGATCAGGCTGGTCAGCAGGCCGCAGATCAGGGCGACGGCTAAGGAAGTGATGGAGAAGAGGGAGCCGCCGGTCACGGGGTTCTGGCCGAATTCCAGCGTCAGACCGCCGATGCCGGTGACGAGGATGGCGCTGACGACGAAGAGGTTGCGGTTATCGCCCAGATTGACCTTATGCAGCATCTGGAGACCGGAGACTGCGATGAAGCCGTAGAGAGCTACGCAGGCACCGCCCATGACGCATTTCGGGATGGAGTTGATGACCGTGACGAACGGGGTGAAGAAGCTAAGGATCATGCAGCCGAGGGAGGCGTCGACGATGGAGACGATGGAGGCGTTTCTGGTGATGGCGACGCAGCCGATGGATTCGCCGTAGGTGGTGTTTGCGCAGCCGCCGAAGAGGGCGCCCACCATGGAGCCGACGCCGTCGCCGAGAAGGGTGTTGTCGAGGCCCGGATCGGTGATCAGATCTTTATTGATGATGGAGCCGAGATTCTTGTGGTCGGCAATATGCTGGGCCAGTTCCACGATGCCGATCGGGACGTAGATCATGGCGATGTTGCCGATGGCGGCGGCATCAAGCGGATACTGTCCGTTTGTTTCGATGCCCTTGAGGAAGAAGAACTTCGGGTAATCGATAAAGCTTGCGAGGTTGAGGCTGCCAAAAGTGTCAATGAAGGGCTGGAAGCTGAGCAGCTGGAGGGATTCGATGTCCGCGGCATTGCCGATGATGGTGAAGATCAGGGCCAGTCCATAACCGGCGCCGACGCCGATAATGAACGGGATGAGCCTCAGGGTTTTGGAGCCCTTGACGGAGACCAAAACGATGGTGAAGAAGGTGACGAGACCGCAGAGAATGGAGACGAGGTTGTAGGTGCTGCCTCCGTTGGAGGACATCCAGCCGGTGGCGGTTCCGGAGAGGCTCAATCCGATCAGGGTGACGATCGGTCCGATGATGGCCGGAGGCATCAGCCGGTTGACCCATTCGGAGCCGACCTTCTTGATGATCAGCGCGATGACGACATAGACAAGTCCTGCGAAGACGACGCCGATGATGATGCCCCAGTATCCGTAAAGCTGATTGATGGAGGCGGCGTAGGCACCGAGGAAGGTGAAGGAGCTGCCGAGGAAGACCGGGCTTTTCTTCTTGGTAAAGAAGATGTAGACCAGGGTGCCGATGCCGGCGCCGAAGAGGGCTGCGGCCGGATCGGCCGGGAGGCCAAATCCCGTAATCAGGATCGGTACGAGCAGGGTGGCGGCCATGATGGCGATCATCTGCTGGAACGCAAAGATCAGGGTTTTGCTGAGTTTCGGCTTATCGCCGACGTCGTAGATCAGATTCATGAGTGTTCTCCTGTTCCCTTTTTATTCCAAAATATACCGCTCCTGCCTAACAAAAAAGACCTTGCCGCAGTTTATGGCAAGGTCATGGAGTTCTATCCTATCCGAATCTTGCCAATCTCTCTGTATTGGTTTAAAGATCGATATATTTTGTTTGATTTATCGTAACACCCCATGCTCGCTTTGTCAAGCGGGCGTATGAAATATCCGCGAAAGTTTTTGAAAAAAATCGAAACCGCGCGGATGGAAAGAAGGCCTGCGTGCCCAAAAAAGGTGATGCGGGCGGAATTGGGTAAAAACAGAGAAGCCTTTTTTTAAATTTTAACCTATGACTGACTGACAACCGACGGGGCTGCCGCTTCTGCGCGCATGGAAACGAATGCGAAGAACTGCCGGACCGTTTTTGCCCGAAACCCCTTTTATACCGGAACAACCGCCATTTCTATAAATGATAAAAAAGCGGCGCCGCTTTAGGCACCGCTTTTAAACCGGATTTTATCGGGTCGGCAGGGATTATTTAATTTTGCCCTTTTCGATCTCCGTGGCAAGGGTGCTTTTTCCCGCGCAGACCGCTTTCAGGGAGTCATAATAAAATTCAATATAATGGAGCATCAGGGCAAAGTGATCGAGCGCCTGCTGTTCCGCATCCATGATGTTCGTCTCGCCGCGGAGCAAAAGACCGTCGCGGTAGGAAACAACGCCCAGATCCGTCTGGATGAGAAAGGCGCCGGTCGCCGTCTTCCAGTTGCAGTGGCGGCAGAAGTGGTCGACCTCCGCGAGATTTTCCGTCTCGATGGGGTCGATCAGCGCAAAATGGATCTGCAAAGTCTGTACGTCGTCGCCGGTCAAAACCTCCAGCGGAGCGAAGACACAGGTCAGCGCGATCACATCGTTTCCCTCTTCGTCGCCGAACGCGGCATGCAGCGAGACCGGGAACCCCTCCATATGTTCGACCGTCGGCTCAAAGCCGTAGATATGCAGCCCATTCGCCAATCCGTTCAGAAATTCTTCTTCATCGAAACGGGAGATCGTCTCCTCCGCTTCTCCGGATACCTCCTCCGGCGCGCGGGCATTCTCATTTTTTTGTTCGCTCATGTTCCGTTCTCCTTCCGTTCTCTGTTATACGGCGCTCCGGTCGCTGAACATATCTCCCGCGAGGCGGCGGGCACCCATGCCGCGCATATGCTGCTGTGCGTAAGCGCCCCTGCCCGTGCCGTAGCCGGAGAGGAACTGCTCCTTTTGGGCCACGACTTCCTCGTCCGTCTCGTCGAAATGTTCGAACTTCGTCCCCACGTCGGCGCGCCATTTGACGAGCTCCGGAAATACCCGGACCGACGGGTCCTTAATCAGATTCCGGTAGTCCCTGCGCTCCGCACCCATCTTCTTAGCCACATCTTTCAGGGTTGGTAGCGGATCCCAAAGCTTCTTGATCACGCCGAGATCGATCAGCATCTGGATACCGCCCATCGCCGCAGGACCCGGGCGCGTCACAGCGGTCTGTTTTTTGTTTGCTTTCATGGCGTCGCGCCAGTTTTTGACCGCGCCCGGCGTATACGCTTCTTTGGAGGCGTCGACCAGCATATTCGCCGCGTTGCGGTAGATGGCGATATCGGAGAGCTCGGCGCGCTGTCCTTTCGGAGAGCCCATTTCAAAGCAGATCAGCCGCTTGAAGAGGCGGGTGGTGTCCCGGCCGTGGGAACGTTTTCCGTCCCGCGTGACGTGGGCGATCTTCGCGATCTCCTTGTCGGTTTTTCCTTCTTTTTTCGCTTTCTCAATATCCTGCGCGTGGGCGGCGGTGTAGGCCTCGTCGATGATGTCCTGAATGATTTCGTCAATCTTGACGAGTTCGTCGGAACGCCCGCTGAACTTACCGAGGTGAGAAAATCCGGCGTTTGCCTGAAGCTTTTCTTTTTCCGCTTCCTTTTCCTCATCGGTCATCGATGTGGAATCGACGGACTCCGAGGAGGAGGAGAGCGCGGCGGTCAGATATTTCTGCCGTGCCTGAAGCGTCTGTCCGAGGTTCATACGAATGCGGCCGCGCTTCTGGACATGCTTCGCGATCATCTTCGCGACGGAGAGACCGGCGCTGAAGGCGCTGATGCAGGCGCCGATCCAAGCGGCCACGCCCGCTACGTCGCAGGCGCCCGCGGCGACATCCAGAACGCCCTTCAGGATGTCGATGCCGGCGTTAAACATCTCCTGACCGGCCTTTTTCTTCATCAGCTCACCCATGCGGATGGAACTTGCAAACTTTTCGAAGGCGAGCGGCGCGGCCTTCATCGCCTTATCATAGGCAGTCCGCTTTTTCTTGGCGGCTCTTTCGGCCCGTCTTTTGATGTGGACCATTTTGTCGGCGTTGGAATCGTTAATCCCGCCGGGATAGCCCTGCTCGAAGGAGGATTTAAAGAATTCAAAGTCGGCCTGAGGCTGTTTATAGGCCTCCAGCGCGGCGAGCATCTTTTTCTGTGAAGCCTGACTTTCGCTTCCCTTACTCTTTTCTTCGTTCTCGAGAGCTTCGTGTTCGGTGTCGCTGTTGTGCGGCATGGCCTCCGTGGTCGTCGTATGGGAGGAGATGATCTTCTCTTGGGCGGCGAGAGATCTTCGAGCATGGCGCAGCTGGGTCTCTGCCTGAGCAAGCCTCGATTCTCTTGCCTCAAAGCCTTCATAGAAGGACCAGACATCCTCGTCCTTGGATTCGGAGGTGACATAGGATTCCATTTTTCCGCCGAAAGACGGCATCAGAGCCGCAAACGAGGTTTTATCCAATCCTTCGGAGCCGGTCAGTCCCAGATTGGCTCCTTTGAGACCGATGCCGACGGTTCCGGAGAGGGAGGAGATGCCGCCGACCTTGCTTTCTTCGGCCGTCTTCCGTTGTTCATAAATACTCAGGAGCTTTGCCATGGGGCGGAAATCCGCTCTCTTCTCCTTTGCCACGGCGTCGAGGTCGATACCCTCCGCTTTAAATGCGGCGGAGACGGTGTTCTTCCGCTTTTTGGAGGAATTGCGGGCATTTCTGCTCCGGCGGACCTTGGCCTGCGCCTCCGTGACCGCCTTTGCGCGTTCCTCGCGGATCTCTTCCATGGTGGCGAGCTTGTCGTGCTCCGCCTGATAGGCCGAACGCTGGTTTTTGGAAGTCAGCGTGGCCGTGGAAGCCTGCAGGAAGGCCCGGTTCTTTTTAGTATATTTCTTCTGCGACGACTCCACGTTGCCGTGGGCGGTGGCGAGCGCGCCCTTGAGTTCCCGATATTTTGTTCCGACGGCGGCGTCGGAGGAGGCGTCGATATTGAAGCGCTTGCCGACATGGAAGAGCGCGGTCTTCATCTTTCCGGCGACGGCGGAGGTCTCGTCGGCGTCGAAGCGGAGATCGAGCAGGCTCTTGTTGATGGCGGTCTTCGGATTCTCAAGGTCGATGCCGGAAGCGGTCGCCTTCGTCTGCATGACACTGATGAATTTTTTAGCTTTCTCGCGGGCGATGCCCTGTTGCACCATGTCACCGATGCCGATAGCGACATCGGCGAGGCCGGCGACCGCCTGAAGGCCGGGGACCAGTTTTCCGATGCCGGTGACTTCGCTGATGCCGGTTCCGGAGATGACATCCTTCACGTCGCCCACGACGTTGTGAATGCCGGTGAGAAACTTGACCGAGTTGCTGCAAATACTGACGACGCCCTGCCAGCTCGGATCCTTATAAAGATCGTATGCGTCGGTGACGATGCCCACGCCGCTGCCGACAACGCCGACGGTGTCTCCGAGTCCTTTAAAATAGGAAGCGGAAGAGGCCCCTTTGCGGATGGTGTCTATGGCGCCGGAGACGGAGGAGGAGCCGGAACCCACCGGATCGATGGTATCCATCGCCGTATCGAGGCGGTCTCTGGAACTGGTTTTCTTGCTTTTATGCCGAGAAGGGGCGGGAGAGGAACCGGTCGGAGCCTTTTCCGCCTCGTCCACCAGTTTCGGGCGCAACACAAACATGTCGTCCAAGCCGCGCTTCCATACGCCTTCACGGACGAAAGGGGCCTTGTTGACGATTTTCTTTTTATCGTTTTTCGTGATGATGCCCTGTGCCGGAGCGTTTGCCGAACTCCCGGCGCCGACGTGGATTCTTTCGCCGCCGACGGAGAGACCGGATGCCGCCCGGACTCCCTGAGCATCCGCCCGGTGCTCAAGCATGCTGCTGTGAAGGAGACGTCCGCCCGCGCCGGAGGATTCCCCTCTGGCCTGAGAGACCACATGGGAAACCTCGTGGCCGATCACGCTGCGGCCGGAGGCGGTCTCCGGGCGGAAACGGCCCGGCGCAAAGCCGATGGTGGAGCCCTGCGCAACCGCTTCAAAGCCGTGCCGTTTGACCGACGGGCTTTCATAAAGACGAACGCCGGAGAGATCGGCGTTGAAGGAGCCCTCCATGCGGCTGCGCAGCGAAGAAGGCATGCTCAGTTTCTTCACGGCGGAAAGTGCGTTTCCACCGGTCCCGAGCAGGCCCTTTCCGGTTTCCGTAGACTGTTTTATGGGTCTGGGAGGTCCGCTTTTCCGTTTTTTCCTCTCGGTTTCCAAATCGGCCGAAACCATGGGTTATCCCTCCGTCTCTCAATTCATTGTCGCAAGTTATGGATGGTTATAAGCCGCCTGCGGACGGGTATCGGCCGCCGCGCGGACTTTTGTCTTTTTACATCAGGCGCAGGCGGGGCATGACCTTGCCGTTTTTGGCAAAATCGAGCCGGATCGCCTCCGCGATATAGAAGGCGGTGATCTTTTCCGCGCCGTCGTAGGCGGCGAGATAGGCCGCGCCCCGCGCCGCCGTCTTGATCTGGCTGGGGCTGTATTCGAGGTCCTCCGCCAGATATTCAAAGGGGATCCCCTCCGAAAGCGGGCATTCCGGCGGGAATGCATTTTTCCACAGCAGGAGTCTTGTGGCCGGATCCGGGAACGGGATATTGACCATATATTCGATCCGGCGGTAGAACGCCTTATCGAAATTCATCATCATGTTGGTGGTGAGGATGCAGATGCCGCTGAATTCCTCCATTTTCTGAAGCAAATGGTTGGTCTCGAGGTTGGCGTACTTGTCGTTGGCGCCGTTCATCTCCGTGGAGCGCTGTGAGAACAGGGAGTCCGCCTCGTCGAAGAAGAGGATCGCGTTCGTGCTCTCCGCTTCCCGGAAGACTTCGGTCAGATTCTTTTCCGTTTCGCCGACATATTTGCTGAAAATCGAGGAGAGATCCACCTTCAGCAGGTCGAGCCCCAGCGCGTGGGCGATCACATGGGCGCACATCGTCTTGCCGGTGCCGGGACTGCCGTAAAACAGGATGCTGACGCCTTTTCCGTAGGCGTATTTTTTGCCGAAGCCCCATTCGCTGTTGACAACGTATTGTTTGTTGATCCGGTCGATGATATGCAGCACCTGTAAGCGGACGGAATCCGGCAAGATGATGTCGCCGAGGGTATAAAACGGCTTCACCTTGCTGCAGTGCTGTGTGCCGGCCCGGACGTCGCTCGAGCGAATGACGGCGGCGATGTCCTTCACCGCAAGAGGCCCGTCTTCGTTTTCAAAACGAGCGGTGCGAACGGCGTTTCGGATCTGCCCGGGCGTCATACGGTAGCGGGCGGAAAGAACAGAGGGATCCTCCTTTTTCAGCAGGCCGCCGGCATATGCGTTCCAGAGCGTCTCCGCCTCCAGCGGCGTGAGCCGTTCGACCGGGAAAAAGACCGGGGAGAATTCCCCATTTTCCGGGAGAGACGGCACATGACCGGTTATCATAAATACGAAGAGAAAACCGAACTCCGCAAGAACGGAGAGAAATTCCTCCGTTTTTTCCGCCGGCGGGATATCTCCGTGACAGAGAACGGGAACAAATCCGTTGATCGAACAGGCGGCCGCGGCGGCAAAGCAGGCGGCACGGAAATCCGCGGGGGAGAGCGCATCCGCCGCGGCAAGGTCGATAAAGAGCAGATCAAGGCCCAGCCTGCGCGCGGCGTGGCGGATCAGAAAATGCCGGCCGGAACTCTCCTCGCCGCTCAAAACGGCAAGCACGGGATATTCCCGGTCCGAAGCGGCGGAGCAAACCGCGCAGATCCGGTCCAGAAGGTCCTCCCGGATCAGAACGGGTTCAAGGCCGTCTCCATCCCGGCGGCAATCGAAAAGCTCGGTAAATTCGGAGAGAAAAGCATCCGGCATCCGGCTGCCCAGAAACGCATGAAAGACACTTTCCCGCAGCAGAAAGGAGGCGGAAAGCCCCCTGCCGCTGCTGACGAAAAAGAGATCCCAGCGGTAGCCGGAACGCGGAAAAATTAAACAATCGCGCAGAGAGGGCGTTTCCGCCAGCGCGGAAAGGCCGTAAGCCAGTGAGAGCGTCGGCAGCGTCTCGGCGGGATTTCCCTGCATCCGGCTGAAAATCTGCTCATATTTTCTGTCCGCAAGCACGGCCGCGCCCAAAAGGACGCAGAGGCGGCGGAAATGGTCGCGAAAGAGGTTCGTGAATACCCACGAAAGCGGATTCGGAAGCCCTTCGCAGGAATCCCCGATCCGGCTTTCCAGATAGCCCCATGCGTCCTCGATTTCTCGGCGGAATTCGGGTTTCAGCCGCAGGTCGTCGTTCGGAATACAGGAAAATTCCAACGAAACGGAAGCCTGTTCCGGGCGCACGGCGGTTCCGGGCAGATGAAAAAGGGAGGGCTCCCCGTCTTCTCCGGCCTCGGCCAGAGCGGCAAAGCCGAGATAGAGATCCACGAGCCGCAGGCAGTCGCCCATCTGCTCCTCAAAAGTGAGAAAAGGGGTTCCTATTTTTTTTCGGTCGAAATATTTGTCAAACAGTTCCAATTTCTTTCTCCCCAAAAAGAATTGTGCGGCGGAGCGTTTCCCGGCCGGAAAGTATCTTTCGGACCGAAATCGTACCTTTTCAGGAAGGTACTTCCAATTATTCTATTTTATTATAGCGGTATAAAAATAAAATTGCAACTGACCAAAAGTACAGGATTCGGCTTTTTATCCGTTTTTTCCGTCGGATTTCCCCATGTCTTTCCCGCTTACTTGTCTGCGGGAGAAGCGCGGATCAGAAAGAGAGATTCTCTCTTTTTCGCCAGGACGACCATGCTCAAAAAATACAAAACTGTTCCCGATCGGCATACCCGTGCTCATCTCCTAAAAATGCATGTCCGACGCAAAATGAGCACGCCCGCATCGAAACATCGGCTCAGAACCGGAGAACGAAAAAAGTACGACAAGGGAAGATTTATCCCTTTATATCCCCGCTTTTTGGGGAGAACACCGTTCCCGCGGGAAAATGTTCTCGGCGGCGGGACGGCATTTGCCCCGGCGGGAGAAATATCAAAACGGCAAATGCTTTTTTGCGATTCGGGGAGGTGAAAGAAAAAAACGCGGCAAAAGTTCATAAATTGTCATAAAAACGAAAATTTTATGAGGCTTGTTCTTGTAAATCCATTTTCAAGGTGATACAATGAGCATACAAAATATTAAAATTTAAGGTACAATTCTATAGAAATCCCCGGCAAGGACGTAAAATGAGGACTGCTTTCGGCGCTCCGAATCTCAGTACTCCGCCGGGCTTCGTTTTTTATTGATTTTTATGCCGATCGCGGCCCGACGGAATGCTCTCGCTTTCAGAGGATCGGATGCCGGGTGGGAACCGAACCGCGGCGCCTTTGCCGTCCGAGAGAAGGCGCGGGGGGTTCTATGCGACCCACATGAATACTCATGCAGAGAGGCGGAAGAGAACTGATCTGCCCCCGGAAGGGCGGCCGGGAATAATTTCGGGTTGGAATGCAGGAGGAATTTTATGCAGCATCCGTTACTGATTGAACTTGAAGCACTGGGGTGCAATGTCAAGGATGGGTTGTACAACTGCATGGACATGGAAGATTTCTACATAAAGATGGTGAAAAAAGCAGTCGCCCATGATTCCCTTGCCCCCCTGATTGATGCCTGCGGAGTTGAAGACGTTAAAGCCTGCTTTGAGCGTTCCCATGCGCTGAAAGGCGTGTATGCCAATCTTGGTTTGAAACCGCTTTTTGATCTCAATACCCCCATTGTCGAGACGACGCGCCACGGCGGTTTCGACGGCGTTCCGGAGGCGTTGGAAAAGCTGATTTCCGAACACAGGCGCTTTGAAGAACTTGTTGAAAAATACCCGGAATGAGCTTGACGAAGGAAGAAGCCTTGTATGCAGAATGACAAGATGAAAATTCTGATCGCGGATAACACCGAAGTTACTCGCGAAATGATGAAGAACTCCTTTCAAGGGCAGTTTGATTTATTGGAAGCGACGGACGGTGAAGAGGCGATCGAAATTCTGAGACGCCATCACGAAAGTCTGATCGCTGTGGTTCTTGATCTTTTTTTGCCGAAACAGGACGGTTTTGCGGTGATGGATTACATCAAGCGCAACGGTCTGATGCATAAAATTCCGGTTGTTCTCTGCATAGACGAAATGACAAACGATATTCTGAAAAAAAGTTTTGATTACGGCGTGGTCGACGTCGTTACAAAGAGCGATTCGGTGCGTCTGGTTTATAACCGCGTCATGAACGCGATCAGCCTGTTCCGCTACCGGCGCTGCCTTCAGGTCAGCAAGGAATCCCTGATCATGGAATATGTGCCGGAGAAAAACGCCATCACGATCCTGAAATCCGCCGAATTACAAGCCGATCTGTTTAAGGTCTATCCCGCCGAGGATATCAACAAGTATCTGCATCCGGAGGACATGGATCCGGTTCTGGATATTCTGTCCAAGCTCTCCGAGAACGACTACGACAACGTGCTGCTTCTGCGGATCAAATTCGACGAGACCTATCGGTGGCACAGCGTCTCTTTCAAGCCGATTTTTGCGGAGAGCGGAATCGTAAAATCCATCATCGTCTCGGCGATCGACGTCCATGAGGAACACGAGCGGGAGCTGCAGCTCAAGCGGATGTCGGAGACGGACGCCAAGACCGGAATGAAAAACGAGTCGGCCTTCGAGATGGAAGTGACGCAGCGCCTTAGAAAGATGTCGGGCAAGGACCGCGGAATTTTTGTGATGATCGACGTCGACGGTTTCAAGATGATCAACGATATTTACGGCCATATGATCGGAGACGACGTGCTCGTTATCATCGGCGGCGCCATCAGAAAGATTCTCCGTTCCTGCGATGTTGCTTCCCGCCTGCATGGCGACGAATTTGCGATCTGGCTGGACGGCGTGGATAATAAGAGCTTTGCAACGGCGGTTATTAAAACCATCAACGACATGATTGAGGAAGAAGCCGTGCGGAAGGAGAAACCGGCTGCCCGGATTTCGGCGGGTTTTGCCGTGGCGATGCCGGGTTCCACCTATCCGGCTTTATATAAGCGCGCAGATAAAGCGCTTTATTTTTCCAAAGAGAAGCGAGTACCGTTCCCGGAGATCACATAGCCGGCCGCCGTGGTAGGCAGGGGCGGAGACGGGGATGGGGTATCGCATGAGAAATCTTGTCTCTGAAAATCCACCGGCCGTAACCGTGGCTCTGGGCCCGGGATCTCTGCGGACGGTTTTTCTTTTATTCCAAGACCGTTTTTCATCCGGCGACGCGGATCGAAAACGGGCCTGACCAAATCAGAAAAACGCCTTCGGCGGGATGCCGCTTCTTTTGAAGGGACGGCCTGCCGGTTTTGAAGTACAACAAATCCGAAATGCCGGAGGGAAAAGAATGCTGAGGCGCTTCACTCCATTTGTATGTGCTGTTTTTATTTGTATTTTGCTGACGGCGTTCCCTGCGTATGCGGAAGGAACGGCCGAGGAGGAATCTTCCCCGTCGGCGGATACTCCGATTCTGGTCGCAGGCTGCTACGACTGCGATCCGATTGAATACTACGACAGCACGGAAGACAAATATGTCGGGATTATGCCGGACATCCTCGCACGGATCAGCGAGCAAACCGGTATGACCTTTCAATATGTCGGCTCCTCCACGGGAGACAACCGGGAAGATCTGATCAAGAACCCGCAGGTCAAAATTGTATCGGCCGTCAAGGATTACGACGAGTTCGGCCTTCAGAAAACCGAACAGGGCTTGGAATATGAGGTCGACGGCGCGACCCATCAGGCCTATTTTGCCTTTACGGAGGCTGCCGAGCCGGAACTGATCCAAAGCTTCAACGAGGCGTTTGAGGAGGTTCTGCGCAGCGACGACATGAACCGTATCCTGATGAAGTATGCGGTGCAGGGCCGGCAGGAGAAAACCTCCGGCTGGCTGGTGGCGCTGGTGACCGCCGCCTATCTTGCGGCGGTGATCTCCATCATTGTGCTCGCGGAAAAAAACCGCGCGCTCAGACACAAACAGCGGTACAGCGAATTTTTCGACGATCTGACCGGCGTGTGGAATCTCGACCATTTCTGCCTGACTTACGACAAACAGCTGACGGACAGCCAGCGGGCGGAATATTCCGTCGTCTATTTCAGCGAAGATTTCAAGCAGCTGTATGATCACTTCGGCACCGAGGAAGTCAACAACTTCCTGAAATATATGGCCCACATCCTTGCGCGGAACATGGGCGATACCGGGATGCTCTGCCGGGTGGAGAACAATTCCTTCGTCCTTGCGCGGAAAACGGCCTCTCAGGAAGAACTGGAGAACTGGGCGGTCAGGGTGCTCGACAAGATCGACGCCTATCCGGTGGTATTCTCCAAGGAATACGAGATCGGCATCCACGCGGGCATCTATTCCATACAAAAAGAGGACCGCTTCGCTCAGAACGTCATTTATTACTGCAAAGAGGCCTACCGCTATGCGCTGAATCACAATCTCTCGTATGCGATCTGCGGGAAGGATGTCCTGAACGAGATGCAGGAGCAGGATCAGCTCGTCTCCATGATCTCCGAGGCGTTCCGAACGGAACAGTTCGCCATTTATGCGCAGCCGTATGTCAGTCTGAACGAGAACGGTATCTATGGCTGCGAGGCGCTGGTCCGCTGGAATCACCCGACCAAAGGACTCCTGAAGCCGGACAAATTCATTTCACTTTTCGAGGGACAGGGCGCGATCATGGATCTGGATCTGTACCTGTTCGAGCGGGTTTGCAGATGGCAGCAGCAGCGGAACATCCGGGGCGAGAAACAGATCGTCATCTCCTGCAACTTCTCAAGATTCGATTTTGATTCGCCGGATCTCGCGAACAAGCTGATCGAGATTTTCAACCGCTATACGGTGGATCCCAAACAGATCGCCGTTGAGATCACCGAGAGCGTGGTGCAGGAGAACAACGCGACCGCGCAGAGAAATATCGAGGCCCTCCGCCGGATGAATTTCAGCATCTATCTCGACGATTTCGGCTCCGGCAGCACCTGCTATTCCGATTTGAAGAATTATCCGATCGACATCCTGAAGCTGGATCGCTCGCTGTTGCTGATGGCGGACAACGAAAAGGGGGCGGTCATTCTGGATTCCATCGTCTCGCTCGGGCACCGGCTGAATTTCAGCATCGTCTGCGAAGGTGCCGAGACCGAGGAGCAGATCGAGCTGCTTAAAAAGCTCAAATGCGACTATATCCAGGGATTTTATTATTACCGGCCGATGCCGCTCAATGAGGCGGATAAGCTGCTGGATGAGTGATTTTCGGAAAGGCGGAGAAGAAACGCGGCTCCGGCCGGAGAAAATTTCTTTTCATAAAAATCAAAAAGGCACACCGGACGGTGTGCCTTTTTTTGATGGGATACGCCGAGCGAAACGGAAGCCGCGCCGGGAATCCATGCGCCGTAGGGAGCCGAAAAGCCGGGAGAATTTGTGGAAGCCGCGAAGCCGAAGGTGATACTTCCTCCTGCCCGAACATATAAATGAATTTAGGAAAAAAGCGGCCGTTTCGATCTTTGGATGTGCGGCGCGGCCGAATTTTTAAGAAATCGGGGGAGGATCTGCCTTGGATCGTATGTTTCCGGCCACAACGGCGCAGAAGACGCTGCTCAATTTTCGGCCCGAATGTTCACGCTGCCTCTTGGAAACGGACGTGTCCACGATTGAAAACTGCGTCAATGTCGTGGTTTTCATCTGGCTGAACGACGGGAACGGATACTGGTATTTTTTGAAAAGCAGACAGGGAGAGATGCTGAACGGCTATGTCCTTGTCAACAACAGATGGATCTACAACCCGATCGAAAAAAGACGGGTTCTGACCTATTTTTAAAAAAAGGAGGGGGAAAGGGATTCCCATGCAAAATTCTTACAGACGCGACGGGCCGCGGATCCCGGGGAAAGTCCGTGCCCCCGTGGAAATTCTCGACAACGGGTTACAGAATCTGTTTCTCGAGGATACCAATGAGACGGAGGTCATCGCCAAATTCCATGGGGACATCGCTCCGATCGCGCAGGATTTGGGGGCGGAAATTGAGATCCTTTCGCAGGGTTATGCGATCATCACCATTGACAAAGACAAAATCCTGAATCTTTATTTTTATCCGGAGATTGAACATCTGGAGCTTCCGAAGAGCCTGTATATTGCCTCGCCGTATAATTTGGCGTCCTCCTGCATTCCTCAGGTTCAGGATCGGGAGACCTACAACCTGAGCGGCGCCGGCGTCATCGTGGCGATCATCGATTCCGGCATCGACTATACCCATCCGGATTTCCGGAATGAGGACGGAACCAGCCGGATTCTTTATCTCTGGGATCAGACCGGAAAGGGGAACCCACCGGCCGGTTTCACGAGCGGGGCGGAATATACGCAGGCGCAGCTCAATGAGGCGCTGAGCTCGCCCAATCCGCTGAGAGTGATCAGCTGTCAGGATCCGAACGGGCATGGAACCGCCGTCGCGGGGATCGCAGCCGGGAACGGCCGGGGAAGCGACGGCCAGAACATGGGGGTCGCGACCGAAGCGATGCTCATTGTGGTCGAGGTTGGCATGAAGGGCTATAAGGCCTTTGCCAGAACCACGGAACTGATGCGCGCGGTCAAGTATGTGATTGATACGGCAAGAAATCTGAATCGACCGGTCGTCATCAACATGAGCTTCGGAATGAACAACGGCTCCCACCGAGGAGACACCCTTTTTGAAACCTATCTGACGGACATCAGCAACGAATGGAAGACCTCGATGGTGATTCCCACCGGAAACGAAGGAGCGGCCGGGCATCATTATCGGGGGCAGATCTCCTCCAACCAGATCAAGGAGATCGATTTTTTTACCGCTCCGGGCATTGAGGAATATTATATTTCTTTCTGGAAGGATTTTACGGACAGCTTTTCGGTGGAGATCATCTTTCCGAACGGGGAATCCTCCGGCGTCGTCAGCATCAGCAATCAGGTGAAAAGCGTGCGGGTGGATAATCTTGTGCTCACCGTGATTTACGGCCAGCCCAGTCATTACTCCATCAGTCAGGAGATCTTTTTTCAGGTCCGGGCCACGACAGGTACGATCAAAGCCGGCGCGTGGAAGCTGCGGATCATCTCCGGCCGGGTGGTCGACGGAAATTTCCGGATGTGGCTGCCGACGCTTGAGCAGGTCACCGATAAGACCTATTTTTCCAACCCGACCTCCGAGGATACCCTGACGATCCCCTCCACCGCCAACAAGATGATCGCGGTGGCCGGATACAACGACAGGGTCGGAAATATCGCCGAGTTTTCCGGAAAAGGAAACACCAACATGGCGTTGCCGAATCCGGATCTTGCCGCCCCGGCGGTGGCGATCATGAGTACCAGAGTGGGCGGGGGATATGATTCCTTTACAGGCACCAGCATGGCGGCGCCCTTTGTCACCGGCTCCGTCGCGCTGATGATGCAGTGGGGAATCATCAACAACAACGATCCTTTTTTATACGGCGAGCGGGTCAGGGCCTTTTTAAGACTGGGGGCCAACCGGCAGCCGAATACCACGTATCCAAATCCCTCGTTTGGCTATGGCACCCTCTGCCTCAGCAACACGATGGCTTTTTTGGAACGATATCGATGGGGAAAAAATAACTTATGGCTATAGAGATTGATGAGAATACCCTGACGCTGGATGAATTTGTAAAACTGCCGACCACGGTGGATTTTCAGGCTCTGAATACCGAAAGATTCAAGGATTATGTGAAGGTCAGACCGTATCTGCACCCCGGAACGGAGCTGGCGAATCATTACATTGTCATTTATCTGAATCAAAAATACATACAGAGCGTGTTTGAAGATCTGGGAAAGGACTTTTCGTCTTTTTATCCGAAAATCCTGTCCCCTCTGGACAGCACGAGCAACGATGCCGCCGGGATCTCCAAGGTTCAGAATCAGCCGTTTCTGAATCTTTCCGGAAGAGGCGTCATCCTCGGTTTTATCGACACGGGGATCGACTATACCCAGAATGCGTTCAAATTCGAGGACGGGAACACCAAGATCCTCAATATCTGGGATCAGACCGTCGACGGTCCCCGGTCGGACAACATCTATTTCGGCTCACTCTATGATGCGGATATGATCAATCTCGCGCTCAAGTCCGACGATCCGTACGGCGTCGTGCCGAGCATCGACGAGGACGGCCACGGTACTTTTCTCGCCTCCGTGGCGGCCAGCAACGAGACGGGAACCTATATCGGCGCCGCGCCGAAAGCAAATATCGTTGCTGTGAAGCTGCGCCGCGCCAAGGAGTATTATATCAACCGTTATCTGCTGCCGGCCGACAATCCGAATTTGTATGAATCCACGGACTATCTGCTGGGGATCAAGTATGTCATGGATCGGGCGCTGGCGCTCGATATGCCTGCGGTTATCTGCATCGGTATGGGTTCCAACAGCAGCGCCAGAGACGGAAACACCCTGTTTGAGGAATACATCTCCTATATTTCACAGTGGCCCGGCTATACGTTCATCACGGCGGCCGGCAACGAGTCGAATGCCAAGCATCACACGCAGGGCAAGATCCTTCAGACCGGCAACATCGACGTCGTCAGCATCAAGGTGGGGAAACAGGATACCTCCTTCTCGGTGCTTATCTTCGGAGACGCTTTCGACAAGATCTCCGTGGGCATCACTTCCCCGACCGGCGAGGTGCTTCCTCGGGTCTCGTTTAAACCCGGCCTTGAATACTCGGAAAAACTCCTTCTTGAAAACACCACCCTCTATGTCAAATATTCCAAGGATACCAGCAATGAGGTGATCGTGGGCCTCCGCAACGCCACCGAGGGCATCTGGGACATCACCCTGTTCGGAGACGCGATCGTCAACGGCGAGTACTTCGCGTGGCTGCCCATCACCGGTCAGGTCAGCGACATGGTGGAGTTCCTGAAACCGGTGCCCGAGTACACCGTCGTATTTCCCTCCAGCGCCCTGCGATCCATCACCTGCGGGGCATACGACACCGACGACAACAGCCTTTACGTGGCGTCCTCATGGGGGCCTACGCGGCTGCCCAGAATGGCGCCCGACTTTGTCGCGCCCGGCGTCAACGTGCGCGGAATCTATCCGACAGGCTACGGCACTATGAGCGGAACCAGCGTGGCGGCGGCGATGACGTCCGGCGCGGCGGCCCTGCTGATGGAATGGGGGATCGTTCAGGGAAATATTCCGGCCATGGACGGCGATCTCGTCAAAAGCCTGCTGATCGGCGGCTGCGTGCGGGAGGAGCACATGCAATACCCCAACATCAAATGGGGATACGGAAAAATGAATCTGTTTAATACCTTTTCGTCCCTCAAGGAGACCATTCTTTGAAGAAATCCGATCTATGACAAATAGGAGAGAAACAGTATGAATGGAAACAATACGAGCACCGTGGAAAACACCTCGGGCGGTTACGGCATGCTCGAAGTCCATGTGTTTACGGACCGAATGGGCAGTCCGGCGGCAGAGGCGCTGGTACGGGTGATCGACCCGGACACCGGGGCGGTGCTGGAGGAGGCCAGAACGAACATGACCGGCAGGATTCCGCCCGTCACGCTTGCGACGCCGCCGCTGTCCAACTCCCTTCAGCCCGGCCAGCCGAGGCCGTTCAATCAATATAACCTCACCATTACTTTGGAAGGCTTCGAGGAGGCCTCCGTCGAAAATGTTCAGCTTTACCCGACCTGTACGGCGCTGCAAAATGTCGTTCTGAAGCCCCTGTACGGAAACATTCTGATCCCATATCCGGTTTTATGGGGAGATTTTCCGCCGAAGATCCCGGAATCCGAGGTCAAGAAACTGCCGTTTCCGAAGGATCTTGTGGTTTTGCCGCGGCCGGTGGTACCCGGTCTCATCATCGTCCATACCGGCAAGCCGGACGACACGACGGCGCCCAATTACACCGTCACATTCAAGGAATACATCAAAAATGTCGCCAGCAGCGAGATCTATGCTACTTGGCCGCGGGAGACCCTGAAGGCCAACATTCTTGCCATTCTATCTTTTACAATGAGCCGCGTCTACACCGAATGGTATCGAAGCAAAGGTTATGATTTCACGATCACCAGTTCCACCGCCTACGATCAGGCATTCACGTTCGGCAGAAACATTTACCAGGAGATCTCCGAAGTGGTGGACGAGGTATTTACGACCTATATTTCCAGACAGGATATTGTTCAGCCTCTTTTTACGCAGTATAACGACGGCATTCAGGTCGACCGCGAGGGATGGCTCAGTCAATGGGGTTCCAAGAATCTGGGCGAAAAGGGTTATACGGCCGTACAGATTCTCAAAAACTACTACGGCTACGACATTGTGCTCAAGGAGGCGGAAAAGGTTGAAGGCATTCCGATCTCCTTCCCCGGAACGGTGCTCAAGATCGGTTCCACCGGGGAATACGTCAAAGTCATCCAGCAGCAGCTCAATGCCATTTCAGAGAATTATCCCCTGATTCCCAAGCTGGTGGTGGACGGTATCTATGGGGAGGATACGGCCGCCTCCGTCAAAATTTTTCAGGAGGTGTTCGGCCTGCCGACGACGGGCGAAGTGAATTATCCGACTTGGTACCGGATCTCGGAGATCTTTCTGGCCGTCACCATGCCGACGTAAAGCGCCCGCGCCGCTTCAGGGAGAGTCTTTCCGAAACGGGAGGGAAATGTCCTTCGGAATCGAAGAAAAGCCGGGCGCCGGCCGTACCGTGCATCGTTGCCCGGTTCTTTATGAAATAAAAAAACCGGTCCACGAACGGGACCGGTTTTTTCTTTTTGTCCGAATGAAGACGGAAAATTTTGATGCCCGAAAAAGTACTTGCTCCATAAACCGGATGCTTTGGGGAAACCCTTTGGGAGATTTCCCGCCGGGCCGAGCTTCTTTTTTCGGAGGCTCCGCCCACCTCGTAGTAAGGACCGCAGTTCCATCCGCCTCCCAAACCCGGCAGACAGGCGAAACGACGCCGGACGGCCCTTATCCGGACTTTTTCTTCAGCGTAGCGGAGCCGAAGTAAATGGTATCCCCGCTCCGATCGTAGGTTTTGGAGGTCCCATTGTTGCTGGTAAAAGTGATGGAGCTGCTCGTCACGGTGTAGCTCACGCCGCCTCGGTCCATTTTCAGGCGGACGCCGGCGACATCGTCGATAATTTCGTCGTCGGAGAGGCAGATGATTCCGAAATAGGCCTTGCCGTTTTTGAAAACGACGGCCGGGTCGTAGTCGCCGCCCGAGGTGGCTTCCCACCGCCCGGTGAGCGATTCTCCGCCGGAAGAGAACACCGTGTTGTCGACAAAGGAAAAGACGGCGCCGTCGGTGAAATAGTTGGCGGCCATCAGACCGAGCCCTACGCAAACCGCGGCCATCGTGACTTTCAGCACCCGGCCGGCGATTTTCTCGGCTTTCCCCGGAACATTCTTTGTCCCGCTGCTATTCGGGGTAGATTCGCCGGATGTCTTCGGCACGAATTTGCGAGGCCGGCGCATGGATTCTTTAAGCAGCAAAGCATACTGCTGCTGTGTCAGCCCGGCCTTTTTGATCCGCGAGGTCAGGTTTCTTCTGGCAGCAATGAGGAAAAACGGCACGGCGACGGCAAACAGAACGATCATCCACATCCCGAAGGAGGAGAAACTGAAGAGAGTTTCATACCGATCGTCCTCCGAATAGAAAAAGAACAACAGGAATCCGATCAGGAGGAGCAGGCAAATCAAGAACGCGTTGGTTGAGGATGATTTGTAGATGCCCCGGACCGTATTCAAAAGACGCCGTTTTTCCTCGCGCTCCTCTTTCGTGGGAAGTTCCGCTCCGCAGAAAGGACAGACTTCCTTGTCGCCGGGGACAAAGCGGGCCCCGCAGTTCGGACAGGAGATGATCTCCGACGCGGCGGAGAGGATTTCGTTTTGCCCGGGGTTCTTTTCCGCCGGTACATCCGCGGCCGGGATGTTTCCGTTTTGTCCGTCGCCTGCTTCCGCCAGCACACCGGCGGCTGAAGAGGAAACGGCGTCTTCTTCCGCCTCCGAAGGATTGCCTTTCAGCTGTCTTCCGCAGCCTTCGCAGAAGACCGAGTCGTCGGGCAGCATCTTTCCGCAGTATCTACAATAAATCACAGCGCCACCTCCAAAAAATCCTCTTTTCATGAATACAACCGATGAGTTTGGTTTTCCAACGCAGAAAAGGACGATGGATAAGGACTTTTTCCACGCGGCGGAGGTCCTTGGAATAGGTCCGCCCCGCCAACGGATGAGGATTGGAATCGGGCCTGTCCCGCCGGACGCCCGTTTTGAGAGAAAGGGAAAACGGGTTGTGCATAAATCCGATGAGCATGTAGGTTTCGAGACGCTTTTTTCGACAAATATTATACAGCATTTTCCAATGGGATTCAATGCCGTAAAAAATTTCGCCGGATCAAATAATTTTTTACAAGGACCGGAGAAAACGGGGGCCTGCAATTTATCGATATGCTGCCGAGCCGTATAAAGAGACATCCGGCGCAGAAAAAATTTGAGAATCCGAACTTCACGGACGGTATTCCGGGCGTTATCGGGCCGGATGACGTTCCGTATATATTTTGGGAGCCAAAAGCCGATGGAGCCTCACGGCGCTCCGATTTTTGATTCATGCGGTATGTCGGACATGCGCGTTTCTGACGGCGTTCAAAGTGCTGTAAAAACAAAGAAGGCCAACCCTTTTTGGTCGGCCTTCTTTGTATCAACGATAGATTGATGTGGTGGAGACGAAGAGGATCGAACTCTCGACCTTACGGATGCGAACCGTACGCTCTCCCAGCTGAGCTACGCCCCCGAAAATGCTTGTTTATTATATCATGGTGTCCCCGGCTTTGCAAGACCGGAGGATAAAATTTTTCCGCCGCTTTTCAAGAGCGGAATGCCATGATATAATAGAACAGGAACAGAATCGGAGGTGATTGGATGAGCGGTGTGGAAAGTGTTTTTGTCGGCCTGCTTTCATTTTTGCCGGCCGTACTGATTTTTGTGGCGGTCGCGGTCATTGCGGCCAAAAAACTGAAACAGCGGGATGCCGCCTCCGGCAAAAAATATGCGCAGACCGGCGGCGCCCAGCATTATACGCCGAAGGAATACTCCAGAGAGGTCAATGAAATCCATCAGACCGATCCGGGGGAGGATTATCGGCGCCGGATGGATCAGCTCCGCGCCCTTTTTCAAAACGGGATGATGGAGCGGAAAGAATTTGAGGACCGGAAGGCCGACATCGAGGAGGACTACCGGCAAAGGCTCCGTGCGCACTGAGCGGACACATAAAAAGAAAAAACCGGAGCGGAAGTCATACCGCCCCGGTTTTCTTTTTATAAAGTTCAGGAAAGTTCAAAGGCGCCGGTATAGAGCTGATAGTAGCGGCCCCTCTGCGTGAGCAGTTCCTCGTGGCTGCCCCGCTCGATGATCTCTCCGTGTTCAATCACGAGGATCAGATCGGCGTTGCGGACGGTGGAGAGCCGGTGCGCGATGACGAAGACGGTGCGGCCCTGCATCAAGGAATCCATGCCCTTTTCGATATGCGCCTCGGTGCGGGTGTCGATGGAACTGGTAGCCTCGTCGAGAATGAGCACCGGCGGATCGGCGACGGCGGCTCTCGCAATGGCGAGCAGCTGTCTCTGGCCCTGAGAGAGATTGGCTCCGTCCGCCGTGAGCACCGTGTCGTAGCCCTGCGGCAGATGGCGGATGAAGAAATCGGCGTTCGCAAGCTTGGCGGCCGCGCCGACATCCGTATCGGAGGCGTCAAGCTTTCCGTAGCGGATGTTCTCGCGCACAGACTCGGTAAACAGGTGCGTGTCCTGAAGCACCATCCCGAGGCTCCGGCGCAGATCGGCCTTTTTGATCCGGTTGACGGGGATCATATCATAGAGAATCCGGCCGTCCTGCACGTCGTAAAACCGGTTGACGAGGTTTGTAATCGTGGTTTTTCCGGCGCCGGTGGATCCGACGAGCGCGATCTTCTGGCCCGGCTTCGCGTAGAAAGTCAAGTCTCTCAAAACAGGCTTATCCGGTTCGTAGCCGAAGGTGACGTGCTCAAAGCGGACGTCGCCGCGGAGCTCAATATAGGTAAACTCGCCGTCCATCGGGATCTTCCATGCCCAGTGCTCGGTGCGTTCCTTCGATTCGGTGATCGAGCCGTCCTCTTGGAGAACGGCGTTGACGAGCGTGATGTCGCCCTCGTCTTTCTCCGGCGCAGCGTCGATCAAATCGAAAATGCGTTCCGCGCCGGCCAATGCGGTCAACACGGCGTTAAACTGCTGGGAGATCTGTGTGATCGGCTGGCTGAACGAGCGGGTGTAGAGCAGGAAAGAGCCGATGGTTCCGATGTCAAGCGTGCCGGTGATCGTCAAGACGGCGCCGACAACGGCGGTCAGGGCATAATGGACGTGGGAGAGGTTCCCCATGATCGGGAACAGGATGTTGGCGTAGGTGTTCGCGTTCTTTGCGGCGACGCGCAGATCGTCGGCCCGCGTGCGGAAGTCCTCCTTGGCCTGCGGCTCGTGGCAGAAGACCTTGACGACCTTCTGACCTTCGATCAGTTCTTCAATGTAGCCGTTGACCGTGCCGAGCTCTTTTTGCTGCGAGATAAAATATCTTGCGGAGCCGCCGGCGACTTTTTTCACGACGAACATCATAAAACCGAGCATCAGCAGCACCAACAGCGTGAGCTGCCAGCTCAAAACGAGCATCATGGTGAACACGCCGACGACGGAAATCACGGACGAAAAGAGTTGCGGCAGGCTCTGGCTCACCATCTGACGCAGGGCATCCGTATCGTTGGAGTAACGGGACATCAGCTCGCCGTGCGTATGCGCATCGTAGTACTGCATCGGAAGATCCTGCATGTGCGTGAACATGTCGACGCGGACCTCGCGCAGGACGCCGGTGGAGATCGTGACCATCAGCCGGCTGTAAAGGAATGTGCAGACGATGCCAAGGGCATAGATTCCGGCGAGCAGGAGGATGATGCCGGCAAAACCGGAGAAATCCACATTCTGCTGTCCGATGAAGGGTACGATGTAGCGGTTCAGGATCGGCTTCATGAAGTAGTTTCCAATCACGGAGGAGAGCGTGCTGAGCAGCATGGCCACCGCAACGAGAATCAGTCTGCCTTTATATTTTTTCAAATAGCTCAGGATGCGCAGGAATGTTTTTTTCGCGTTTTTGGGGCGCGCATATTTCATATTATGCTGGGGACCGGGCATCTCAGTCATCCCCTTTCTGCTGGGATTCATAGACTTCGCGGTAAATCGGGCTGCGCACAAGCAGTTCCTCATGGGTGCCGCAGTCCGAAATTCTTCCGTTGTCCAAGACGAGGATGCGGTCGGCGTCCATCACGGAGGCAATCCGCTGCGCGATGATGAGAACGGTCATGTCCGCCCGTTTCTCGCGGAAAGCCGCGCGGATTTTCGCGTCGGTCGCGGTATCGACCGCGGAGGTGCTGTCGTCGAGGATCAGGATCTTCGGCCGGGCGAGCAGGGCTCTGGCGATGCAGAGGCGCTGCTTTTGGCCGCCGGAGACGTTGACGCCGCCCTGTCCGAGGTCGGTGTCGTATCCGTTCGGGAAGGAGAGAATGAAATCGTGGGCTTGCGCGGCTTTTGCGGCCTCAAACATCTCCTCGTCGGAGGCATCCGGGTTTCCCCATTTCAGGTTGTCGCGGATCGTGCCGGAGAATAGGACGTTCTTCTGAAGCACCATCGCGACCGCCGCGCGCAGGTTCTTGAGTTTGTAGTCACGCACGTCGCGCCCGCCAACCAAGACGCGGCCGCCGCCGACGTCATAGAGCCGCGGAATCAGCTGCACGAAAGTGGTCTTGGCCGAGCCGGTGCCGCCGAGGATGCCGATGGTCTCGCCGGAGCAAATCGAGAGACTGACGTCGGTGAGCGTCAGGTTCTTCGGGTCCTTCGCATAGGAAAAATCCACATGGTCGAAGACGACCGAGCCGTCCTCCGGTTTGAGCGCCGGGTCGGCCTCGTCGTCGGTGATGTCGATCTTTTCGTCAAGCACTTCGATGATGCGTTTTGCGGAGGCCTTTGAAAGAACCAAGTTCACGAAAATCATCGCGATCATGACGAGCGACATCAGAATCTGCCCGACATAGGTGATAAAGCTGATGAGCTCGCCAGTCAGCATCGTTCCCTCGATGACGGCATGCCCGCCGAACCAGAAGATCGACAGGATGCAGGCGTACATCGAAAGCGTCATCAGCGGCATCGCGAAGACGATCAGGTTTTCGGCCTTTCTCTGGGCGGCGCGGAGGTCGTCGGCGGAGGCGGTGAACTTTTCGTTCTCAAAATCCTTCCGCACAAACGCCTTGATCACGCGGATGCCGATCAGGTCCTCCTGCACGGAGGCATTCATGGCGTCGTATTTTTTGAGCATCTTCGTGAAGAGCGGGTGCGCTTTCGCCATAAA
>DAOSWK010000108.1:0-5067 GCA_035593545.1 Oscillospiraceae bacterium | reverse complement strand
CGACCGCGGAACCGTGGTCTTTAAAACGATAAATGTGATTTATGAGGGCCCCGGATACGTCATCTGCAAATGGGAACGCGGCGTGACGACGGCAATCCAGCTCTTTGACGAAGTCGTGATCGAGGGAAGTGATCTCTATGTCGGAAAAGTTGTCTCCTGAGCGTACGCCCGTCGGGAAAGCGTTTCTCCGAATCAGGGCCGAGGCGGAACAGGCGGCCGTTCTCGGCGGCAGGGACCCCGGCTCGGTGACGGTGATGGCCGTGACCAAAACGGTCGCGCCGGAACGGGTCAACGAGGCGATTGCGGCCGGCTGCGTGCTGCTGGGAGAGAACCGGGTGCAGGAGCTTCTTGAAAAGTACGAAAGCTACGACCTATGCGGCGCGGAAATCCATTTCATCGGCCATTTGCAGACAAATAAGGTGAAGTACATCTGCGACAAGGTGACGATGATCGAGTCCGTTGATTCGCTGAAGCTCGCCGCGGAGATCGAAAAACAATGCGCGAAACTCCAAAAAATCATGGACGTACTCCTCGAAGTCAATATTGCGGACGAGGAAAGCAAGAGCGGTTTTTCGGAGGAAGAGGCGATTTCGGCGGCTGCGGGCGTCGCGGAATATCCTCATCTGAGACTCCGGGGGCTCATGACGATCGGGCGCCCGGATGCTTCGGAAGAGGAAAGAACGGCCTATTTTACCAAAATGGGCAAACTATTAGTTGACATTGCGGCCAAATACTCCCATAATATATCTATTAATATTCTTTCAATGGGCATGTCCGGCGACTACGCGATTGCGGCTCGGGAGGGCGCGACAATCGTCCGGGTCGGTAGGGCCTTGTTCGGCGAAAGAGAATATAAAAAATCTGAAATTCAAGATCTCTAAAACAGGAGGATATCGCAATGGCATTCATGGACAAAGTCAAGAATGTTCTCGGAATTCCGGAAAACGGGGACGAAGACGTAGAGGATACGGCGGAAGATTTGGTCGACGGCAATCTTACGGATGAAGATAAGACGGGGACCGACAATTCCATCAAGACCAGCCTCTTCGGCAAATCCTCCAGCGATCAGATCAAACAGAATAAAGTCGTCAATATTCATACGACCACGCAGCTTCAGGTCGTGCTGGTCAAGCCGGAACATTTCGACGACGCGCGCCCGATCGCCGATCACCTGAACTCCAAACATACCGTGGTGCTCAATCTGGAATCCACCAACAAAGACGTTTCCCGCCGGCTGATTGATTTTCTCAGCGGCGTTGCCTATGCAAACAACGGCCAGATCAAGCGCGTCGCCAACAGCACCTACATCATCACCCCGTACAACGTCAATATCATGGGCGACCTTTTGGACGAGCTGGAGAGCAGCGGCGTGTTTTTTTGATCAAAAAGCCGATCTGAAACATAAGGAGGAGTAGCAGTGCTGACAGCGGAAGACATTACCAACCGGAAATTTGAAAAAGCCGCGTTTGGCTACAAGACCGAAGAAGTCGAGATTTTTCTGAAAGACGTGGCCCTCGCCGTCTCCAAACTGGAAGAGGAACGGGATGAGGCCGAGGAAAAGCTGGAGGTTTTGGCCGAAAAGCTGGAGGAGTACCGCTCCAACGAGGACAGCCTCCGTACCGTTCTGATCGGCGCACAGAAACTCGGTGACAGCATCATCCGGGATTCCAAGGGCAAGGCCGAGGTGATTCTCTCCGAAGCGGAAGCCAACGCGAAACAGATTTATTATGAATCCGAGCGGAAGATCAAAAAAGAAAAAGAGACGCTGGAGCAGCTCCAGAGGGAGACCGCCGATTTTAAAAAGCATCTGCTTTCCATTTACCGTCAGCATCTGGAGTTGATCACCGCGATGCCGGAAGTTCAGGAGGAGAAGGCCGCACAGCCCGTTCCTGAAGAAGAACCCGTCCCGGAGGAACCGCCGGAGGAGATCGCCGAAGAGCTCCCGGAAGAGGAGTTCGATGAAGTATCCATTGCCGAGACCAAGAAAATTGAAATCCCGGCGCAAGAATAAACCATAAGCAAGAGGAGAAGTAACGCCGTATGGCTCAGGATTACAACGAAACACTGAATCTGCCGAAAACCGAATTTCCGATGCGGGCCTCGCTCCCGCAGCGCGAGCCGGATTTCATCAAAAAATGGCAGGAAGAAAACCTGTATGAAAAGATGATGGCCAAGAACGAGGGGCTTCCGCTCTACGTTCTTCATGACGGCCCGCCCTATGCCAACGGCGACATTCACCTCGGCACGGCCCTCAACAAGGTTCTGAAAGATATCATCGTTAAATATAAAAATATGAGCGGACACAAGGCTCCGTTCATTCCGGGCTGGGACACCCACGGACTCCCAATCGAGCTCAAGGCCATGAAAAAGGTCGGCGTCGAGAATATTCATTCTGCGATTGAACTCCGCAAAGTCTGTAAGGATTTTGCGCTTCATTATGTGGAAACCCAGCGCAGGGAATTTGAGCGTTTGGGCAGCATCGGCGACTACGACCATCCGTATCTCACCCTTCAAAAAGAGCATGAGGCCGTCCAGATCCGTTTGTTCGGCGAGATGGCGAAGAAAAATTTCATCTATAAAGGCCTGAAACCCGTCTATTGGTGCCCGGAATGCAAGACCGCGCTCGCCGAGGCCGAGATCGAGTATCAGGAGGACAGCTGCCGCTCCATCTATGTAAAATTCAAGCTGGAGGACGGCAAAGGCAAGCTCGATGTGCTCGGCGTCGATCCGGATAAAACTTACTTTGTGATCTGGACCACGACGACATGGACGCTTCCGGCAAACCTCGCCATCTGCCTCGGACCGGAATATGACTACTGCGCCGTTCACGCAAACGGCGAGGACTATATCATGGCAAGGGAACTGGTGGAGCCCTCGATGGCCGCCGCGGGCATTAAAAAATACACGATCTCCGAAAAGACCGTCAAAGGCGCCGATCTCGAGTATGCCACCTACCGCCATCCGTTCATCGACCGGGTCAGCCCGATCATCGTCGGCGCCCATGTCACGCTCGACAGCGGCACCGGCTGCGTCCATACCGCTCCGGGCCACGGCGTGGACGACTTTGAAGTCTGCGTCAACCACTATCCGGAGATCCCGGTTTTCTGCCCGGTGGACGGAGACGGCCGCCTGACCGAGGACGCCGGCATGTTCGCGGGTCTCACGACCGAAGAAGCCAACATTAAGATTTACGACCATCTCAAAGAGACCGGCGCGCTGTTTGCCGGCGAGAAGATCATCCACCAGTATCCTCACTGCTGGAGATGCAAATCCCCGATTCTGTTCCGCGCGACCGAACAGTGGTTCTGCAGCATCGACGGATTCAAAGAGGATGCCATAAAGGCGATCGATCAGGTCGAATGGATTCCGGAATGGGGCGGCGAGCGCATCAAGAAGATGGTCGCGGACCGTTCCGACTGGTGCATCTCTCGTCAGAGAAGATGGGGCGTGCCGATTCCGATCGTCTACTGCAAAAACTGCGGTAAGCCGATCATCAACGAAAAAACCGTTGCCGCCATCTCCGACATGTTTGAAAAAGAGGGCAGCGATTCCTGGTATCTGCACGAGCCGGAGGAATTTCTGCCGAAGGATCTCACCTGCGATGCCTGCGGCTGCGGCGAGTTTACAAAAGAAATGGACATCATGGACGTCTGGTTCGATTCCGGCGTCTCCCATGCCGCCGTCTGTAACGAGGCGCACGGCCTTCATTGGCCCGCGGACCTCTACCTTGAGGGTGCCGACCAGTACCGCGGCTGGTTCCAATCCGCGCTGCTGACTTCCGTCGCATGGAAAGGCATTGCTCCATATAAGGCCGTCTGCACCCACGGCTGGGTCGTCGACGGCGAAGGCAAGGCCATGCATAAATCTCTCGGCAACGGCATGGCGCCGGACGAGGTCACGGGGAAATTCGGAGCCGACATCCTGCGCATCTGGGTGGCCTCCTCCGATTATCACGCCGACATCCGCATCTCTCCGGATATTCTCAAGCAGCTCGCGGAAGTATATCGAAAGATCCGCAACACCGCGCGGTTTATCCTCTCCAACCTCTACGATTTCAATCCGGATACGGATTCCGTTCCGCTCGAAAAGATCGACGGCATCGACAAATGGGCGCTGGCCCGCCTCGATCAGATCGCCGCGGACTGCCACGACGCCTACGAGAAGCTCGATTACCATATCGTCTATTCCACGATCCGCGATTTCTGCACAACCGATCTTTCCAACTTCTATCTGGATATTCTGAAGGATCGTCTCTACGTTGAAAAGGCGGACAGCGAGGCCCGCCGCGCCGCACAGACGGTTATCTACCGGATTCTGCGCACGATGACCCTCTTCCTTGCGCCGATTCTTTCCTTTACGGCTGAGGAGATCTGGGGGTATCTGCCGCGCTCCGCCGAGGACGACGGCAGATCCGTCTTCCTTAACCAACTCCCGAAAGAGAGCGGAATCGCCGCCGGCGAAGCCTTCATGGAGAAATGGCAGAAGATCGACGAGCTGCGCGACATCGTCAACAAGTCGCTTGAAGACGCGAGAGCCGACAAACGGATCGGAAAATCGCTCGAGGCGAAGATCGTTCTTCGCTGCGGCAAAGATGTCTATGACTTTGCCAAATCCGTCGAGGAGGAGCTTCCGGAGGCGTTTATCGTCTCCGCCGTGGAGATTGCCGAGGGCGAACACGACGGTTATGAGGTCGCCGTGGAGATTGCCGAGGGCGATAAGTGCGCCCGCTGCTGGATTCAGAGCCCAACGGTCGGAAAAGATCCCAACCATCCGACGCTTTGTAGCCGCTGCGCAAAGATCGTTGGCTGACGTCATTTTATAAACCACCACGGGCGGGATTCTTTCGAGTTCTGCCCGCGTTTTTTGGAGGAAGTATGTTTCAGTTTCTCGCGACCATCGCCGCGGTCGTCCTGATTGCCGCGGATCAGATCATCAAGAACTGGGTTCAGGTGAACCTTGCCGGCCGGGATGAGATTGAACTCATCAAAAACGTGCTGTATCTGAAATACACCGAGAATACCGGCGTTGCGTTCAGCATGTTCCGGGATATGCGCTGGCCGCTGATTC
>DAOSWK010000107.1:0-5289 GCA_035593545.1 Oscillospiraceae bacterium | reverse complement strand
TGGAGCTTGCCCGGGATTTTTCGGCCCAGATCTACCAAAAGATGGGGGAATCCGATTCCGCACAGGCCATCGTCCTGCTCGAAAAACTCATCAATATCATGGAAGATGAACTCCGCAGGCCGTCCGAAAAATAAAAAACAAAAAAGAAAGCCTTTTTCCCGAAGGCTTTCTTTTTTATACAGGATCGTTTTTCTTTTCCAACATCGGGGCCCGCGGCCAAAAAGCGCCGCCGGCCGAAAACGGCTTCGGAGAAGCTATTCCTCCATCTGTTTTCCCAGAAACGACGCGGCCGCCGAGACGAGCTTGTTTTCGGCTTCGGTCGCGCGGCAGTCTCCGTCGCCGCAGAGATAGATGACCGCGCCGCAGACATCCCCGGCGGCGACAATGGAAGCGGCGGCGAGGGCGCTGCGTTCCATGCCCTCGACAGGCTGAAGTTTCTTGTCCGTTCCGGAGGAGGAGAAGGTGCCCCGGTGTTCCATCAGATCTTCGAGGGCGGGGGAGACGCGCCGTTCCACGACTTCCTTCTTTGGAACCCCGGAGGCGCAGATCACATGATCCCGGTCGCAGATGAGGACCGGATAGCCGCCGACTTTGTTGAGCACATCGGCATACTGCCCGGCAAATTCGGACAGCTCCCCAATGGGCGAATATTTTTTAAAAATGACCTCTCCGTCGTTATCGGTAAAAATCTCCAGGGGATCGCCCTCGCGGATGCGCAAAACTCTCCGGATCTCTTTCGGTATCACAACACGGCCGAGGTCGTCGATTCTTCTGACAATGCCTGTGGCTTTCATGATTTCAATACCTTTCTGCATGTTTATTTGGATTTTGGCGAGCCGGACCCCATCCCCGGCGCTTTTCGGATGCCCGGCCGAAATCCATGTGATCGGTACGGATGAAATTCTCCGTCCGTCCCGCCGGGCCCGGTTTTCGAAATGACAATTTTCCGTTGAGCATCAGAAAAAACTCGCTTCGGAAGGCGCCGATTTTTCTTTATGGGGAAGAAACGGTATCATCTTTTCACCGGGTTGCTTTTCTATTCTCTGCAAAATGAGGAAGAATATACAGCTTTCAAACGGGGATAAGGCCGGATCACGCGCATGGAAAAATCAGGGCAAATCCAAAGAACGGAGACATCCGCGCATGAAGAGAAATTTTATTTTTAGATACACGGCATGTTAGGCGCCTATGAAACCGACAGATCCGTTTTTTTCGTTAAGAAAGCCTGTTTTCATGGCCGCAGAACGGCAAAGCCGAAACCGACGGGGAGAGACGGAGTTGACCGACACCGAACTTCGACAGATTTTTATCTGTTATTTTAAAAAAGAAAGTAGATCTTGCTATAAAATGAAAAAACGATAAAAAAAGTCCGTTTTTTTGTATAAGATAATTACAATAAAAATAAAAATAGAATATAATAACTGAGAGTATCTTTAAAATGTGGAAATATAATTTGAAATTTAGTGGGAATTTATGTAATTGACGGAGAAGGAGCGGGGATATGACCTATATACGTTTGGGCGATTTGCTGATTTCTGCCGGAATCATCAACGAAAAACAGCTGAATGAAGCTCTTGTGATCCAAAAAAAGACCGGCGAAAGGCTCGGCGATGTTTTGCTCAACAACAACGTCATTACGGAGCCTCAGCTGATTGAAGCGCTTCAGATTCAGCTTGGCGTCGATTTTGTCGATCTGACAAGCGTGACGATCCCCGTCGAGCTGACCAAATATGTTCCCAGAAATCTTGCGAAAAAATACGGCGTTGTTCCGGTGAAGATGGTCAACGGCGAGCTCTACGTCGCCATGATCGATCCGATGAACTTCATGGCGCTTGAGGAGATCAAAGGGGTCTCCCATAGAAACGTCATCCCTATGATCGCGACCCGCGCGGCGACGGAAAGAGCCATCAACACGCTGTATGGCAACGAGGGCGCCGCCCGTGCGATCGAGGAAATGAAACGGGAGGCCGAGACGGTATCGGAGACGGCGGTTCCCGTCAAAAATACGGTCAATGAAGAGGAAGACACCGCCGCGGTGCCGACGATCCGTTTTGTCAACTCCATCATTGAGCGTGCCGTCATGGAGCGCGCGAGCGATATTCATGTCGAGCCGCAGGAGAACGACATGGTCGTCCGGATGCGGATCGACGGCCTGCTCCGCACGATCCTGACCGTGCCGGCGAATCTTCAGAATCCGGTCATCTCCCGCCTGAAGATCATGGGAAATATGGACATCTCCGAGCATAAGGTCCCTCAGGACGGCCGCGCGAACGTCAACGTCAAGGGAAAGAGCATCGACCTGCGTATTTCTTCCCTGCCGACGGTACACGGTGAAAAGATGGTTCTTCGTCTGCTCGACAAATCCGCGCAGTTCCTCGATAAAGGCGTGATCGGTCTGGAGGGCGGAGATCTTCAGAAATATGCCGCGCTGATGAAAAACAGCAGCGGCGTCATCCTGATCGTGGGCCCGACCGGTTCAGGAAAATCCACGACCATGTCCACGATGATCCGGGAGCTCGCCAAGGACGACGTCAACGTCGTCACGCTCGAGGACCCGGTCGAGATCGAGATCCCCGGCGTCAACCAGTGCCAGATCAACGAAAAGACCGGCATGACCTTTGCCTCCGGCCTTCGTTCCATCCTTCGTCAGGACCCGGACATCATCGCCGTGGGCGAGATCCGCGACGGCGAGACCGGTACGATCGCGATGCGCGCAGCCATCACCGGACATCTTGTCCTTTCTACAATTCATACGAACGACGCGATTTCCACGATCGACCGTCTGGTCGACATCGGTATCGAGCCGTATCTGATTTCCAGCGCCCTGAAAGGCGTCATCTCCCAGCGCCTGATCCGCAAGATCTGCCCGAAGTGCCGCGAGGCCTACCGTCCCAGCGAGGAGGAGCTCGACTTCTTTGGGCTGAAAGACGACGGTTCCATCATGTTTTACCGCGGCGCCGGCTGTCCGGAATGCGCGCATACCGGTTATCTCGGGCGTCAGGCGGTGTTTGAGATTCTCGTGCTCGACCGCGAGGAGAAGAGCCTGATCAACCGCCGCGCTTCCCACGATGAGCTCGCGGAAGCCGTGAAGCGGACCGATTTCGTCTCTATGAAGGAAAATTGCCGCAGTCTGGTTCTCCGCGGCGTCACGACCGTGCAGGAAGTATTCAAGGTCATCAACAGCACGGAAGAATGAGGAGCTTTTAAAAATGCAGGCAATCAATGAAATGATCGAAAAGGCGCGGGCTTTGGACGCGTCGGATATTCATCTTGTATCCGGTCTGCCGATCAAATACCGGGTGGACGGCCGGATCGAGACTCTGTTTCCGGAGGTACTGACGCCGGAAGACTGCGAAGCCTATGCCAGAGAGCTTGCCGGCGAAAAGTATGAAGAGATCGAAGAGATCGGCGAGCTCGACATGGCGCGTTCCTTTCCATGCGGCGTGCGCACGCGTATCAATCTTTTCCGCCAACAGAACGCGGTCTCCGCGGCCATCCGTTTGCTCAAGGATAAAATCCCGGAGCTGGACACGCTGGGGCTGCCGGCGGTCGTTGCGGATTTTCCGAAATACAGAAGCGGTATCGTATTGGTGACGGGCGAGACGGGCTCCGGCAAATCCACGACGCTCGCCTCGGTGCTGAATTCCATCAACCACAGCCGCCAGAACCATATCATCACGCTTGAGGACCCTATTGAGTATGTTTACACGCCGGATCGCTGCGTCATCAACCAGCGCGAAATCGGCCGCGATACCCGCAGTTATGCGGACGGCCTGCGCGCCATCCTGCGTGAGGACCCGGACGTCATTCTGATCGGCGAGATGCGCGACCTGCCGACGGTGGAGACGGCGCTTACGGCGGCGGAGACCGGCCATCTGGTCTTTGCGACGCTGCATACCAACTCTGCGGCGGATTCCATCGACCGTATCGTCAGCGTATTTCCGCAGGGGCAGCAGCAGCAGGTCCGTCTTCAGCTCTCGACGACGCTCAAGGCGGTGCTTTCCCAACAGCTGATTCCGCACCGCAGCGGAAAGGGCAGAGTCGTCGCCTGCGAGGTGATGGTCGTCAACTCGGCGATCCGGAACCTGATCCGGGAAGGCAAGACCCCCCAGATCGCGAACTTCATCACGACGGGCGGCCAGAGCGGCAGCATCACGATGGACAATTTCCTGATCGATCTTTGGAAGACCGGGAAGATCTCCTCCGAAATGGCCTATCAATACGCCTTCGACGAGGAATATATCAAGAAGCAGGTCAGATAAGGGCCGCATAGGCGCGCCGGAAAGCGGGTGACATATTGACAACATTCGAATACAGCGGCATCTCCAAAGACGGCGACAAGGTCAGCGGAATCATCGAGGCCTATAACGAATATGAAGCGGCTTCCCTGATTCGGGACCGCTGCGCCATTCTTACCGCGATCAAACCGATTAAAGCGGCAAGGACGATGGAGTCGCTTTTTAATTCCGGCAAGATCAAGGAGAAGGAACTTGCGATTATCTGTTCGCAGTTTTCCATCATCCTGACCTCCGGCATCCCGATCGTGCGGTGCGTCGAGCTGGTGGCGAAGCAGGCCACGGATAAAAAAGTCCAGTTGATGCTCGAAAAAGTGGCCAAGGATGTCGCCGCCGGCTATACGCTGGCCCAGAGTTTTGAAAACAACAGCAAGGACCTCCCGATCACCTTCATCGAGACGGTCCGGGCGGGCGAGGAATCCGGTACGCTCGACACCTCCTTTGCGAGGCTCGAAAAATTCTACGACAAGACCTCCAAAACGAAGGCCAAGGTCGTGGGCGCGCTGACCTATCCGGCCATCGTGATCGTGGTGGCGATCATCGTCGTCTTCATCATTATGACGGTCGCGGTGCCGATGTTTAAAGGCGTGTTCGACTCCCTCGGCGTGGAGCTCCCGGCCGTGACCAAGGCGCTGATCGTCGTCTCGGATTTCTTCGTCAACAGCTGGTACATTCTGATTGCCGTCATCGGCGGGCTGGTTGTGGCTTTTAAGCTCTATACCCATACCGAAAACGGCAGAGTCTGGAACGGCAACCGCCAGCTTAAATATTCGCTCTTCCGGCGGATCAACCGGATGAACGGCGCGGCCCAGTTCGCCTATACGATGTCCACGATGCTCTCCGCGGGCCTGATCGCCACCAAGGCCATGGAGATCACCTCCAAGGTGCTCTCCAACTACGTGCTCGGAAAAGAGCTCGATAAGGCGGTCGCCGGCGTGGAACAGGGACGCAAAATCTCCGACAGTATGCGCGATACCGGCTACTTTCCGCAGCT
>DAOSWK010000014.1:10463-29151 GCA_035593545.1 Oscillospiraceae bacterium | reverse complement strand
ATCCGGAAGCTGCCCGGCCGACGTGGTGGCGCTGTTGCCGGAGGTGGCGGCGCTGTTGGCGGTACCGCTGCCGTTTGAAGCGGCGGCTCCGCTCGTGGCAGCTTTGCTCGTGGCGGCGCTGTTGGCGGTGCCGTTGCCGTTTGAAGTAGCGGCCCCGCTCGTGGTATTGGCCGCTTTTGAGGTGGTTCCGGCCGCGCTTGTGGCGGCTTTTGCGCTCGACGCGCTGTTGGCGGCCCCGCCCGAAGCGGTTCCGTTCGTGGCGGCGTTGCTTGTACCGGCGGCGTTTCCGCCGGTGGCGGCCTTGCTCGTGCCGGAGGTCGCGGCGTTTCCGCTGGTCGTACCGGTGCCGCCGGTTGTCGCGGTGCCGGTGAGCGTCGCCCAGTCGGTGCCGAAGGTTCCGGTCAGGTAACCGATGCCGGCGTTATTCGTATAAAGCCATTTCAAAAAATTCTCTGCCTCGGTGATCTGTGCGGCGTCCGCATTCGGGTTGACCACAAGCCAGGAGAGGACGTCCACGGTGATGCAGCGGTCGAGCTCCTCGGCGGTCTTGGGGGTCGTGGCGGTGGTTTCGGTCGTGTTTGTCGTTCCGGAGCTGGTTCCGGAAGTCGTGCCGGAGGTGTTTCCGCTGGTCGCGGCTTTACTCGTGCCGGAGGTCGTGCTGCCCGAGGTATTGGTTTTTCCGGAGGTTGCGGCGCTGCCGGAAGTTGTTCCGGAGGTCGTCCCGGAGGTTGTCGTTGTGGTACTGGCGGTATGCGGAATCTTGAACGGGATCATCAGCAGCCTGTCGGCGGCGTCGGATTCCGTGCTCAGGTTATCCGCGAAGGAAGTCGTCCCTGCGATAAAGAGCGCCTTTCCGGCGGCGAGATCGTCGTCGGAATAGGTTTTCGTCACGGCGTTGGAGAAATGGAGCTCGGCGGCCGTGGCTGCGGATTCCGCATAATCGCGGACGGTAGCGGTGTCGCTGCTGAGATCTCCGGCGAACGTGGCGCCGCTCTGATAGCCGTAGGCGGCGGCCGTATCCAGCAGCCATGAGGCCGTCTCACCGGCTTCGGCGGCTTGGGCAAAGACTGCCTCCAGATTTGCGGCGCTGCCGGTCTTTGCGGTCGCAAAGGTATAATTGTGGCCGTTCAGGAGCACCTTCGCGGCGGTGGGCGTTTTGATCCAAGTGGTAACCGCGTTGACGAGGGCTTTAAATTCGGCGTAGTCACAGGTTTTAAGGTCGGCGATCAGCACGGCGGAATCGGCTGCCGGAAAAAGATTTTCGAGCATCTGCGGATCCACGATATAGCCGTGCCCCTCGATTTCAAAAGGCACTCCGTAGCTCCCTTCGCCGGAGACATCCAGCGCGAGGCCGCTCGGAATGGCGGTGTAGACGGCGGCAAGGCTTCCGCCGGTGGAATAATCCTTCATATTGGTCTCCAGATCCGTCACCGTATCATAGTCGGAAACCAGATAGAGCGCGGGGTTTTCCGTGCCGATCTTTCCGCTGAGGTCGTTTTCCACATAGGTGAAGCTGATTTTCTTTCCGGTCGCGGTCTCATAGGCGGAGGCGAGCGTTCGCAGCGAAGCGCGCAAGCTGTCTCGGCTGTGATAGATCACAAGGTCATACCCGCTCTCGCCGTTTCCGCTCGAATTTGAGCTTTCCGACGTCTGGTTATTCTTTTTCCAGCAGCCTGAAAGCATCGTCAGCAGGGCGAGCAGCACCGCCGCCGCCCGCAAAAAGCGTCTTGCAGACAAAATAAATCATCCTTTCATGGTTTTTTATTATTCTTTGCATTGCGGCGGTGCTTATTGATGGAAAAAAGAAACCCCGATTAAAAATTTTTCCGGCGTCTTGACAGAAGGCCCTGGAAATGTTAGAATAAACCACGCAAATGCGGATGTGGCGGAATTGGCAGACGCGCTAGATTCAGGTTCTAGTGAACATTACGTTCCTGTGGGTTCAACTCCCATCATCCGCACCAAAAAAGACCCGGATGTGCAGTTTTTGCCGCCCGGGCCTTTTTTTGCGCAAAAATACGGCCGCCGCGCCTGCCTTTTTGGAATTCGGGAAGTTTCCTGCCGCGCGGAAAAACGACGCCTCTTCTTAAAATATTTATTTGACATTTATTTAAGAAAGACTCCGGCCCGGCAAAATGACGAGGCATCCGCTTTGCGGAGTATTCATGATATACGGCGGATATGCAGAATTTTTCCGTAAATATTCAAAAAAATTTATATTTATGTATTGACATTCAAAAAACATGGCGCTATAATGCATCTATATTCCACAAAGCCAACAAATTATACAAAACAATCTGGAGGAAATAAAGATGAAAAAACTTCTTGCGCTGATCCTTGCGCTGGTCCTTTGCTTCTCTCTTGCCGCGTGCGCAGAGACCGAGACGGAATCTTCCGCTCCGGAATCCACCCCGGAAGAATCCGCCGCTCCGTCCGAAAGCGAAGCCGTCTCCGAAGAGACCGCCGAAATCACGACGGTCGCCGCCGGCAAACTGACCGTGGCAACCAGCCCGGACTTTGCCCCGTATGAGTTCTACTCCGTCGACGACGCCGGAAACCTGAGCCTCTCCGGTTTCGACATCGCCCTCGCGCAGGCCATCGCCGATCATCTCGGCCTTGAGCTCGAAGTCGTCCCGATGGATTTCGACAGCATCCTGCTTGAGCTTCAGGCCGGCAACGTCGACCTCGGCATCGCGGGCTTCTCTCCGGATCCGGAGCGCGCCGAGACCTTCGATTTCTCGGACATCTATTACATGGGCGGACAGTCTCTGGTCGTTCTCTCCGAGAACAAGGACGTCTACAACACCTATGAATCCCTGACCGGCAAGAGCGTCGGCGCCCAGACCGGCTCCATCCAGATGGATCTTGCCGAGGAATACACGCCGGATGCCGACATCGTCGGCCTTTCCAAAGTCACCGACATCATCTCCGAGCTGCTGGCCGGAAAGCTTCAGGCCGCCTTCATCGAGACCGCCGTCGCCGAGTGCTACAAGATGAACTATCCGGAGCTTGAGCTTGTCATGGATGTCGAATACGACGTGGCCGGTTCCGCCGTCGCGCTCCAGAAGGGCAACGACGCCCTGCTCGCCGCCGTCAACGAGGTCATCGCCCAGCTGATTGAGGACGGCTCCATGAATCAGTTCGTCGCCGATGCCAACGAGCTCGCCGCCGGCAATATCTACGAAGGCCAGCTTTCGGATTATCAGGCCTAACGATTTGTTCTCTCTCTGAACCGGTTTCATACTCCTCCCGGACGTTCTCATCCGGGAGGAGTATGCTTGTATTTTGAAATCCTTTCCGAAAGGAGCTTTTTATGTCCATCTCCGCCGAAGGCTTTGAGAAGGTACTCCGCTATTCGGAGCTCTTTAAACAAGGTATGATCTGCACCGTCTCGATCTCCGCGCTGACCGTCTTCTTCGGGTTTTTCCTCGCGTTGCTGCTGGCCATCATGCGGCTGAGCAAGGTGGGCGTCTTCAAACTCGTCGCCACCACCTATGTCGAGATCATCCGCGCGACGCCGATGCTCGTACAGCTCTTCATCGTCTACTTAGTCGTTTTCTCCGACATTCAGCTGCCGGATATCACGCTCTTCGGCTTCATCAAGTTCGACCGCTTCTTCCCGGGCGTCGTGGCGCTCGCGCTCAACTCCGGCGCCTACACCTCCGAGATCATCCGCGCCGGCATCCAGAGCATCGACATCGGCCAAACCGAAGCCGCGCGCAGCCTCGGACTCACGCAGTTTCAGAACATGCGCCTGATCGTGCTGCCGCAGGCCATCAAGAACATCCTGCCGGCCATCGGCAACGAATTCGTCACGATCATCAAGGAATCCTCGATCTGCTATACCATCGGCGTTCAGGAGATCATGTACGGCGTCAAGGCCACCCAATCCGCGACCTTCATCATCGCCGAGCCTCTGCTGATTGCGGCGGCGCTGTATTTTGTGCTGACCTTCCCGACCTCGAAGCTGATCGGCTATTTTGAGAGGAGGATGCGCCGTGGCGACATTCGATAACCTTGCGGAACAGGGATCCCTGATTTCGGTGTACGGCCTCAAGAAATACTACAACAAGGGAAAGATCAAGGCGCTCGACGGCATCGACGCGGAGATCTATCCGGGCGAAGTCGTCGTCGTGATCGGGCCCTCCGGCTCCGGAAAATCGACCTTCCTGCGCAGCCTCAATCTGCTCGAGCCGCCGACCGAGGGCACGATCGTCTTCGACGGCGTGGAGATCACCGCCAAGCACTGCGACATCAACCTCCATCGCCAGAAGATGGGCATGGTTTTTCAGCATTTCAACCTGTTCCCGCATAAAACAATCCTCGAGAATATGACGATCGCCCCGATGCATGTGAAGCATATGTCCAAAAAGGAGGCCGAGGAGAAGGCCCATGAGCTCCTTCGGCGCGTCGGACTCGACGATCGCTGGAACGCCTATCCGATCCAGCTCTCCGGCGGACAGAAGCAGCGTGTCGCCATCGTGCGCGCGCTGATGATGGAGCCGCAGGTGATGCTCTTCGACGAGCCGACCTCCGCCCTCGACCCCGAGATGGTGGGCGAGGTGCTCGAGGTCATGAAAGAACTCGCACGCGGCGGCATGACAATGGTCGTCGTCACGCATGAGATGGGCTTTGCCAAGGAAGTTGGCAGCCGGGTGCTCTTTATGGAATCCGGCCGTCTGATCGAGGAGGGGACCCCGGAAAAGATGTTTGAGCATCCGGAAAGCCCCCGCCTTCAGGATTTTCTCAGCAAGATCCTGCTGTAAGCGCCCGGCATGCCCTGCCGCGGCAGCCGAATCCGGTCCTTCGCTCCCCGGAGACGGGGAGCTTTTTTTGCCGCTTTCGTCCGCGTGAAAGCCTCTCGTGCCGGCGGTGTTTTCCCTTGTGGGGCGCCGAATTCACAAATTCCTTCTTGATTTTCTCTCCCGCTGCGGCGATAATAATATTATTAACCCCGAGGAGGACCCCATATGGATGAACTCAAGACCGTCATCGCCAGCAATATCATCCGGCTGCGCACCGCCGCCGGCATGACGCAGGCCGAGCTCGGCGAAAAACTGAATTATTCCGACAAATCCGTCTCCAAATGGGAACGCGCCGAGGCCGTGCCGGATATTTACGTCATGAAGCAGATGTCGGATATTTTCGGCGTCACGATCGACTCGATGACCGGTGAGAAGGACACCGTCACGCCGCAGAACGCGCAGCCGTTTCTGCCCTATCGCCGCTCGATGATCACGATGCTCTCCGTCGCCGCAATCTGGACGGCGGCGCTTCTCCTATTCATCCTCTTCTGGATCCTCGGCGAACTGCACTGGATCATCTTCGTCTATGCGGTTCCGGTCTCGTTGGTGACGATGCTCGTGCTCAATTCGGTCTGGTACGAGGGCCGATACAACATGTATATCGTTCTTTCTCTCGTGCTGAGCCTGATCGGGACGGTCTATCTGACGTTTCTGAAGTACAACTGGTGGCAGCTTCTGCTGCTGGCAATCCCGGGGGCGCTGATCGTGTTTCTGAGTTTTCGCATCAAAAGATCCGGAGAATAAGCCGATTCTACGATTCGTAGAGTCTTTTCCAAAAGGGGGAGAGCCGTTTCGGAGCGGTTCTACTCCTTTTCGTTATTTGTAGAGCATCCCGCCGGAAAAATTCCTTGCCTTTAAGGATTTTTCGCGGGAGAATAAAACCATCCAATCTGAAGGAGGAATCCTGCCTTGTCCGATTACATTCTGAGCTGCTGCTCCACCGCCGACCTTTCGCGCGAGCATCTGGAGAGCCGCGGCATTCCTTTTATTTGCTTCCATTACTTCCTCAATGGGGTGGAGTATGAGGACGACCTCGGTCGCTCGATCCCGTTCGAGGAATTCTACCGGCTGGTCGCCGAAGGAGCGGAAACCCGGACTTCCCAAGTCAACATCTCGGAGTATCTCGACTACTTCACCCGTTTTCTGGAGGAAGGAAAGGACATCCTGCATATCACGCTCTCCTCGGGCATCTCCGGCAGCTACGGCTCCGCCTGCAACGCCGCGCTGATTGCGAGGGAACGCTTCCCGGACCGCAAGATCTATATCGTCGATTCGCTGGGCGCCTCGTCGGGCTACGGCCTGCTGATGGACAAGCTCGCCGACCTCCGGGATTCCGGCATGGGGATCGAGGAACTGCGCGACTGGGCGGAGGCGCACAAGCTCGACGTGCACCACTGGTTCTTCTCGACCGATCTCACGTATTACATCCGCGGCGGACGCATCTCCAAAACGGCTGGCGTCATCGGCGGACTGCTCAGTATCTGCCCGCTGCTCGACATGGATGTCGCCGGCCGCCTGATTCCGCGCAGCAAGATCCGTACGAAACAGAAGGTCATTCAGGAGATCGTCGCCCGTATGGAAAAATACGCGCAGGGCGGCACAAACTACTCCGGAAAATGCTATATCTCCCACTCCGCCTGCTATGAAGACGCCCGCGCCGTCGCCGACCTGATCGAGGCGCGCTTCCCGCATCTTGACGGCAAAGTGCTGATCAACTACGTCGGCACCACGATCGGCAGCCACACCGGCCCGGGCACGGTCGCCCTCTTCTTCTGGGGAGAGAAGCGGACCTGACGCGGCAAAACGAAACCGACTCCGCCTTCGGGCGGAGTTTTTTATTCGCAGAGAGCCGAAACGGATACGGAGCGGCCGCAAACCCGGGCATCGTCGCTCGAAAAGAAGATTAAGGCGTCCTGCCTTAAAAAGGAATCTGCCGGAGGCGATAGGCTGCCGTACGATCCTTTCATCTTTTTGCGGACGCTCACGAAATATTCACGCTTCCTTCTTTTTCCGGAAACGATTGCGTGGTATACTTTTTTCAGAAGAAAAGGAGGCGGTTTTATGGAAAACGATGCGCTGCGGCGACGGGCATCGGGCTATCTGCCGCTCGCCGTAGCCGCTCTCTCCGTCGTTATCGGCTTCGGCACGGCGCTCTCCTCATTCGGCATGATGGAGGCATACCCGCCGGTCTTTGCGGCGCTCTATGTCATGGCCTGTTTTCTCGCGTCGTTTTTTATCCAAACCGTGCTGCATGAACTCGGCCATCTCGTCTGCGGGCTGTTTTCCGGCTACCGTTTCATCTCGTTTCGCGTGGGAAAACTGATGCTGCTGCGCGAGAAAGGGAGGTTTGTTGTCCGGATCTTTACGATCTCCGGCACCGGCGGGCAGTGCCTGATGCAGCCGCCGGCCGAGATCGAAAGGGACACGCCCTACCGGTTCTATCTGCTGGGCGGCTGTCTCTCCAACCTTTCGTTTTCCGCGCTCTTTTTTGCGCTGTCGTCCAAGTTTTCCTCTCCGACGGCAAGCGTGCTCTTTCTTGCGCTCGCCGCGGCCGGTCTCATCACTGTGCTGATGAACCTGATTCCGATGAATGTCGGCGGCGTCGCAAACGACGGGCTCAATACCATCCTGCTCGGAAAAAGCGCCGACGTGCGCCGGGCCTTCCGCCTTCAGCTCTATGCAAACGGCTGGATCGCCTCCGGAAAACGCATCGGCGAGCTGCCGGAGGAATGGTTCCCGCTGCCGGAGGGGGAGGCGCTCCAAAATCCCCTCACCTGCACGATCGGCGTGCTGCGTTACGACCGGCAGTTCGATCGTCACGACTTTGCCGGCGCGCGGGAAACCTGCGAATACATGCTCCGAAACGGGCGCGGCCTGCTGGAGGTGCACCGGAACGAGCTCTCCTGCGAGCTGCTGTTCCTGAAAATCCTCGGCGGCTGCACCAAGGCGGAGGCCGATAGGATGCTGACGCCGGATCTGCAGAAATACATCAGGACGACCGGCTCCTACGTCTCCCGGAAACGGCTGTTTTATGCCTATGAGCTGCTGGTGAACCGGAATTTCGCCTCCGCCGCGGGTGCCCTTCGTGCCTTTGAGGAGACGGCGAAGCGCTATCCCTACGCCTCCGACGTCGAAAACGAGCGCGAGATCGTGGCGCTTCTCCGCGAAACCGCCGGGGAATCCCGCTGAGCGTCTCCGCAGAAAATTCTTATAAAAAAACCGGCTTCGTCTGCATGGCGGAGCCTTTTTTATTTCGGCGGATACGTCGGAGGGCGCGGTGAAAGACATGTCGTAAGGTATTTCGCAGGCGCTTCGGCAGGCAATTCGGCAATCCACCAAACAGACCGTCCGCTGCGCGGACATTTTGCCGTTTTCGGCCTCGCGCGCCGGGTATCGATCCTGCCGCCCATGAAAAAGGCAGCGTCTCTCCGGCAAAGACGGTCTCTCGGAAAAAACATGATTTCATGATTTTCGGTAAAAAGCGCCCCGGGGACGAGCGCGCGTCCATAAAACCGTCATCAATAAACACATGCCGCGCCTGAAAACGATATGCCTGTTTTATGTGTCCCCGAATAAAGAACCGTGCGCTTTTAGCCTTTCGGATATGCCGGGACTTCCTTCTGTTCCTCGCCGATTTTTCGTGGCTGCCGGGCCTCTCCGGTGCAGGCGGCGGAGTTCGACAAAAAGCGTCTCTTTTTGCCGGGCCGGGGAATCCCTCTCCCGGCATATTTTTCGGGCGTTTTTCATAACTTTTCCCGATAGAAAGATCGGGGGCGGGAATTTGAAAGACAGGAGCGGACCAACATACCGCAGCATCTCTCTGCGGGATCTCCATATGAGCGTCTCTCTGGCGGGCAGGGCGGCGCTGCGGATTCTTGCGGCGCTCGGCTCGGTAGCCGCATTCTATGCCTCCCTGATTTTTGTCGCCCAAAAATGCCCCGTGCTCATCTTCTGCTCGGCGGCGGTCTCCTCTCCGCGCGACACCATCGGCGTGCTCAGGGACCGCTATTTTTGGGAGGAATCCGAAACCGACGCAGAGGGAGAGAACGCTTCGGAAGAAAACCCCGTCGTCTCCGCCTTCGATTTTGCCGAAAGCAACGCCGTTTCTTCATCCGAAGGGGATTCCGGGGAAGGGGATTCGCTCCCGGAAGTGCCCGAAAAACGTCGCGGCACCGTGCTCACGCTGCAATATCAATACGGCGAGAGCGGGCTTTACCTGCCCTGCGGCAGCGGACTCATCAAAAACTGCACCGAATATTCCGCCGCCGCCGTCCGAAAAGAGCTTGCGAAATCCGAGGAAAGGGATTACACCGCCGATCTTTCGCAGCCCTCCGTGCTCATCTACCACACCCACGCGACGGAATGCTACGAGCCGGCCGACCGCGGCTATTACGACACCTCCTCGGACTGGCACAGCACCGATCCGGACGAAAATATGACGGCCGTCGGCGACGTATTGGCCGAAACGCTGAAAGAGGCCGGTATCATCGTACTGCACGACAAGACCTATCATGACTACCCTTCTTATAAAGGCTCCTACGACCGCAGCGCCGTCACCGTGGAACAATATCTGGCAACCTACCCGACGATCCGCTTTGCCATCGACCTGCACCGGGACGCCATCGAGCAGGACGGCAACGTGATCATCAAGCCGACCGCCGAAATCAACGGCAGGAAGGCGGCGCAGATCATGATTATCTCCGGCTGCGACGACGGCACGATGAATATGCCGGATTTCTTCTCAAACCTGCGTTTCGCCGCGGCGCTTCAGGACCGGATGGAGAGCCTCTATCCCGGCCTGACGCGGCCGATTTTGTTCGACTACCGAAAATACAACATGGATCTGCTGCCGGAACTTTTGCTGATCGAGATCGGCTCCACCGGAAATACGCTCGAAGAGGCGGAATATTCGGCGGAATTGCTCGGTCAGGCGCTGATTTCGCTCCTGAAAGAATAAAAAAATCCCGTGGGAGGCAAACTCCCTCCGGAGGGATGAGGATGAAACGGCTGATTCGGAATACTATGATCTGGCTTGCCGCCGGCGCGATCTTTGCCTGCGGCACGGCGGCGTTCGGCCTCGTGGACCTCGCGCGGACAAGCGACGGAAATTATCCGGACAAGCTCCTTGCCGTCGAAGAGGGAAAGGCCGAGCTCATGGGCGAAGAGATTCTCCTGCCGGAGGTGTCTTTGCAGGCGCAAAAAATTGCCTCCGCCGCGACGGGGCTGATCCCGCCGGAGTGGAGGCTGCTGTTCAAAACCGCATGGATGGCCCTTCAGGAAAAGCTCTCCGCCGAGCCGAACGACGAATCCGAAACAGACGACGGAGGCAAAATCAGTCCCGAAGCCGATGCCTCGAACGCAATCGAAAGCTCCATCAACCCGTAGACCGAAGCTGAAACGTCCGATTGCGAAACATAACCGAAACGATGCCGGATTTTCGCCGGAACGGATGCCTTCAGGAAAAGCTCTCCGCCGAGCCGAACGACGGGGGCGGAACAAGAAGTATCGCCAGAATGAATGTCGGAAACATAATACCGGGGGATCCGATCGAAACAGAGCGACCGTCAAAAGGCGGCATACTTTCCGGCAGACCGGCAGACGGATGAAAAGCGGCTCCGTGCAGGTTTCTCCCGCCCGGAATGCCTGCGCCGGCCATCTTCCGGCGCTTCTTTTATCTTTCCATGATCTCGCGCAGGTCGGAGAGCGTGAGCACGGGCTGGAGAGCCAGATTGACGGCCTCCGCAACGGTCGCGGCCGCGCGGCGGATCAATACGTCGATGTCGCGCGGCGTCAGGGAAAGCCGGAGCCCGTCGGATTCGCAGTCCGCCACCGTCGGCACGCCGACCGCGACGACCGGAACCCCGACCGTTCGCGCCGAAACCTCCCTGCCGCTGCCGGAGATACCGGAGCCGGGAACGATGCCGCTGTCAGAGATCTGGATTGTGCGGCCAAGGCGCCGGGCATCCCTCGCGGCAAGGGAATCCACCGCGATCACCGCCGCGGCCCGAATGCTCTCCGCGACGGCGGCGATCAGTTCGGAGGACTCCATGCCGGTTCCGCCGGAGACGCCGGAGATCACCGCGGCAACCGGACGCAGCTTGCCGCCGAATCGGTTTTTGATCGCCTCGGGCATGCCTCTCGTGACAAGAATCCGCTTCACCGTCTGCGGGCCGAGGGAATCCGGGGTCAGATCGCCGTTGCCGAGCCCGGCAACCAAAATCGTGCCCTCCTCCGGCAGGAGCTTGCGGATCTCCGCGGCCGTCGCCCGGATCTCGCCCTCCCGGCTGCATCCGGGATCTCCGAAGGCGCCGGTTTCAATTGTGACATAACAGCCCTCCGGCTTTTTTGCGGCCTCCGCCGCCGGCTGCCCCTCCACCGTCACCCTCGTCACCGCGGTGCCGAAGCGCCGGTATCCGCAGCTTGAAATGCCCGGAACACCGCCGGATTCGGGCAGATTTTCCAGCGCAAGGTCGCTTCTTCGAAGCAAAAAATCGCCTCCAAACCCGCTTTTCCGCGGGAGATTTCTACTATTAATAAGGAAAATTCCACTTGACAGAACCGGTCATATCGTGTATGATGTTTATTTGTGAATGTATCCGGTAGTGAAGGAGGTGTACTGATGCCCAACATTAAATCCGCAAAAAAAAGAGTGAAGGTTACCGCCGTCAAGGCTGAGCGCAATAAAGCGATCCGGACGAACCTGAAAACCAACATTAAGAAAGCCGAGCTCGCCTGCTCCACCGGTACGGAAGGCCGTGAAGAAGCGGTCCGTCTTGCTATCAAGCGTGTCGACCAAGCCTGTGCGAAAGGTGTTCTTCATAAAAACACGGCTGCGAGAAGAAAATCCGCACTTGCCCGTAAGCTCAACGCCGCCAGCGCCAACTGAAACTGCGTAAAAGAGACCTCGCCTCTGCTGTAAAAAGCAGAGGCGTTTCTTTTTGCCCAATTTCCGTTTGGCCCCAAGGGACGAAAGGCCGTTCCTGCGGAAGAAGCCGTTAAACCTCCTGAAAATGCCCCGCAGGCCCTTTTCGCAGCAGAAAGGGCCGGACCTCATTCGGCTTTTTGCCTATTTATCCTTCGGCTGAAACAGCAGCGCGATCGCCATGCCGAAGAGAATCGAGGCCGCGATACCGGCTGAAGAAGCCGTTAAACCTCCTGAAAAAATACCCAGAAGGCCCTTTTCTGCGACCTCCTCCTTCACGCCCTTCGCCAGCAGGTGGCCGAAACCGGTCAACGGCACGGTCGCGCCGGCGCCCGCAAATTTTGCGAAAGGCTCATAGATACCGATGGCCGACAGAAACACGCCTGTCACGACGTTGCCGACAAGAATGCGCGCCGGCGTCAGCTTCGTGCGGTCGATGAAGATCTGGCCGATTGCGCACAGGATGCCGCCGATCAGAAAAGCCCGCATGTACTCCATCAGAAGAGCCTCCTTTCCTCCGCGGTAAAACAGACGAGATGGGCGATGCCCGGAATGGTCTCGCCCTGTTGGATGCTCGTCGGACTGAGCAGGGCGCCGGTTGCGATCAATAGGGCGCTCCGTGGGCCTTTGCCCTTCTCCATAAGAGGAAGCAGATGGCAGGATGCCACCGAGGCCGCACATCCGCATCCGGAGGCTCCGGCTTCAACCTGCTGTTTTTCCCGGTCGTAGATCAGAAGGCCGCAGTCCTGATGCCGGTTCGCGATGTCGATTCCGTCCTTTTGCAGGAGCTGATCCAGCAGGTCCGAGCCGACCATGCCGAGATCTCCGGTCAGAATCAGATCATATTTCTCCGGCCCCGTGCCGGTATCTTCAAAAAAGGTCTTTATGGTGGAGGCCGCCGCCGGCGCCATCGCCGCGCCCATATTGTTCTGGTCGTTGATGCCGAGATCCTGAATCCGGCCGAAGCAGACCGCCTGAATGAAGGGCGGCTTCCGTTCGGCGGAGACGATCGCCGCGCCCGCCGCCGTTGTGGTCCATTGGGCGGTCGGAGGTCTCTGTCCGCCGTATTCGAGCGGAAATCGGTACTGCCGCTCCGCCGAACAGAAATGCGAGGAGGCCACTGCGAGCACGTTTTTGCCCGCGCCGCCGTCCACGAATACCGACGAGAGGGCGAGCGCCTCCGTAAAGGTTGAGCACGCGCCGTAAAGCCCGATAAAAGGCACGCCTGAACTTCTCGCTCCGTAGGCCGACGCGATGCACTGGTTGAGCAGGTCGCCCGCGAAGATAAAATCCATGCCCGACATCTTCCGGTTCACCTTGCCCAGCGCAATCTTGCAGGCAAGCTCCTGCATCTTGCTCTCCGCCTTTTCCCATGTCTCCTGCCCGAAGCGGGAATCCTCCTCGATCAGGTCGAACTCTTTGCCGAGCGGGCCCTCGCCCTCCTTTTGGGCGCCGACCGCCGCCGTGGAGAGCACCGCCGGACAGGAAGGCGTCACCAGCGTGTCCTTTCCGATTTTATATGCCATAGCATCACCTCATACCTTTGCTTATGCTTCACCCGTTAGTTTCTCCGCCGAAAGAAAAATTATCAGGAAATCCTCATCCTCGCGCCGCCGCGCCTAAAAAAGCGCATTTTTTCATGCCCGAGCCCGTTTCCTTTTCTTCAGGAAAGCGCGTTCCGAAACGATTTCCCCTTTTTTCCCGGAGAACGAAAAAAAACGGTCCGGACAGGACGGGCAGGTTTTCCTTGACAAATAATTTATATTATGTGACTATTAGCATTGGTCATATATCTTTCGACAGAAAGGGCTTTCATGAGAATTCAGCTTTCCGATCATTTTACGTACCGCCGCCTGCTCCGTTTTACGCTGCCTTCGATTGTGATGATGGTGTTCACCTCCATTTACAGCATCGTGGACGGCGCCTTCGTCTCCAACTGCGTCAGCAGCAACGCGCTCTCTTCCATCAACATCATGCTGCCCCTGTGCATGGTCACGGCCTCCTTCGGCTTCATGCTCGGCACCGGCGGCAGCGCGATCGTCGCCAAAACGCTCGGCGAGGGCAACCGGGAACTGGCCCGGCGCTATTTTACCATGCTCCTCTGGGCCGTGGCGATTCTCTCCGGGGTCGTCGCTCTTTTTTCCATTCTCTATATGCGGCCGATCGCTTACCTGCTCGGCGCAAGCGATCTGCTGATCGAGGACTGCGTCACCTACGGCACCATCCTGATGTACGGCAACATCCTTTTCATGTCGCAGGTGACGTTCCAGTCCTTCTTCATCGTCGCGGAGAAACCGAAAATCGGTCTCTGGCTGACCGTGGCTTCCGGCCTCACCAATATGTTTCTCGATTATCTGTTCGTCTATGTATATCAGTGGGGAATCGCCGGCGCCGCCTGGGCAACCAATGCCGGGTACGCCGTCGGTAGCATCATTCCGCTCTTCTATTTTATCCTTCCAAACGACAGCCTCCTTCGCCTGACAAAAACAAAACTCTATCCGAAGATTTTGCTCAAGAGCTGCACCAACGGCTTCTCCGAAATGGTGAGCAGCCTTTCCGCCTCGGTTGTGCTGTTTCTGCTCAACTTGCAGATGATGCGCTTCGTCGGCGAAGACGGCGTCGCGGCGATCACGGTGATTATGTACGTAGATTTTGCCTTCACTGCGGCTGCTTGCGGCTTCTGTATGGGCGTGGCGCCGATTGTCGGCTACAATTACGGCGCGCAGAATCACGAGGAACTGCACAATGTTTTTCATAAATGCATGTTCATTCTGTGTATCACCGGGTTCGTCATCATGGCGGCGGCCGAGCTGCTCGCCGATACGGTCGCCGGACTCTTCGTCTCCGCAAATCCGGCCCTTTGTGAGATGACCGCCTACGGTTTCCGGGCTTATTCGCCGATTTATCTGATTTTCTGGGTCAACGTCTTCGGCTCCTCCTTCTTCACGGCGCTCAGCAACGGCAAGCTCTCCGCACTGATCTCGTTCCTCCGTACGCTGGTGTTCCGGGTGGGGATGATTCTGCTTCTGCCGGAAATTTTCGGCTTGAACGGCGTCTGGGTGGCCATCGTCGTCTCGGAGTTTCTGACCGCCTTCATCACCATCTTCCTGCTGATCCGGCAGAAAAAAGTCTACGGATATTAAAGGCCGCCGAGCATCCGGAGCTCTTTTTTGCGGCATCCGGTTTCCTTCGGCTCCGGGTCCTTTTTTCCGCAAGACGCCGCCCTCCCGCTCCCCGGAAAGGCGGCAAAAAAACGGCCGGCCGCGCTCTTTGCGCCACGCCGGACAATACGGCCGCGTTGAACATCGGCCGCGTTGGCCGCTGTGGGAATCCCTGTCTGCGCCCGCGCGGCAAAAGCGGCAGGGCATGGGATTCTCCTTCAAAAAAAGAAAAAGTCCGCACGGAAACCCGTGCGGATTTTTTATGCCCCTCCGAACAGCACGAGGAAGAGACCGTAAATGGCGCTGGCGGCGATTCCGTAGACGATGACCGGCCCCGCGATCGTAAACATCTTGGCGCCGAGGCCGAGGACCCAGCCCTCGCTCTTGAATTCCATGGCCGGCGAGACGACCGCGTTGGCGAATCCGGTGATCGGCACGAGCGTTCCGCCGCCGCCGAACTTTGCGAGGTTGTCGTAGACGCCGAAGCCGGTCAGGATCGCCGAGATCAGGATCAGCGTGACGGAGCAGGCGGTTCCGGCAAGTTCCTCATTCAGCCCGGCCCGGAGATAGAGGTTGATCAGCGCCTGCCCGAGGCAGCAAATCGCGCCGCCGATCAGGAACGCGCCGCTGAGATTGCGGAGCTCCTTGGTGGGCGGGGACGCTTTTTCATTGAGCTTTTTATATTCTTCAGGGGAAACCGACAAAGGGCAAGCCTCCTTTTCGGATCTTTTCTGCGGTAGTTTTCCGCTTTTTTTCAAAAACATGTATCCGTATGGAAAAAGTCCGTCGGCATGGCAATCCTCTTTGCCGTATGAAAATCGAAATATCGCGGAAAGAGCGTTTTTTTGAAAGAGCGGGGATCGGAGACTCTTTTTTTCATACCGAACCCGGCGGCTTTTTCGGCCGCGTATATGGCAAGGCGGCCCGTTTCAAAGAAAGCCGGGAAAACATCGAAAAAGAGCATTCTGAAAGAGAGAAGGCCGGCGATTTTTTCGCACCGCGCCCGGCTCTTCCGGCCGCATGTATGGCAAGGCGAACGATGGGAAATGATATTCGCCCGTATTTTGGGAAACCATAAGGTCAGCAGACTTTATGGTTTTTTAAAAGGAGGCATCTGCCGTGCTCAAAAAAGGGGCCGCCCTGCTCTCCGGAGCGGCGGCAGGCGTGCTCAACGGATTTTTCGGCGCGGGCGGCGGGCTTATCGCGGTGCCGGCGCTCGAAAAGGGCGGCCTCTCCGTCAAGGAATCCCACGCCACCGCCCTCACGCTGACGGCTTGTCTCTCGGCGGTGAGCGTATTGCTCTATCTCGGCGGCGGCCGGTTTTCGCTCGGGGAAGCCGCGGATTTTTTGCCCGGCGGAATCCTCGGCGCGGCGGCCGGGGCGCTCCTCTTCCGGCGGCTGCCCGCTCGGTTCCTGCGCCGGGCGATGGGCGTCTTCATGATCTGGTTTGCGCTGCGGACGCTGCTGCGATGAGCGACTTTCTGGCCGCGTTTTTCTCCGGAGCGGCGGGCGCGATGGGGCTCGGCGGAGGAACCGTGCTGATCCTCTATCTCACCGCCTGCGCCGGATACAGCCAGCCCGCCGCCCAAGGCGTCAACCTGTTGTTTTTTCTTGCCTGCTCCACCGTCTCGCTGTCTCTGCACGGGCGGGGCGGCTACATCCGCTGGAAACCCGCCGCGCTCTGTATCCTCGCCGGGCTGCCTGCCGTCTGGGTCGGATACCGGCTTTCGGTTCTGCTCGGCCCGGAGCGCCTGCGGGACGGGTTCGCAGTCTTTCTCCTGCTCCTCGGCCTGCAGCAGCTTTTTGGCCGGGCCGGAAAGGAGCAGAGCAAATAAACCGAAATCTTTTTCAGGCTTCCGCCGCAGGTGTTCCGGGAGAATCCGGCGCTCGCCGCACATCTAAAAATAAGACCCCCGTGCGGGCAAAAAATCCGGGGATATGCGTCAGACGGGGCATACGGCCATGCCGAAAAGTCTTTTCCGGCGGGAGAATGCCGCGTGTGTTTCGGGAGAATATCGTGCCCGCCGCACTCTCTAAAAATAGGCGCTTAATATGGGGACAAAAAAAGTTCCGGGGATATGCGTCGAGCGGGATATGCGGTCATGCCGAAAAGTCCTTTCCGGCGGGAGAATGCCGCGTGTGTTTCGGGAGAATATCGTGCCCGCCGCACGCCCCAAAAATAGGAGCTTCATGTGGGGACGAAAAAAGTTCCGGGGATATGCGTCGAGCGGGATATGCGGTCATGCCGAAGGGAGTTGTTCTCTCCGGCGAAACGCCCGCCGCATGTTCTTTTAAAAACATAGAAAAAAGCTTAAAATCCGGTCCCGCCCGAAAATAAAATAAGCCCGGCTCCGGAGATCGTCTCCCCGAAACCGGGCCTTCTATTTCTTTCGGATCACTCAGCGCCGATCAGGTCGCGCACGCATTTCCCGGCGAGGAAATATCCCGCGGCGGGCGGCACAAACGAGACGCTGCCCGGGGGATGGCGGCCGTTCTCGCCGTCGAAATGGGCCTTGGCCGGCTCCTCTATGCTGTAAAGAACAGTCAGGTGCTCGATGCCGGCTTTCCGCAGCTCCCGGCGCATGACCCGCGCGAGCGGACAGCCCGAGCCGGCGGTCTCGGAGAGATCGCCGATGCGCAGCAGTTCCGGATGGAGCCGGTTGCCGGTGCCGAGGCACATGGCGAGCGGAATGCCCCGCGCGGCGCACTCTTTCGCGAGAAAGAGTTTTGCGGTCACGGTATCGATCGCGTCCACAATGTAGTCGGGCTTCCAGTCGAACAGAAACGCGGCGTTCTCCGGCAGAAGAAATTCGTCGGCGAGCGTGAGATCGGCCTCCGGCACAACTGCGTGCAGCCTCTTTTCGGCGGCATCGACCTTGCGCATCCCGACGGTGGAGACCTCGGCAAAGATCTGGCGGTTGCGGTTCGAGTCCTCCACCGCGTCGCCGTCGATCAGCAACAGATGACCGATGCCGGCCCGGCACAGCGCCTCCGCGCAGGCTCCGCCGACGCCGCCGAGCCCCAGCAGCGCGACCCTCGCGTTCCGAAGCTTCGCCGCGTTTTCGCTTCCGATCAGGCGCTCCGTCCGTTCCGTCCAGTTCAGCGTACCCCGCTCCTTTCCGTTTCCGTCAAAAAACAACAAAATGCCCCCGCCTTGTCGAATAGCCCCGGATTGAAACCCGTCTTATGACAGGGTGGGTAAGTCAGCCCGAATGCTTCGCGCTCCTTCATGAATGAGGGCATGCGTCTCCGCAGCCGGAGACCGGCTCCCGTTTCAATTTCTGTTGGATTAGAATAAGGGGCAAGTTCTCGTGCAAGGCAGGGTGCGTTTCGTCTTTGGAATGGTGAATGGTTATTTCTCTTCGGAATTCTCTTCGTCGTCCTCGAAATCATAGTATTCCTCGAGGCGGTCCATAAAAATCTCGGAGATTTGGTTGAATTCGTCCTCATCCTCGATCGGCTCCAAGAATTCCTCATCGTCTTCCTGCACGACCTTGAGGATCACCAGCTGGCCGTCTTCGTCGGAGACATTCTCGGCATCCTCGGTCGGGATCAGGGCAAAATATTCGTTTTCCTCGGTATTGAGCGTATCGACGACTTCAAACTCATGCTCCACGCCGTCGTCGTCGACGAGGGTCAGGATATCCGGGCCATACTCGTCTTCGTTTTCTTCCGTCTCTTCTTCCGGGGTCTCGAGTTCTTTCTCGTTCTCGTCGCTCATGCTTTTTTCCCTTTCCTCATTGAAAACAATTTTTCTCGCTATCATATTATATGAAAAATCCCCGCAAGTCAATCCGTTC
>DAOSWK010000014.1:0-10363 GCA_035593545.1 Oscillospiraceae bacterium | reverse complement strand
AACAATTTTTCTCGCTATCATATTATATGAAAAATCCCCGCAAGTCAATCCGTTCGGCCCGCAGTTTTTTCGTCAAGGGCCCAATGGAGGCCTTTTTTGTCTTTTTGGCAAATTTTTTTGTCAAAGAGGCGCCGCGGCCGCATGCCCGGCATCCCCGCCGGAGCACTCCCTTCGCCGGAAGAAAACCGCCCGTCACAAAAATCTCACCGCAAAAACGGCTGCGGAGATTTTTCCCAGTATTCTCGGCGGGTCCCTCTCCGGGCTCCCCCCGACGGAGATTCTTCCCATGCTTATTCCGAGGAAAATTTCTTCCAAGTCTGTTCGGAGAAGACTTCTCCCCGAATTTATTCCGAAGAGGATTCCTCCGGGAGGACCGGCTCCACGATTTCGACGGAGGTGATCGTCACCGGCGAGGCGAGCGTGTAGCCCTTCGTCCAATCGGAGGTCTCCGCCGCGGCCGCCGCCGTCAGCAGAGAGCTCCCGGAGACGACCTGTCCGAAGACGGTACCGGCACCGGAGAGCTCCGGGACGCCGCCCCGGTTCGTATAAAGCTCCGTCACCGGCTTGCCGAGGTCCTGCGCGGTCAGAAAGGCGGAGGATTCGGCGGAAAGGGACTCCGCCGTGACAAAGAAGAGCGAAAGTTCTCCGTCCTCCGAGACAAAGCCCACCGCGCCGAAAATCGGAGCGAGGCCGGTATCCTCCTCCGGAATCTCCCCGGAGACGACGGAGGTCTGGAGATAGCTCTCTTTCACGCTGCGGTCGATCGTCATCCCGTCGAAGGCGCCTTCCTGCGCGAGCTCCGCAAATTTTGCGGCCGCCGCGCTTTCCGTTTTTAGCTTCACGGTAAAGGAGCCCGCGTCCGTCGTGAAAACGGCGGTGAGATCGTCCTTTGCCGCGGCGGCGCTCTGCCAGATCAGCTCGTCGGAGAGCGTCTCCTCCTGCGTGAGTTCCTCCTCGCCGGACTGAATCCCGCCCCATCCGAAAAGCTCGGCGATGCGGCCGCGGATTCCCTCTGCGGCGGGCAGCAGCCAGACGGTCAGCCCGGCCGCCAGCAACAGCAGAACACATCCCAGCGTCACAAAGAGCGGCGTTTTCAGTTTTCGCTTTCCGTAGTTTCCGATTCCGTTCATGATGTCCTCCTTATGGTTCGACCAGCTTCACCGCCGTGCGGTACGGCATGCAAACCGCCGTGTCGCCGGCCTTCGAGAGCCAGCCGGTGTTCTCGCAGATCTTGTCGGGGCAGCTCGCCTCGTAAAAACAGATTTTATGGTCCTCGATTTTGAGCCGCACGTCCGGCTCGCCCAATTCGATGATGCCGTCCTGTGCGTCCGCGAGGTCGATCCGCATGACCTCCTCGCTGCCGACGGTCACCACCGCCACCGGGTACTGTTCCGCCGGCGCATATTTCCGCACCAGCACCACCGCGGCCGCCGCCAGCACCACGAGGATCACCAGCAGCGCATCTCTTTTTGTCAGCAGCTTCCGTTCCATGCCGCGCCTCCGTTCCTCATTTCTTGTAAATCCTCCGAAGAGAAACCCTGCCCTGGCCGCACAGCCGCCCTCAAGCGGCCTCAGACGACCCGGGAAGTGAACTTCGAGCGTCAGGCGCCCGTCTCCTCAGGCGACCCGTACAGCAGCTCCGCCGTCACCGGGTTCGAGAGCAAAAATCCCTTCGTCGTGAGCCGCACGATGCCATCCTCACAGACGCACAGCCCATGCGCCGCAAGAGACGCCGCCCGCTTCCCGATCTCCCCGGCGGGTGCCTCCGGAAAACGCTCCGAAAGTTCCGTGAGCGAGAGGCCCCGCTCCAGCCGCAGCCGCAGCATCGCAAACTCCTCCCACCCGCCGACCGGAATATCGGAAGATGAATCTCCGCCGACCGGTGCGCCGCCGGCATCCTCCTCGATCTCGGCCTCCGGAAAATCCTTCTCCATGAAGTCCCGGTAGCTTCTTCCAAAATAAAAACGGCGGCCCTCCATCAGCGAGTGGGCGGATGGTCCAAGCCCGAGGTAATCCGTGCCGAGCCAGTAGCCGAGGTTATGCTTCGACGCGAAGCCGGGCTTTGCGAAATTTGAAATCTCATACCGTTGATAGCCAAATTCCGCGAGCTTCTCCGCGGCGGTTTCATAGAGCGCGGCGGCCGTATCCGGATCCGCACAGCGCTCCCGCAGCGGGGAAGAGGCGAGCGGCGTGCCCTCCTCGATCTTCAGCAGATAGGCGGAGAGGTGCTCCGGCGAGAGACGTTTGCAGAAAGCGAGCGTCCGGAGCAGGGATTCCTCCGTTTGATAAGGGATGCCCAGCATGATATCCAAGGAAATGTTGTCAAAGTCTGCCTCCCGCGCCCGGCGAAAGGTCTCCTCCGCCTCCGCGGCGGTATGAATCCGCCCGAGCGCCGTAAGCTCATTTTGCTCCGCGGACTGAAGGCCGATGGAGAGCCGATTGAAGCCCGCCCGCCGCAATTCCGCGAAATCGGCTTCGACGCCGGGATTCGTCTCGGCGGTGATCTCCGCCTCCGGCAGAAACGGGGCGCAGGCCTTCGCCGTCTCGAGAATCTGGATGAGCCGCCGGGCGCCGAGGAGCGTCGGAGTTCCGCCGCCGAAATAGACCGACGATATGGGCCGCGCCGCCCTTCTCAGGTAGTGCTCAACGGCCCCGCAAATGCGATTGGTATAATTTTGGAAACTGTCCTCCGCCGCCGAAAATGAATAAAAGTCGCAATAGCTGCATTTTTTGACGCAGAACGGAATGTGGATATACAGTTCCATCGGCGATGAAAAATTCATTCCGTTCCCTCCGCTGAAAATAAACTCGTCTCTGTCGAAACGGTGCTCGCTTTGTCGTTTTCCACTTCCAAATGTTGGAATTTATCAGTTTTTGGAGGTGCTCATCCGCTTAAAAATGGGGATTTTTTGAGCACTTTTCAACATTTTCAACCGCCGAATTGTGGAAAACCCTGCTTTTTGTCTTCCGCGAGGCGGAAATCCGGTGGTTTTCCACTTTTTCCACCGATTCATCCACCAAACGGCTTTAAATATGGATTTGTACATTTGTTCTCGGTGGAAAGCCTTTTTTTCATACTTTAGGGTATGTGTTTCGACAGATTTCCACAAACTGGAAAACGTGCATATTCTGTTTTTTCCGATATGCGGAGCACCCGGATATTCATTTTTGCAGAATGCATATCATCCATATATTCCCATCTACGGAAAGTTGATTTTATCTCTCCACGCTTCCGGAAATCGCTCATCGGCTGCCGGAGAGAACCCGTTCCGCGAGCCGCTCGAGATCCTCCGGCGCGGAAAGCTCGCCGCATTCCCGGCGGAACGAGGCCGCGCCGGCCATGCCTTTTATGTACCAAGCGGCGTGTTTCCGCGTCTCCCTCATGCCGATATGTTCGCCTTTATAAGTACAGAGCAGCCGCGAATGCCGCAGCAGCATATCCATCCGCTCCTCGGGCGTGGGCTCCGGGAGCAGGGTGCCGTCCCGGAGGTAGGCTTCGATCCGGCGGAAGATCCACGGGTTGCCGAGCGCCCCCCGGCCGACCATGACGAGCGCGCAGCCCGTCTCCTCATACATCCGTTTCGCGGCCTCCGGCGAATCCACGTCCCCGTTGCCGACGACCGGCACCGAGACCGCCTCCACGACCTGCCGGATGATCGCCATATCCACCGGCGGCGCGTACATCTGCATCCGCGTGCGGCCGTGTACGGTCAGCGCGGCGGCGCCGTTTGCCTCGCAGATTTTTGCGAATTCCACGGCGTTTTTATGTTCCTCGTCCCAGCCGGCGCGGAATTTGACCGTGACCGGCACCGGAACCGCATCTGCGACCGCGCGCACAATCTTTCCGGCGAGCTCCGGGTCCTTCATCAGGGCGCTGCCTCCGCCGTTTCCGGCGATTTTGGGCGCCGGGCAGCCGAAGTTGATGTCGATCGCGTCGGGGCGAAACGCCATCGCCATCCGCGCGGCCTCGGCCATTACGGCGGGCTCGCTGCCGAAGATCTGCACGGCGGCGGGGCGTTCCTTTTCGGTAATTTCCAAAAGCTCCGCGGTTTTTTTGCTGCCGCAGGTGAGCCCTTTGGAGGAGGTCATCTCGCAGACCTCCCAGCAGGCGCCCATTTCGCGGCAGAGCTCCCGCATCGCGCGGTCCGCGACGCCCGCCATCGGGGCAAGAGCCGCTGTTTTTGGCAAATCAAGGCTGCCGAGCTTCATCTTCGGCCCTCCTTAAAAACAAAGAATCAAGCGGGGAAATAAACTCCAAAGCGGCCCGGAAAAAAACGCCGGCCCCAAATCAGGTTCGGCGCAGCCGTCTCCGGACATGGTAAATATCAGTTCAATATGGAAGTACCTTTATAGGGCAATCCTGCGGCTTGATGCCGAGCCGGGCAGATCGAACGGGTCCATAAAGACGCAGGAACCGGAACGATCACATCCCGCTTTTTGGCCGGCCGGAACCGTAGAATCATCCCCGGGCGAAAAACGCCGTCTCCCAATATCTAAAACAGGAGTTTTGGCGCCGAGCCGAGCAGGTCGAACGGATCCGTAAAGACGCGGCCGATCGAAACGGCAAAATGCAGGTGATTCCCGGTGGAGAGGCCGGTGGTACCGACTTCGCCGATCTGCTCGCCGCGCGAGACCGTATCTCCGGTTTCGACATAGAGCGCCCTCATATGGTAATACCACGTCTTGACGCCGAAGCCGTGCTCAATGAGCACGGTGTTGCCGGTGAGCTGCAAATAACCCGCGTAGAGCACGGTGCCCGCGTTGGAGGCATAAACCGGCGTGCCGGCCGCGCAGGCCATGTCGATGCCGTTATGGCGCTCCGAGGCCCCAGTGCTGTAATCGCGCCAGAGGCCGAAGCTGGTCGTGACCGTATAGGGCGTCTTGCCAAGCGGATTCATAAACGTGCCGTCCCAAAGGACCTCCGGCGAGGCCGTATCCCGCAGCGGCTCGATGATCGCGTAATATTCGTCGGAGGCCGCCTGATTGTTGAGCGTCTGGTCCGCGACTTCATCCGAAACCTCGAGATACTGATAAGCGAATTTCGTCTCCGTGACGGAGAAAGCCGCCTTGCAGACGGTATCCCCGACCGGAACCGAGAGCACATAGCTCCCGACTTCCGCCGCGCATTTGACCGGGACAATCGAGAGCCACCGGTCCTCATAGGCGAAAAACTGCCGCTCATAGCCGAACGGATCGGTGTAGGAAGGCCCTTCCTCCCCGGTGTAGCCGATGATCTCCGCGACGAAATAGCTGCCCTGCGCGGTCGAATCGGAGGAGAGCAGAAGTTCCGGCGCCGCGGCCGGCTCCTGTGAAACGGCGGATTCCGCCTCGGAGGACGCTTCCTCCGAAAATTCCGGCAGGGAAGAGCTTGCCGCCTCGGAGGAGGTCTCCGCCTCGGAGGAACTCTCCGGAGCCGGAGAAACAACCAGTTCGCCCTCCGAGGAGATCACGCCCGGCTCCTCCTCAAACAGGGAGCACGAGCAGAGCATTATCAGCAGGGCAAGCAGGAGAACGGGAAATCTTTTTTTCATTCCGGATATCCTTTCTGGCTTCGGCAACAATTCTCTATATCAATTATAGCAGAAGCCCTTTCTTTATGCTATAATATCTTTATGAAACTTATGGAAAGGAAACGGCGCGATGAAACTTCTGGCGGTGGACTCCAACAGCATCATGAACCGCGCGTTCTACGGCATCAAGCTCCTCACAACCCGGAGCGGATTCTATACCAACGCGGTCTACGGCTTCCTCAACATTTTTCTGGCCACTATTTCTGAAGTGCACCCGGATGCCGTCGTCTTTGCATTCGATATGCACGGGCCGACCTTCCGGCACAATCTCTACGACGCCTACAAGGCCGGACGCCACAAGCCCCCGGACGAGCTCTCCGCCCAGTTCCCGCTGATTAAGGAACTGTTGCGGGATCTCGGCTACCCGATTCTGGAGTCGCCCGGCTTCGAGGCGGACGACATCCTCGGCACGCTCGCCGACGCCTGCGAAAAGGCCGGATGGGACTGCGTGATCTCCACCGGAGACCGCGATTCCTTACAGCTTGTGACGGACCATGTCAGCGTCCGCCTCGCCTCCACCAAAATGGGCTCTCCGGTCTCGACGCTGATGGGCCCGGAGGAGATTTTCAAAACCTACGGCGTGCACCCGAAACAACTGATCGAGGTCAAGGCGCTGATGGGCGACCCCTCCGACAACATCCCGGGCGTACCCGGCGTCGGCGAGAAGACCGCCCTCGACCTCGTCGCAAAATATGGCTCTGTCGATTACGTTTATGACCATCTGAACGAGCTCGGGCTCAAGCCCGGCGTTCTGAAAAAGCTCGAGGAGGGAAAGGAAAGCGCCTACCTGAGCCGCACGCTCGGCACCGTCTCCAAAGACGCGCCCGTTCCGCTCGACCCGGCAGTCTACCTCCGCGGGGAACCGGACGAGGCCGCCGCCTGTAGCCTGCTCGCGAAGCTCGAGATGTATAAGATGCCGCAGAAGCTCGGGCTCGACCCCTCCAAGGTGCCGAAAAAGCCCCTTGAGCATGAGGAAGAGGAGGTTCCGATCCAGCTCTCCGCCGCCGACGTCACGGCGCTCGCGGACTGCGGAACATGGGAACGCGCCTATCTCCTGCCCGAGGCGGAGGGCGACGACATCACGGCCGCCGCATTCTCCGACGGCGAAAAGATTTACCTCGTGGAGAACAGCGGCCTCTTTTTTGAGAGCGCCTTCTCCGGGTTTCTCGCCTCGGACTGCCCGAAGCTCTGCGACGACCTTAAATTTCTCTGCCGCTGGGCCGACGCCCGAAAAGCGGACGTGCGCCGCTGTGTCATGGATACCGGTCTTGCCGGATACATTTTAAACGTGACCGGCGACGATTATTCCCCGGAAAAATTATCCGCCCTTTACGGCGCGGAAAAGCGCGAAATCGCCGGGGATTCTTCCGGCCACGAGGACTTAATCAGGCGGATGGCCTCGTTCCCTTCGCTCTGCCAGAAACTTCAGCGCGAGATCGACCGGAACAATCAAAATTCCCTTTTAAACGATATTGAACTGCCGCTTGCGAAGGTGCTCGCCGACATGGAGCTCTGCGGCTTTGAGATCGACCCGGAGGGGCTCCGGGCTTATGGCGACGAGCTCTCCGAAAGCATCAAGGTCACGGAACAGCAAGTCTACGAGCTCGCCGGCGAAACATTCAACATTCTCTCGCCGAAACAGCTCGGCAAGGTGCTCTTTGAGGATCTCGGCCTGCCCGCGAAGAAAAAAACGAAGAGTGGCTACTCCACCGGCGCCGACATCCTCGAGGATCTGCGCTCTTACCACCCGGTGATCGATCGGATTCTTGAATACCGCAAGCTGACGAAACTGCGCTCCACCTACGTCGACGGGCTGCTGGCAGCGCTCGCCCCGGACGGCCGCATCCACACCCGCTTCAACCAGAAGGAGACGCGCACCGGCCGCATCAGCTCGCTGGAACCGAACCTCCAGAATATCCCGATCCGCAGCGAGCTCGGCAGCCGGCTCCGCGGATTTTTCCGGGCGAAGGAGGGTTCCGTGCTCATCGACGCCGACTACTCGCAGATCGAGCTGCGCGTGCTCGCCCATATTGCGGATGACGAGGCGATGAAAAAGGCCTTTCTCGACGGCACCGACATCCATACCCAGACCGCCGCGCAGGTCTTCAATCTGCCGGAGGAATTTGTCACGCATCAGCTCCGCAGCCGCGCGAAGGCCGTCAACTTCGGCATCATCTACGGCATCGGCGCCTTCTCGCTCGCCAACAACATCGGCGTCACGACCGCCGAGGCGAAGCAGTACATCGACAGCTACCTCGCCCATTACTCCGGCGTCGACGCTTATATGAAGCGCGCCATCGAGGACGCGAAGAAAAACGGCTACGCGGAGACGCTCTCCGGAAGACGCCGCGCGCTGCCGGAGCTCAACTCCTCGAATCACAACATCCGCGCCTTCGGGGAGCGCGTCGCCCGCAACATGCCGATTCAGGGCGCGGCGGCCGACATCATCAAGCTCGCGATGGTCAAGGTGAGCCGCCGTCTCGCCGAGGAGAAGCTCAACGCAAGGCTGATTCTTCAGGTACACGACGAGCTGATCGTCGAGGCCTCGGAGACCGACGCCCCGCGCGCCGCGGAAATTTTGAAATACGAGATGGAACACGCCTACCCGCTCTCCGTGCCGCTGACCGTCGAAGTCGGCACCGGAAAGACGTGGCTCGAGGCGCACTGAGCTTGGAAAACCCGCCCGGCGGATTCGTTTTGCTGCCGGAACCGGCGGCGGAAAAATCTTCGGCCGTTTTCAAAACAAAAAAAATGGGGAACGCCCGCCCGCTCTCCGTGCCGCCGACCGTCGAGGCCGGCGCAGGGAGAACGTGGCTTGGGACACAGGAATACGATGAAAGACATCAAGGATATTTTTGATTTATTCAAGAAAATCGAGCGGCCGTCCGGCCCGCCGGAATTTGTGATCGCCGGCCTCGGAAATCCGGGGCAGGACTATCTTCGCACCCGGCACAACACCGGCTTTATGGCGCTTGACCGTGTCGCCGCCGCCTGCGGCGTCAAAATCGACAAAATCAAATTTCGCTCGCTGACGGCGCAGGCGGCGCTCGGCGGCCACCGCGTGCTGCTGCTCAAACCCTCCACCTTTATGAACAACTCCGGCGAGGCTGTTCGGGACGCTCTGGAGTTTTATAAGCTCGATCCGCTGCATCTGATCGTCGTTTACGACGACACGACCCTCGCGCTCGGCAAACTGCGCATCCGCAGGAAGGGCAGCGACGGCGGCCACAACGGCATCAAGAGCATCATCTACCAGACGGACAGCGACCAGTTTCCACGCGTCAAGATCGGCATCGGCGAACGGCCGAACCCCAACTACGATCTCGCGGACTGGGTGCTCTCGAAGTATTCCGACGCGGAGCTCACGGTTTTGAACACGTCCTTCGACAGCGCCGCCGCCGCGATCGGGCTCATTTTGGACGGCAAAATCGAAGAGGCTATGGCGAAGTATAACTGATTCTCCAACAAATCCGCCTTCGCGAAAAACGGCTGCCGCAGGCCCCGGCGAGGCAGGCGATATTCCGTAAATATTCCGCAATTTTCTCAATAAACTTTCATGAGAGGGATTCTATGCTGCTGAAACTCATGGATGGCATCACGCAGTTCCGACAGGTGCTTGACGCGCTTGGGCGGCGTTTTGCCATGCCCATTTTTGCCGCCGGGCTCGCCGGCCCTCACCGCGCGCTGCTGGCCGCGGCCGCCGCCGAACATACCGGCAAACCCGTTCTTTTCATCACGCCGGACGAGGTCTCGGCCGTCCGCGCCGCCGAGGATCTGAACCGGCTTCTCGGCGAGGGAACGGCGCTCGTCTACCCGGCGCGGGATTATAACTTCCGCAGCGCGGAGGGGGCCTCCGCCGAATATGAGCACCAGCGGCTTGCCGTGCTCGGCAGCATGCTCTCCGGAACCTGCCGCATGGTGACCGCCTCCTCCGAGGCCGCGCTCCAATATACCATCCCGCCCGGCACCTATGCGTACAATACGATCGTGCTCAAAAAAGGAGCCTCCGAGGATCTTACGAAGCTCGCCGCCCGCTTTGTGCGCGCCGGATACGAGCGCCGCGACGAGGTCGACGGCATCTGTCAGTTCTCGATCCGCGGCGGCATCCTCGATTTTTATTCCCCGCAGGCCGCCGCGCCGACGAGGGCCGAATTCTGGGGTGACGAGATCGACTCGCTCGCCCATTTCGACATCGAATCCCAGCGCCGCACCCGGGAGCTCGATTCCGCCGTCATCGCGCCGGCGAGAGAGGTGCTGCCCGATTCGCCGGAGCAGCTCCGGGCCGTTCTGATCGAACAAAAGATTCTCCAGAAGGGCAAGCAGGGCGTCGCCGTCAAAAAACAGCTCGACGCCGACCTTACGCGCCTCGAGGCCGGGCTCTCCGTCTCGGCCCCGGACCGCTATCTCCCTTTGATTTATAAATTCCCGGCGACGCTCTTCGATTATTTCGAGGGCGCCACCGTCTTCGTCAGCGAATTCATCCGCCAGAAGGAGATCCTCAAAACCCTCGCGAGCCAGTGGAACATGGATCTCACCATGCTCTACGAGGAGGGCGTCCTCTTCCCGGGCTGCGACAAATTTTCTCTCGACTTCGAGGAATACTGCGCGCAGCTCGAAGCCTCCGACACCGTGCTCATGGATATCTTCCTGCGCACGATCCAAGAGCTGCCGATCCGCACGGTCGTCGATTTTGCCGGCATCCAGCTCTCCCTCTGGAGCGGGGAGCTCGCCCTGCTGCTCGACGACGTGCGCGACCATCTGCTGCGGGCATACACGGTCGTCGTTTTGGCCGG
>DAOSWK010000106.1:0-5352 GCA_035593545.1 Oscillospiraceae bacterium | reverse complement strand
GAGCGTGTTGTCGTAGTTGTCGACGAAATCGACCGTATCCTTGTCGATATCCCGAAAGAGTTCGGCAGAGATCTTGTCCAGCCTCGCCTCCGTGTAACGGGAGGCGGCGCAGACCATGTTTCTGGAATAAGCCTTGCCGAAATTGCCCTTGGAATCCACCCACGGATGGAGCAGCGCGCCGTAGCCTCTGGACATGCGGACCATCGTATCGTAGATCGCCGCGTCGCCGTGCGGATTGAGCTTCATGGTCTGGCCGACGATATTGGCGGATTTCGTCCGTTCGCCGCCGAGCAGCCCCATCTTATACATCGTATAGAGCAGCTTCCGGTGGCTGGGCTTGAAACCGTCGATCTCCGGAATGGCGCGGCTGACGATGACGCTCATCGCATAGGGCATATAATTGACTTCCAGCGCGTCGACGATCGGCTGATCCCGCACAACGCCGGCGTTCTCGAAGGGCGTGGCTTTTATTGAGTTTTTGGGGATTTCCGGTTCTTTCTTCTTTCTGGCAGCCATATTTCTCCTTGATGTTTTGTTTATTTATGATATTTGCCGCCGGCCCGGATCTGAAAGGCCCGGTAGATCTGTTCCAGCAGCAGGATTCTCGAAATCTGGTGGGTAAACGTCATGCGGGAGAGCGAGAGCCTGAGCGCCGCCCGGTTCTTGACCGCTTCCGAGAGGCCGTAGGAGCCTCCGATGACGAAACAGAGCTCGCTCCCGGCCTCATCCGCCATCACGGCGGCAAGTTTGTCGGAGAACGCCTCCGAGGAAAACATATCCCCCTCGATGCACATCGCGGCGACGACGGCGTTCTTTGAGAGTTTTGCGGAGAGACGCGCGCCCTCTGCCTCGATCACGCGTGAAATTTCGGCGGGGGAGGGGTCGTCCGGCAGTCGTTCCTCCGACACCTCAAGGATTTTGAGGTTGCAGAAGGCGGAGAGCCTTTTTTCATATTCCGTGCAGGCCTCCCGCAAATATTTTTCCTTGAGGTTCCCGACGCAGAGGATCGTAATGGTTCTCATCGCTTTTTTCTTTGTTAGTATAGATTGATTTTTTGCGGTGCCGGTCCACAGGGGCCTGCAAAGCGGAAAACTCCGCATGCGCGGGGCCCGGGTAGGTTTTCGGTGAGCGGCTTTCTTGTCCGGCCCCGGCGTCAAAGGCCCGCGGGCGCGTCGGACGGTCGAAGCAGACTGTAAATCTGTTGTCTAACGACTACCAAAGGTCCACGGTCGCGCCGGGCGGTCATCCTATGTATAGTACTTTATTGGCTTTCAGGGGTGAGCGTCGTTCCGAGGCGCAGCATCGGCAATGCCGTTTTGGGGCGCAATGGAGCGGGACGGGGCGCTCTTTTGCAGGTACAGCCTCGCCGGGTTTTCGGTGAGACATTCTTCCGGCAGTCTCCCGTCCGTCAGGTCCCCGGCGGGGTTACAGCAGCACCGTCTCCGAGGCGCAGCTTCTGGGCGCCGCGAAGATCGTGTAGTCCTTCTCCTGCATGATGCCCGCCATCGAAAGCTCGGAGACGGAGGTCTGAAGGGCGAGATCCGGGTAGTTGTTTTCCTTGCTCAGATGGGCGAGCACGATCCGCGTCGTGCCGCTTCGGACGAGATCGGGAAGCGCGGAGGCACAGTCCGTGTTGGAGAGATGCCCCTGCGGCCCTTCGATACGCCTTTTAAGCGGGTAGGGGTAACGGCCGTTGAGCAGCATCATCAGGTCGTAATTGGATTCCATGAGGACGAGGTCGCTCTTCGGCAGATGCTCCAGCGCCCCCTCCGTGAGGTATCCGGTGTCGGTGCAGATCGTGATCTTCCGTTCCTCCGGCGTGGCGATGCTGAAGCCGAGGCTGCCGACGCTGTCGTGGGAGGTACGGAAAGGCGTGACCATCATCCCTGCGGCAAGAAAACCGTTTTCGTCGGCGGGGCGCAAATCCGTCCCCGGGGGCACATAATCCCTTTCGGCGAGAAAATCCAGCACCTTCTCCGAGGCATAGACCGGGAGACGGTATTTTTTCAGGAAATTCTCGAGCCCGCGGATATGGTCGATATGCTCATGCGTAATCAGCATACCGGAGAGGGAACCCGGATCGACGCCTTTCTCCATCAAAGCGGAGAGAATGGAGCGGCAGCTGATGCCGCAGTCGATCAGGACGCCGGTTTTGCCGGAGCCGAGATAATAGCAGTTTCCCGAACTGGAGCTCGCAACCGTGAAAAATTTTGCCATTTGACCTCCGAATAAGAAGAAACGGAGCTGCTTTTGGAAGAAAAACGCTCCGTGTATTTTGTCAGCATGGGCAGTCCGGCACGGAGACCCGTTCGATGTCGGCGCCGAGACTGCGGAGTTTTTCCACCAGATTGGTATAGCCGCGCTCAATGTGATGGATCTCCTCGATCTCCGTCCGGCCGTTTGCGGAAAGCCCGGCGATCACCAGAGCGGCGCCGGCGCGCAGATCGGCCGCCCGCACCGAAGCGCCGGACAGCGCCGGCACGCCCTGAACCACCGCAACTTTTCCGTCGACGGAGATCGAGGCGCCCATCCGGCAGAGCTCGGAGATATATTTGAAGCGGTTATCCCAGACGCCCTCGGTGACGATGCTGGTGCCCTCCGCGAGGGAAAGGAACGTCGTCATCTGGGGTTGCATATCGGTCGGGAATCCGGGGTAGGGCATCGTCTTGACGTTGACATGCTGGAAGGAGTCGGCCTCGCCGGAGACGCGGATCGCATCGTCGTACTCCACGACGGAGACGCCCGTCTTGACGAGTTTCTCCGTGATGGCCTCCATATGCTTCGGAATGACGTTCCGGATCAGGACGTTGCCTTTGGTGGCGGCGGCGGCGACCATATAGGTGCCGGCCTCGATCTGATCCGGGATGATGGAATAATTCGTGCCGTGCAGCTGCTCCGCGCCGTGGATTTTGATGACGTCGGTGCCGGCGCCGCGAATATCCGCGCCGAGGGAGTTAAGAAAGTTCGCAAGGTCGACAATATGCGGCTCCTTTGCGACGTTTTCAAGAATCGTCAGGCCCCTTGCCCTTACGGCGGCAAGCATGACGTTGATCGTTGCGCCGACGGAGACGACGTCGAAATAGATATGGTTTCCCACCGGATTGTCGGCCTTGATGTTGACAAAGCCGTGCCCGATGTTGACGGTTGCGCCCAGAGCCTCGAATCCCTTGATGTGCTGATCGATCGGTCGGACGCCAAGATCGCATCCGCCGGGCAGAGGCACATCCGCCTCGCCGAACCGCCCCATCAGCGCACCAAGAAAATAATAGGAGGCCCGAAGCTGACGGGCGAGATCTTCCGGTACTTTGTGGGAGGAAAGGTCGCTGGTATCAATAAAAACAGAGGTGCCGCTGACCGGACGGACCGTTGCGCCCATTTTGGTCAGAATCTCAAAGAGATGGCCGACATCGCTGATCTCGGGGATGTTTTCGAGGAGACAGGGACCCTGCGCAAGAATGGTTGCCGGGATTATGGCGACGGCGGCATTTTTAGCCCCGCTTACGGTGACTTCCCCGTAAAGCGGTTTGCCGCCGTTGATAACATATTTATCCAATGTTTCTGTTCCCCTTCGCGATTCACAGTTACAATTATTATATCATATGAAAGATAAAAAGAAAAGGTATTTTTCCGGAGGATCATGCCCTTTCCAAAGAAAAAGCAGGCGGCTGAATCGGCCGCCCGCTTTTTGGGCAATCAGAAGTATTGTGCCGGGTTCGTATACTGGCCGTTGACTCTGACCTCGAAATGCAGATGCGTGCCGGTGGCGTTGCCCGTCGCGCCCATGGCGGCGATGATGTCGCCTTGGTTGACGTACTGGCCTTTCTTCACATAGAGGCTGCTGCAATGTCCGTAGAGCGTTTGGACCCCGCCTCCATGGTCGATGATGATGTAGTAACCATAACCTCCGCGGCTCCAACCGGCCGTGACGACCGTTCCGGAGGCGGCGGCATAGATATTGGAACCCCAGCCGCAGCCGGCGATGTCCATTCCGGTATGGCCCCAGTATCCCCAGTAGCCGCAGCTGACATATCCGCCGATCGTCGGCCAGATAAAGCCGTATTTGGTGCTGCCGGAGGAGGTTGGGCTCTGGACGGAGGTGATGACATTCTTGGTACCGACGGTGATCTGGCGGCTCACCGGCTCCGTGAGCATGGTCGTGCTCAAAACCTGCGTGTTGATGGCGATGCCGTTTTCGTAGGTGATGAAGGCGGTGACTTCCTGTTCGCCGTCGACGCCGTCTCTGGTCACCTTGGAATAGGTTGTGTAGTAATTGTCGTTGTAAGTATATTCCGTATCGAACGAAACGGCTTCCGTATAGGTTTCTTTTCTGGTTGTCGTGACGCTCAAGAACTGAACCGAGCGGGAGACAAGCACTTGGTCGCCGACATGTACAACATCCTGAAGATCCGGGTTCATCGCCGCATATTCCGCATAAGTAAGCCCGAATTCGGCGGAAATGGAGAGCGGCGCATCCCCGTCTTCGACGGTGTAATACTGTTCGCCCTCCGTTTGGCTGTAAAACAGATCCCGGAAGGAGGAAATCGCCATCAGCGCGGAGACCGGATAGATTCCCTCCGTCAGGCGGATCGTCTGCACGAAGCGGAGGATCGAATCACTGTCGCCCGGTTCCCGGTACTGCTCTCGATATTCGTCGAGCAGCAGGAGCAGGTTGTCCGGCTCATCGGTACAGCCGACGAAATTGTCGTCCACATAGAGGCCGTATGCCTCAATGACATTGGCCGTGGAGGCTTTAAACAGCAGGTTGGCCAGATCCTCGGAGGAAGTGAACATATCGCTGTCCGCCACGACGACGGTATATTCCGGAACGATATCCTCGATCTTATAATCGGAAGAGAGCGTGCGGCTGCGCATGGTCTGTTCCGCGGAGAAGAAGACGTTTTCATCCGAGATATACGCGATGTCTTTGCCGTTATACTGAAGCCGGAGCCCGTATTGCAGGCCGGAAAAATAGTCGTAGGTAAAATAGAGCAGGAGACAGGCGATCACCGGTCCCGCATAGTTGAAGAAGCGGGAGAGGAACTTGCGTATTAAACGCAGAAACGCGGCGGTCAAACTCCATACGGCGGCGAGGATCTCCTCGGTTGTATGGTATTTTGCCTCATGCAGCACGGAAAGGCATTTGCCGATCGTTCGCCGCAGAAAACGGATCTCTTCGCGCTGGGAGACGAGCCATTCGTCAAACGGGCGCAGGATCCGGTACGAAAGCCGTTTGAAATAGGAGATCAGGTCGGCGGAAAGTCTGCGGAAAAATCCGAGGAAGTCAAAGTAGAAGCTTCTTGTCTGGCGGACGAAGGAGACTCCGACCAGATAGCAGAAATTATACACTGCCGC
>DAOSWK010000105.1:0-5394 GCA_035593545.1 Oscillospiraceae bacterium | reverse complement strand
CCTTCGCTTCGGAGAACGAGTATTTGAGCGGCGTTCCGCAGTAGCGGACGTATTCTGCGCCGGCGCTTTGAGCCGTATGTAAGTGGCCGAGGGCCGCATAGTCGAAGCCCTCAAAAGCCGACGCGCCGATCTGATCGAGGCCGCCGACCGAGACTTCCTCGGAGTCGCAGCGGACCGAGCCGGTCAGAAATTGGTGCGCGACGGCGACATTGCGGGTATTCCGGTCGAGCGGCAGCGTCTCCACAACGGCCCGGAAGGCGCTGTCATAGGAGGAGCAGTCCGTCTCCGGAAGAACTGCCCGTACGGTCGCCGGTTTCAGAAACGGGATCATCCAAATAGAGAGGGGGCCAAATTCGTCGGAGAGGACGACCGGCTCAATGATGCCGTCATAAACGGGCGAGAACCAGACGCCGCGGCTGCTCATCAGATGGGCGCCGAACGCCATTCGGTCCGCGGAATCATGGTTGCCGCTGATGACAAACACCTTGACGCCCTTATCCGCAAGGCCGGTGACGAAGGCATCGAAAACCGAAACCGCCTCCGCCGGCGGAACCGGTCTGTCGTAGACGTCGCCGGCAATCAAGACGGCATCCGGCCGCTCCTCATCCGCATAGGCGAGGATCTCGGCCAGAATCGCCTGCTGATCTTCGAGCAGGGAAAATTCGTTGAGCCGCTTGCCGATATGCAGATCGGCGAGATGAAAGAACTTCATCCGCAAAAGGCCCCCTTTCCGTGAATCAGGCTGATAAGAAAATTATACCTGATTTTTGCCCGTTTGCAACCGCACGACGGTACAAAAACGACCGAACTGCCCCGGCGCGGCGGTATTTTAAAACCCGCCTCGCTCTCCGGGCAGAAAAAAAGCGGGGCGGGGACTTTTCCTATTTTTTCCCCTCCGGCCCATGCCCGGCCGCCCGGATGTATGGAATTCCAACTCCGGGCATCATCTCTTTATTTGCCTCTCCACAAAAGAAAAACCCCGGCGAGCGGGGCGTTTATAAATATTATTGATGATAGCCGTCAAGGAAGTCGCCGAGGTCCTCCATCGCCTTTTTTAGAACCGACGCTTCCGGCAGCAGGACGAGGCGGAAATGGTCCGGCTCCGGGTAGTCGAAGCCGCTGCCCGGCACGACCAAAATGTGCTTCGCGAGAAGCAGATCCCGGGCGAATCTCCGGTCGTCGGCAATATGGAATTTCTCCTTTGAGAGCCTCGGGAACATATAAAACGCGCCGCTGTTCTTGACGAAATCGACGCCGTCGATCTTTTTAAGCACGGACGCCGCGGCCTCGCGCTGTTCATAGAGCCGTCCGACGGGGACAACCATCGCGCGCGGAGTCTCCTCGTCGGCGAGCGCGGCCGGAATCACAACCTGCGTCAGGGCGTTGGAGCACAGGCGCATCGCCGCGAGCTGCACCACGCCGTCAAGGACGTCCTCTCCCTTTTCCACCGCGCCGCTAAAGCACATCCATCCGCAGCGGAAGCCGCAGACGGAGTGGGATTTGCTTAAACCGTTCAGCGTAACGCAGAAGAGATCCGGCGCAAGGGAGGCGGTGGAGACGTGCTCCTTCCCGTCCATGACGAGGCGATCATAGATCTCGTCGGAGATCAGAATGAGACCGTATTCCCGGGCGAGGGCAACGATTTTCTCCAGTACTTCCTTCGGATAAACCGCGCCGGTGGGGTTATTGGGGTTGATGACGAGGATCGCCTTTGTGCGCGGCGTGATCTTCGCGCGCATGTCGTCCGGATCGGGATACCAGCCGGCGCTCTCGTCGCAGCGGTAATAGACCGGCTTCGCATCCGCGAGGATCACGCAGTTGCTCCAGAGCGAATAGTTCGGGCACGGAAGCAGCACCTCGTCCCCGGCGCAGAACAGCGCGGTGCAGAGCATGCCGGCGAGCTCGCTGACGCCGTTTCCGATAAAAATATGGTCCGGGGAGAGATTCGGCAGACCCTTTTTCGTCTCGTAGGCGCAGACGGCCTTTCTTGCCGCGGGCATGCCTTTGAGATCGCAGTAGGCGACCGTCTGATCCAGGTTTTCGAGCAGCGCGCGGCGGATACTCTCCGGCATGCCGAAACCGAAAGCCGGCGGGTTCCCGGTGTTGAGACGCAGAACCTCAATTCCGGAGGCCATCATTTTGAGCGCCTCCTGATACACGGCGCCGCGGATGTCGGAACGAACCGATGCGATTCGCTCGGAGCGCAGGATTTCTTCCATATCAGCACCTCCAAAAAAAGAAAAGATGAGTTTATTATATTATAATGCAGGAAATCCTGCAAGAAGTTCCGCCGACTTTTTCCAAAATGGTCAAACTTTATGGATTTTTTGCGGCAGGAGCCGTATAATGGTTGCATCTTTCGCTACCGGCTGAACATCTTGAAAGGCTGCGGCGAAAAAACAAAGCGTATAGACTTTCCCGGCAGGACGGACGAAGCTGCAATCCTGCTGAAAATCAGATTCTTGGAGTCTCAAAAAGAGAGGGATTTTTCATGAAAATTGCCGTCGTGACCGGTGCCTCCTCCGGCATCGGGAAAGAATACGTCCGACTGCTCGCAAAAGAGGGCGCGGTCGACGAAATCTGGGCGCTCGCCCGCCGGGAGGAAAAGCTCGTGGGCCTTGCGGAGGAATGTTCCTTCCCCATCCGGGCCGTCCGCACCGACGTCGCGAGCCGGGAATCCGTCGCGGAATATCAAAAGCTGCTGGAGGCGGAAAAGCCGGACGTGCGCATGCTCATCAACAACGCCGGATACGGGCGCTTCGGCTCGTTTGAAGCGATCGGCGCCGAAGATTCTGCCGGCATGATCGAGACGAACTGCTGCGGCCTCGTCCTGATGACGCTCGCCACTTTGCCTTATATGAGCGCCGGCGCGCGGATTCTCAACACCTGCTCCCAGTCTGCGTTTCAGCCGGTGCCTTACATGAATATTTATGCCTCTTCAAAGGTATTCGTGCTGAATCACACCCGTGCTCTTCGCAGGGAACTCGCTCCGAGGGGCATCTCCGTCACCTGCGTCTGTCCCGGTTGGGTAAAGACCGCTTTCCTTGACCTTGCGCACCAAGTCGAGGCGCAGACGATCACCAAATATAACGAGCTGGTCACGCCGGAACAGGTGGCGCGGCATGCCCTCGCCGATGCGGAAAAAGGCCGGGAGATGTCTGTCTTCCCCGATAGCACGAAACGGATGCGCCTCGCCTGCAAGCTCCTGCCGCACGGTTTTATCATGTGGTACTGGATGAAATGGCAGGGGCTCGGAAACGGCGCCAAAAACTAAAAAGCAAAATCCTCCCGTCCAAACAGGCGCGGGAGGTTTTTTGTTCCCGGCGGTCACACCCACTGGCCGGGGAGATGTCGTTTTTCCATGTAAGGAAACGCCTTGTCGAATTCCTCAAGCTCCTCCTGCGGCAGGTCGAAATAGACCGGCGGATCGAAAAACTGCCCGTGAACGCCCTCCAAGCCGCAGGGAAGTAGCTCCTTTGCCAGAAAGGCCGGGAAGTTTTCCCCCTCCGGCGTGGTGATTCCGAACCGCTCGCAGGGGCAGAAGCCGTGGCGCGGATAATAATCGGGCTCCCCGTAAATGATGACGGCCTTCCAGCCGAGCTGTGCCGCCAGACCAAGCGTCGTATCCAACAGCGCCCCGCCGATGCCCATCCGCTGAAACTCCGGATCGACGCAGAGCGGCCCGAACGTCAGCATCTCCGTCCGTTCGTCCCCGTTCTGTACCCGACCGACCGCGTAATAGATCGCGCCGACGATCCGTCCTCCGATCTCCGCCACCCGGGTGAGTTCCGGCACATAGGAGGCGTCCTGCCGGAGCTTGTGCACCAAAAGGTGCTCGTTGCAGCCCGGAACATGCAGATTCCAGAATGCCTTCTTCGTCACCCACTCCGCATCATGCCAATCCGCTTTCGTCTCTTTTCTGAGAAGATATTCCATGTTCGCCGCCCTCTTTCCAATCAATCATTATGGCACGGAAACGATGCGAAAACGCCGGATTTTTGTCCGATGCGCGTATAGTAACTAATTTTTGCAAAGAGCGCCGCCTCTTTCCGCCGCCAAAGCCGGCGCATCCGGCAGATCGTCTCAAAAAACGCCTCACGCAGGTAAAATCCCCCTCGCCGCAGGTATCCCGGATAGGCGAGATAAGCCGAAAAACGAAAGCCGTAAAAACGCGGGAAAGCATCCGAAAGAAATCGATGCGTGCTCATATCCCCGGCAAGTCGAAGATTTCTCCCATCAAACCGATCCCTCTTCATTATGTATTCTTTGCCGATGCTCATAAGAAAAAATCCGCTCCGGCATGTCTTCTCCGGAGCGGATCTCTGTTATTGCGCGATAAAAGCCTCTTTGGGCGCGCCGCAGATCGGGCAGACCCAATCCTCCGGAACATCCTCCCATTTGGTGCCCGGGGCGATGCCGTTCTTCGGATCGCCGGCCTCTTCGTCGTAGGTGTATCCGCAATATGGGCAAACGTATTTCATCTCTGACCCTCCTTTTATCGTTTCAGGCTTCCGCCTGCGAAGTACCGGATTCCATCGCTTTCAGAGAGGCGGCGATTCTGTCCGCCGCGGCGGAAAGCTCCTCCAGTTGGTCCTCCCGAAGCGAGGATTTCAGCGTCAGCATCTCCTCCAGAACGGTCACCCCTTTGAGGCCGCCGAGGATCTCCCGCATCAGTTTTCCGGAGGCGGGCGCCCAGCTGCCGTTTTCGAGGAACATCACCGTGCGGTTCTGGATGGCATGGGCGGCAAGATCCCGCAGCAGCGCATCCATCGTGACGAAGACGCCCATGTTGTAGGTCGGCGCGGCAAAGACCAGATGGCTCCATCTGAACGCCGCGGCGATGACTTCGGAGGCCGGCGTCACGGAGACGTCGAACATCACGGTCTTCAGGCCCTTTTCATTGAGACGGCAGGCGAGGATATTGGCGGCGTTCTCCGTATTTCCGTAAATGGAGGCGTAGGCGATCATCACGCCGGCTTCCTCCGGCTCATAGGCGCTCCATTTCCGGTATTTTTCGAGATACGCGGCAAAATCTTTTCTCCAGACCGGGCCGTGAAGCGGACAGACCATGGCGATATCGAGCCCGGCGGCCTTTTTGAGCAGCTGCTGCACCGGGAGGCTGTATTTGCCGATGATGTTGGCGTAATAGCGGCGGGCTTCGTCGAGGTAATCCCCGAAGAAATCCATCTCGTCGGCAAAGACGGCGCCGTTCAGCGCGCCGAACGTGCCGAACGCGTCGGCGGAAAACAGGATCTTATCCGCATGGTCGTAGGTGACCATCACTTCCGGCCAGTGAACCATCGGCGCGGAATAGAACGTGAGCTGATGCTTCCCGGCGGAGAGCGTCTCGCCCTCCTTCACGATCCGGATTCTGCGGGAATAATCCTCGCTGAA
>DAOSWK010000013.1:0-29516 GCA_035593545.1 Oscillospiraceae bacterium | reverse complement strand
ACTACACCGTGGAGTATCTGTCGCCGGAGGGCTTTGTTCCGGTGCAGACCGTCGACCACACCTGCGGCATGCTCTATTCCGGCGCCATGCTGATTCTTGTCCCGTCGGATGCGGCAAAGAAACGGCTCTTTGATTTCAGCGGCTGGTGGCTGCGCATTGTCGGCAGGGAAAAGAGCCCGGATCCGAATTCGCTCCCGACCATCCGGGGCATTTTCCGCAACCTTGCGAAGGTCGAAAACGTCCATACGCTCGAAGAAATTTACTTCATTGATAATACAAGCGGGGAGGTCATTCTCAACCTCTCCCAGAAAAATCTGATCAGCGCCAAGGTCTATGTCAACGAGGAGAACAACGATCCGGTGAACGACGAAAACTGGGTGCTCTGGGAGAAGCGTACGCATTTTACCCAACAGGGCCGGTGTTACAACCTCGACCCGGCGAACGGTACCGTGACATTTGAGAAGGGATGTTTTTCCTCCTATCCGTTGATGCAGCGGTATGCGGCCGTCAAGGTGCGCTTCCAGAGCTATCAGGGCTCCGCCGCCAATGTGCCGGAGGATACGATCACGTCGCCGGCCTCCGCGCTGACGAATATCGCCTCCGTCACAAACCCGATTCCGGCCTACGGCGGCTACGACGGCTACAACGAGGAAACCTCCGCAAAGGCGATCTCCAATATCCTTCGCACGAGGAACCGCGCCGTCTCCGAGCGGGACTATTTCGACCTGATTTCACAGGTCTCAAGCGGCGTCAGCCAGATCAAATGCGTCTCCGGCGTCGACCGGATGGGCGAGCCGGCGGAGGATGCCATCACGGTGGCCCTGCTGATCAACGAATTTGAAAAAGGCAGCCGGATTTTCTCCGCCATTAAGGATACGGTTCATGAGAAGCTGACCGCCGCGAGCAATATGGTGCCGCTCGGCAAGACGCTGGTGCTCTGCCAGCCGCATTTCATCCCGTGCTCGGTTCGCGTCTGGCTCAATGCCGGCGATATGGACAACGTCTATGAGCTCCAGCGCCGCACCGAGGAGGACATCGGCCGTTTTCTCGATCCGCTGAAGGGCGGCTTCGACGGAAAAGGCTGGAAGATCGGCGTCCTGCCGACCACGCGCCAGCTGCTCGCTTTCCTCAAGATGGAGCGCCCCGGCATCTCCGTCGAGCATATCGCCATGTCGGCGAAAGTAGGCTCGCGGGAGTATTCCGTCGACGACGACGTCTACCGGCAGATCACCAATCCGTTCGTCATGGCGATCGGCGGAAAACACACCATTTACGTCAACATTCCCGAGTAAGATTCCGCATCTAAAAGCGTTTTGAAAGGCGGTGCAAGCCGTGCTGCAGGTCCCGAAGCTGGACGATCTCGATTACAAAAAGCTGTTTGAGCGCGCGAGAGGCATGATCCCGGCCCTCACCGACGAGTGGACGGATTTCAATCTCAGCGACCCGGGCATCACGACGCTTCAGACGTTCGCTTGGCTCTACGATTCGCTGAACTACTACCTTGGCGCAACCGGAGAGATTCATCGGCTCAAATACTACAAGCTGCTCGGCATCTATCCGGAGCAGTCCGCCTCGCGCTGCCTCATCGCCATCGATGCCGAACCGGGGACGGAGATCCTGATGCCGCGGGGCACAAAGCTTGCCGCCGGGGATGTGATCTTCGAGACGCAGGAGACTTACCGCGGCACGGCCGGCAGACGGATCGGCATCTATAACGAGGTCTCCGGAAAAAAGACGGATCTCTCCGCTTTTGCCGGAACGGACGGGGAGTTTGCGCCGGTCTTTGCGCTCGGCACCACGGATACCGCCCTCTATCTCGGTTTCACCTGTCGTTTCTCCGGCACGGCCCGGATTTTTGTCGAAGCAAAATCCGGTTGGCGCAATCCGTTCGGCGACGGATTCTCCCTCTCCGAAACGGCATGGGAATACTACGACGGCCGCGGCTGGAAAGCTGCGGAGCTTGTCAGCGATGAAACCTGCGGATTTCTCCGCAGCGGATATATTTCTCTGAATCTTCCGGGCCCCGCCGGGATCTACGGCCGGAAGGACATGAGCCGCGGCTATTACCTGCGCTGCATGCTCAAAAGAAACGAATACGACATCCTTCCGGCAGTCGGCCGCATACTCGTCAACTGCGCCGAGGCCGTCCAGACCGACACCTTCGCCGAGGCGCTCGAGGTAGAGAGCGGCGGGGAAGAGGAAATGGCTATCGACTACAACATCGGCGAAAAGGACGTGCTCGGCGTCTGGGTCCGGAAGGACGGCGCCTATGAGGAATATTGCAGGCCGGGGGAGGCCGGGCGCCGCTGCGCGGTTGAGCCGGGAGATTTCCCTTGGCAGAGGAAGATCCATTTCGCAAAGCGATATATTCCGGAGAAGGGGACGAAGATCCTTGTCACGATCCGCAACAGCGACGTCGCCTACGAAATGGAGCTCGGCAAAACGGACGGCTGCGCCAATCAGAGCCTTTCCTTCGACGCGGAGAATGTCTGCGACATCCGGCTTGCCCTCTCGTGGGAAGAAAACGGCCGGACGCGCTGCCGCCTCTGGAACCGCTGTACGGACCTTTATGAGGCCGGCTATGATGACGAAGCCTTTTCCTATGACGGCAAAAACAAGACCGTGACCTTCGGTGACAGCATCCACGGCATGCAGCCGGAGCCGAACCTGACGGTTACGGCCGTCACCGTGCGCACCTCCCGCCTCCGGAACGGCAATGTCCTTGCGGACCGCGTGGATGCCTATGCGGGCCCGGATCTTGGCTACGGCATCACCAATCCATGCCCGGCGGAGGGCGGAGTGAGCCGCGTCACGGGCAGGGATCTGGATCAGTTGATCGAACAGAAGCTGAATGCCGTCACCCGCGCGGTCAACGAGGAGGATTATCGTCAGATCATTCTTTCGACGCCCGGCCTGATGATCGACAGCGTTGCCGTGATCCCGATGAAGGAATATTGCCGATATACAAACGAGCCCTTCCGGCCGAACACCGTCTATGTGGCGGTCAAGCCGAAGAGCGGCGAGTCCTGCCCGGTGCTGAGCGAGACCTACCGCCGCCTCATCTCGGAGTATCTTGAAAAATTCCGCTTGCTGACAACCGACATCGTCGTCATCCCGGCGCGCTACAACGCCATCGACGTCTACTGCCGGCTTGTGCTCTCCGATAAGACCGCCGCGGCGAAGGCCGAGGTGGAGTCGACGATCTGCAAGATGATCGATACCGTCTCCACCGGCGAATACGGCCGCAGGGTGGATTACGGACGCCTGTTTTCTGCGCTGGAGATGCTCGGCGGCGTCAAGAGCGTCTCTCAGCTCTCAATTGAGTATATCGGCGCCGGAGCCAGAAAGACCGACAACGGCGACATCGAGGTCTACCCGGACAGCTTGACCTATCCGCATGAGATCGGCATCGAATATGTCTGAGGAAGGAGCGTGATTCCATGAAGCAGCCGTTAAAATACGTCAATTTCTACAAGCGTTCCCTCGCGCGCGGCACCATGCGCGGCATGACCTGCGGCGGGGATCTCTGCGTCACGCTCTCGAATCCGCTCGGAAACGGCTACTATATCACGCCGATGTTCGATACGATGGATGGAGAATCGAGCTACAACCGCCTTGTGGTCGACGCGGATTTCGAGAATGCGAAGGTCGAAATTCTCGTCGGCGCGACAGATTACGGCTCCGTTTTTATCAACGATAAAGAAGTTTCTCTGGAAAAATATTTTGCGGACACCCGCGTTCCCTATGAAGAGAAGGCGGAGACGCTCCGGGCGCTCTCCTCGGTGCGCGCCGTCAACGAGAAGGACATCCTGCTTCACGATCTCTCGGGCCGCTATGTCTGGGTGATGGCCGCCGTCTTCCCGATGGGGGAGGGCAGCTTTCTGCTCCGGGGCCTGCGCCTCGAGTTCCCGAAATCCAGCTTCACCGAGTATTTTCCGGAAATTTATCAGGACAACGCCTTTTTCGACAAATTTATCGCGGTATTCCAGTCGATGTATCTCGACGTCGAGCGCCGGGTGGACGACATTCCGCATCTGCTCGATTACGAGACGACGCCCGATGAGAACGTCGCCTATCTTGCGGACTGGCTCGGCATCGACAATCCGGGCGGCGTTTATACGAACGATCAGCTCCGCCGTCTGATCCGGGACAACGACATCTATCAGGGCGCGAAAGGAACCCGCGCCGCGCTCGAAAAGATCATCGAGATGACGACCGGCATCCGGCCGCGCATCGTCGAGTATTTTCAGTGGAGCAGACTGACGAAAGACGAATCCCAGCGGGAGCTGATGAATCATCTGTACGGCGGCACCAGCAACGATTTCTGCGTGATTCTCGATTTGACAGGCCTCGATAAGCCGCTTCCGATCGACAAGGAATCCCTCGAGAAGATCGTGGATAGCTACAGCGTGATCGGCATCGGCCACCGGATTGTCTTTCTGCGCAGGTGCAGCCACACGGACATGCATTGTTACCTCGACGTCAACAGCTGTCTCTCTACCCCGGAAACCGCCTCGGTGGACGGCGTGATGCTCGGTTCCCATATCACGGTCGGCTGATCAAAAGCGCCGGCGTCTGTAAAAGCCGGGGCCCGAACATTCCTTTATCAAAAATAAACCCTGTCGTTCAGGCAAAAAAAGGCCGGTTCTGTCGATATATATGGAAACGGAACAAAATTCCGTTTCCATTTTCTATTTTCTCCTATGGCTATTTTATGTGCTTTGTTGTATAATGAAAAATCAGATTCTTTCCGTGCAGAAGGAGGCGCCATGATGTCCGAAATGCATAAAGGCTTGGGCGGATCTTTCATTTCTGCCGCAGAGATCATGGAAAAATACGGATTTCCACCGGAAGAACTGCAAAACGCCGCCGCGGAGTACGAACATTTCCGCGTGGTCGTTCCGTTTATCGGCGCCTTCAACACCGGAAAAAGCTCCGTCATCAACGCGCTGCTGGACACAAGCCTTCTGCTGACCGGAATCACCGCGAACACCACGGTGCCGACGGAACTCGTTTATGGTGAAAACCGCCTGACCGTTTTTCGCGGCGAAGAGCGGCAGATCGTCGGGATCCATGAACTGCGGGACCGCACCCTCGACCTCACCGACGTGAATATGATCCGTCTTGAGCTGGACAACCCCTTTCTTCGGGAGCTTTCCGGCATCATGATGGTCGATATGCCGGGGCTGGATTCCGGCATCGCGCAACATGAAAAGGTCCTCCGCGGCTACCTGCCGAGGAGCCTTGCCTACATATTAACTTTCAGCGCGGACGAGCCCGTGATCAAAAAGAGCGTCTCCAATTTTCTCTCTGAACTGCGTCTGCGGGAACTTCCGGTCTACGTCGTGCTCACGAAGTGCGACAAGGTGCCGGAGGAGACCGCCGCCCGCGCGAAGGAATACCTTGCGGATGCCATCCGGAACCTGCTCGGCGTGGAAAATGCCGAGGTCTGCTGTGTCCGCTCCAAATTTGAAAAAGACGTCTCCGGCCTTCGGGCTTTGCTTCTGGAACTGCAGCTTCGCGCCGACCGGATCCGGGATGGAATCTATAAAGAGCGTTTTTTGCGCTGTTGTCGGCCGGCGGAAGCTTATCTGCGTCAGCGCATCGCCGGCGAGCGGCTGACCGTCTCCGAACTGGAGGGCCGCATCCGGCAGCTTCAGGCGGGCATGGAACTCCGACGCGGCGAGATCGAGAAGGAGAGCGGGCGTTTTCGTTCCGAGCTTCCGGGCATCGTGGAGGCGATCCGGCAAAAGGCCTTTGAGAGCCTCCGGGAGATCAAATCCGCGATGGTTTCGGAGATCCTCGCCGGGAAATACGCATGGGCCGGCACCGACCGCATCCTTTCCGGCGTTCTTGCGGCAGGCGCCGAGAGCGAGTATTCCGCCGCCATGCTGCGCCATCTCGGTGCGGTTGCGGCGATCCTTTCCGCCGATCTGGACGATGCGGGCGACGCCGCCGGCAGAGCGGCCGCGGAACTGACCGAACGGTTTCTAGCCGAATATTCCGCCGGCAAATCGGAAGTCCTTGAAGAACAAAGAGGCGCGGAGATCCGTCCGCAGGATTTCTTCGGAAACGAAAAAAGGCCGGAGAAACAGAACTTTTTCCACCCGCCGAGACGCCGGGAGCCCACTGCGGTGCAGACGGCGGATCCGGCCGCAAAGGCCGTACTCGACCGCTTTCTCGGCACGCGGGACATTTTTGAATGGATGCCCGCCGTCCCGATTCAGGCCACCCGGGGAGCCCGGGAGCGCTTCGTTCAGAAGGCGTTGCTCGACAAAACATTGCCGGAACTTCTTCAGTATGTCTCCGACTGCGTGAATATCGGTCTTTCGGCCGAGACAAACCGAGTGGAAAACGCCATCTCCGACGCCGTTATAAAAGATTACCGCGCAAGGGAACAGGCGCTTGCGGACATCCGTCGGGAGAAGTCCGACCGGGACACCGAACAGGAGCAGACACTTTATGAACTGAAGGCCGACTCCGACGCCCTTTCACAGTTGGTGGAGGAGACGGAACGCCTTGTTTTGACGGAAAATTCGGAAGATCCTGCAAAACCGGAGCCGCTTTTTCCGGATTTCAGCGGCCTGTTCTGACGAAAATTCTACGGGGGAAGGAGGAAATAAGCCGTGCCTGATCTTCATACGGAGACGATCCTCCGGCAGCTTGAAAGTTTTTCGGCGCGTCAGGACGAAATTTACCGGGAGCTGTATCCTTATTCGGACTGCGCCGATCTGACGGCGGTCCGGATGCTCGGCGAAAATTTCCGCAGGAAGACCGACGACTTTTTCCGCGCCAGCCGAAAATACAATCTGGCGGTTATCGGCAGGGTCAAGGCCGGCAAAACTTCCTTTTTGAATACGCTGCTGTTTGAAGGCCGGGAGATTCTTCCGAAAGACTCCATGCCGAAAACCGCGGCCCTGACCCGCATCGAATATGCGGAGAGAAACGAAATTGAGATCGAGTTTTATTCGCCGGAGGACTGGGTCTGGCTCAGGCGTCTTTCCTCCTCCAAAGAGGACAGCGACCGCGCAAAGGCGGCCCGGGAGACGGTCCGCGCGGCGGAAAGCTCCGGGCAACCGGTTTCGGAACTGCTTTTCGGCGGAACAAAACTTGAAATATTTAAAAGTATAGAAGAGATGATCGGCCGGCTTAACGAGTTTGTCGGGCAAAACGGCGCTTATACGCCGCTCGTAAAAGCCGCGACCATCCGCTTTCATCTGGAGGCGCTCAAGGGCATCTCCGTCGTCGATACGCCCGGCCTCAACGACCCGATTCCTTCCCGCACGGAGCGGACCCGCGAATTCATCGAGACCTGCGACGCGGCGTTTTTCCTTTCGCGGGCAAGTTATTTTCTCGATCAAAACGACATCGACCTCCTGACGGAGACGCTGCCGCAGAAAGGGATTCGCAGGCTTGTGCTGATCGCGAGCCAATTCGACAGTGCAGTCATGGACCTCATCTCCGACTTCGACAGCCTCGAAGAGACGGTCGATGCCGCCAAGGAGCAGCTTCGCCGCCACGCGGAAAAGAGCGTCGGGGGAGCGGTGCTTGCGCTCCGGAGGTCCGGGGTCTCTTCCAGCATCGTGGATGTCGTGCAGCAGTGCCGTGAACCGGTCTTCCTCTCCGCGATGGCCGAGGATCTTTCCCGTATCCCGGCGGAACAGGATACGGAGCAGCAGGCCATCGTCCGGCGGCATCTCGAATCGTTCGGCCCGCTTTCGGCCGCCGACCTGCACCGCATCGGCAATATGGACGAGGTGCGCGCCGTTTTCAGCGGCATGCTTGCCGAGCGGGAGGAACTGCTGCGGCAAAAGGCGGCAGCGATGGCTTCCGTCGGGAAAGCCGATCTGGAGTGTGAACTCCGGCGTCTCCACGCTTCCGTGGAACGGGAGACCGCGGAGAGCTTTCAGATACAGGAAAAGGATGCTCAGGCCAAAATCCTTGAGAGCGCGGAGAAGATCAACCGCTTCCGCGACGCCGTGGGAGCCGCCTATGCGGAGTACCGATCCCGGCTGGACGAGCGCATGCTGCTCGCCTCGGAAAAACTCCACATCCGCGAAAAACAGGCTCCGGCCGCCGCCGTCAAACAGGCCGTGGAGGTCCGGACCGAGGAGACGCTGGTCGACGACATGGTCTTCTATAAACCATGGACGTGGGGTAAAAAGCACGTCGAATTTGAGAGCAGCGAGCGGCGGTACAGCTATATGGATTCCGCCGACGCCGCGGAGAGCCTCCGACAGGCTGCGGCCGCGGCGCAATACCTGCACGACAGCGTCTTTCTGATTTTTGAAGAGAAAGCGCGCCTGTGCAATGCGCTGATGAATGCGGCGGCCGATGCGTTTGCCGGGGCGGAGTTTTCCGCCGACCGGGAGCAGATCGCCAAATGGGCGCAGATTGCCGGGAGCCGCATCGTCGTTCCGAAAACGGAGATCGATCCGTCGCCGTATATCGCCGTCATCGAGACAAAATATCCCAAGCAGATCCGCACGGAGCGGCATCTCGAGGAGCTTAAAAAAGACGCGCAGGAGCAGATGACGCTGCTTGTCGACGAGGCGGTCCGAAAACTCCGGGAATCCGCCGCCGCCTTTCTCGAGAGCGTCTCCAGTTCGGAAAGCCGCTTTGAGAGCCTTGTGCTGGCGCAGCGGTCCAAAGAGACGGCCGCCAGCCGAAATACGCTTACACAGGCGGAACAGGCGATCTCGAGAAGAAAAGAATTTTTGGAAGTCCTTGATGCCCATATTTCAGAATAAAGGAGAGAAAACAGCATGGCAATCCCGTTTGACCGAAAAAAGGAACTTGCGGACGCCGGCTTCTATCCGGCCGTCCCCGGCGCGTACAACATCCCCTCATTCCCGACAAGGCGCTTTTGCACGCCGATCACGCCAAAGGAGAATACCTTCCGGGTTCTCCGCGGAGAAAAACCAGAATGGATACCAAACATGTCCACGGATTTCAACTTCATTCAGCCCGCGGTCATGCCGGATGCCTATGCCCGTAACAACGGCGGCACGGACTGGTTCGGCATCGAGTGGCAGTATGACCCGGCCAACCGCGCCGCAATGGTCACGCCGGGCACCCAACGTCTTTCCGAGGTGGAAAACTGGAAGGAGGAGCTCGTTTTCCCGGATCTTTCGGTCATCGACTGGCAGAAGGATTACGACGACAATTACAAAGGTCTTCTTGCCCCGGAGCGCGCGACCTGCTTCGTGATCGTCAACGGCTATCTGGAACGTCTCGCCGACCTGACCGGCTACGAGAACGCGCTCTGCGCCTACCTTGATGAACCGGAAATCGTCGCGGAGCTCTATGACCGTTTCGACGAGTTCCACATCGCCCTGATGAAGATCGCAAGAGAAATCTATCACGCCGACATCATCACATTCCATGACGATCTCGGCACGCAGAGAAGTTCCTTCCTGTCGCCGGAGCTCTGCCGGAAGGTGCTTTTCCCGCACTATAAAAAAGTTGCCGCCGCCGCGCATGAGCTGGGCATGTTCATCAATTTCCATTCCTGCGGAGCCGTCTCCAATATGGTCGAAATGATGATCGACACCGGTTTCGACTGCTGGGAAGGGCAGGACGCCTGCAACGACAAGCTTGCCCTCATGGAAAAATACGGCGACCGTCTCGCCCAGCTCTCCATCTGCATCCCGGATCCGTCCACGTCGGATAAGGATCTCAAGGCGCTTCTGTCCCGGATGGTTCACGGTGTCGGCGCAAGCGGGCGGTATATCACTTGGTTTTTGGATATGAATTTCGGCCGCAGCTTCGATTCCGTCGAATATCTGTATGCCGAGAGCCGCAGACTCTTTGGCGGAGAGAAATAAAATCCCGTTTTCGGGCAAAAGCCGGAGCAGGGGGAATCTGCGACCGACCGACCGGCTTTTTCTCACCGGGCGCAGAAAAACCGAAAGCAGCCGCGGAGCTTTCCGGTCGGTTTTAAAATCCTGTTTTCCGCGGAACATACGATAAGTCTGGGCGGTGATCGGCATGAAAAAAAATCCGGCGCGGAGAGTTGCCTTTACCGGCATGCTGCTCGCGCTCGCCGCCGCGCTCTCCTTTTTGGAGGGCCTGCTTCCCGTAACCGCCATGTTGCCGCCGGGCGTCAGGCTCGGCCTTTCCAATATCGTCACCATGTATGCGCTCTTTTTTCTCGGGAAAAAAGAGGCGTTTGCCGTCGCGGCGGGGAAATCCCTGTTTGTCCTTCTTACAAGGGCCCCCGTCGCGGCGCTGCTGTCTTTCTGCGGCGGCATGCTGTCCATCCTTGTGATGTTGGCGGTGCTGCGGCGGAAAGACGCTTCCTATATGCTGATCAGCACGGCCGGAGCGGTGGCCCACAACGTCGGCCAGCTCTGCGCCTCCGTGCTCGTCATCGGCTCCGCTTTTACCTTTTGGTATCTGCCGGTGCTCGTTCTTTCCGGAGCGGCCATGGGCGTGCTCACCAGCGTCCTGCTGAAAGCGCTGTTGCCGCTGCTTCGGAAGATTCATTTTGTCTCCCAAGAGAATTTTATATATAGAGGAGGAATTTCCTTGCAGGGATTCGGAAAACACCTGAGTGGCGCCAAAGTGCCGCACAACAAGCATACGTCCGCCTGCGCGACGGAGGAGATGCCTGTTCCGGCCAGGGTGATCATTCCGATGGCTCAAAGCATCGGGGCATCCTGCACGCCGCTCGTCAAGAAGGGCGATACCGTGAAAGTCGGGCAAAAAATCGGAGATTCGGAAGCGTTTTTCAGCGTACCGGTCCATTCCAGCGTATCCGGTACGGTCGCTTCCGTCGACGATTTCGTCACGGCTTCCGGTGCCGTTTGTCAGGCCGTCGTCATCGATACCGACGGGGAACAGACGGTTTCCGAGGAGGTCGGGATTCCGGAATATGGGGGCAAAGAGGCGTTTCTGCGCGAAGTCCGTAATTCGGGGCTGGTCGGCCTCGGCGGAGCCGCGTTTCCGACGTTTATCAAGCTGAACCCGAAAAATCCGGACGAGGTCGATACCCTGATCGTCAATGCCGCGGAGTGTGAGCCTTATATCACTTCAGATCTCCGCGCCATGCTGGAGGATACGGATCTTTTGATCGCCGGCATCCGCCGCGTCGCCGAAGAGCTAAATTTCAAAAAAGTCATCATCGGGATTGAAGATAATAAACCCGAGGCCGTCGAGGTCCTCAAACCTTATTGCGACAGCCAAATTTCCCTGTGCGTTCTGCCGTCCAAATACCCGAAGGGCGGCGAGAAAGTTTTGATTTACGAGGCCACCGGAAAGGTGGTTGCCGAGGGACAGCTCCCGGCGGATGTCGGCGTCATCGTGATGAACGTCACCTCCGTCATCACGCTGGAGACCTACTTCGAGACCGGCATGCCGCTCGTCGGCAAGCGCGTCACCGTCGACGGCGGCGCCGTGGCCGAGCCGAAGAATGTCCGCGCCCCGATCGGCACGCTCTATTCCGATCTGATCGCGTTCTGCGGCGGTTATAAGGAAAAGCCGGCCAAGATTTTGCAGGGAGGCCCGATGATGGGCATCGCCGTGCCGAACGACAGCCAGCCGCTGCTGAAAAATAACAATGCCGTGCTGGTTCTGACCGCGAAGGAATGCGAGACGCCGGAACCCAGCCCCTGCATCCGCTGCGGCAGATGCCTCAGGGCCTGCCCGTTCGGTCTGATGCCCGCCGCCATCGATAAGGCGGTGCGGAACAGGGACGTGGAGCAGCTCAGAAAACTCAAGGTCAATCTCTGCATGGAATGCGGCTGCTGCTCGTACGTCTGCCCGGCGTCGAGGCCGCTTGTCCAGCAAAATAAACTCGGAAAACAAATTTTAAAGAACGGGGGAGGGAAATAACATGGAAAATCTGGTTGTCACCTGTTCCCCGCATGCCAGAAGCGGCGAGACGACGAGAAAGATCATGATGAAGGTCCTGATCGCGCTGCTTCCGGCGGGCGCCTTTTCCGTCTATTTCTTCGGGATGCGGGCGCTGTATCTGATTCTGATCTGCGCCATCTGCAGTCCGCTTTTCGAGATGCTCTGGTGCTGGCTCATCAAGCGCCCCGATTCCACCGACGACCTCTCCGCCGTCGTCACCGGCGTACTGCTTGCCTATAATTTGCCGGTCTCCATTCCGATCTGGGAGGCCGTGGTGGGCTGCTTCTTTGCCATCATTGTCATAAAGGAATTTTTCGGCGGCATCGGCCAAAACTTCATCAACCCGGCGATCGGAGGCAGGGTGTTCCTGCTGATCTCCTTTGCGACGCGGATGACCGACTGGTCGGTCTACGAGGGCACCAAAGCCGCCGATTATCTCAGCGCGGTCTCCTCCGCGACTTCGGTCGGCAGCGATGCGATCTCTTCCGCGACGCCGCTTCGGAGCGACACGGTGAATTTCTATGACTTGCTTCTCGGCAGGACCGGAGGCTCCCTCGGCGAAACATGCGCGCTCGTTCTGATCGCCGGCGGCATCCTGCTGGTGGCGATGAAGGTCATCTCTCCGATCATTCCGCTTACTTATGTCGGAACGGCCGCGGCGGTCGCATGGCTCTGCGGCGAAAACCCGGTCTACCATATTTTCGCGGGCGGTCTGCTGCTCGGCGCGATCTTCATGGCGACCGATTATGTCACCTCGCCGACCACAAATAAAGGAAAATTTATTTTCGCCGTCGGATGCGGCGTCATCACGATGCTGATCCGCATTTATGGAAACTACCCGGAGGGCGTCTCGTTTGCCATCCTCCTGATGAATATTGTGACGCCGCTGATCGACCGCGCGACCATGACGAGGCCGTTCGGCGCGTTGATTCCCGCGAAGGGGGGCGACGCCAAATGAGCAAAAAGGAATTCGTTAAGCCCATCGTCGTTTTGAGCATCATCTGTATCGTCACCGTCGCGGCGCTGGCCGTCACCTATCAGTTTACGCTCCCGTATATCGAGGCGGCGAATGCCGAAGCGGCGGCCGAAGCTATGAAAGAGGTTTTTCCGGCGGAGGCGGCGGGCGCTTCGGAGGTCACGTTTGAAACGGGCGATTCTTCCAAGATTGAAGAAGGAAGCAAAGTCCTTGATTACAGTCTTGTGTATAATGAAAACCATGAGCTGATCGGCGAGATCGTCACGGTCGGAACCAAAGGATACGGCGGAACCGTCAAAATGATGGTCGGCGTCGGAATGGACGGAGCCGTCACGGGCGTGACCGTTCTCGAACATTCGGAGACGCAGGGCCTCGGCTCAAGGGCCACGGTTCCGGAATATCTGGAACAGTATATCGGGATGACGGTCTCTGAGCCGGACCTCATCAGCGGAGCGACCATCACCTCGACCGCGGTCAAAAACGGGGTACAGGCGGCGCTCGACTTTTTCGGAAACACGATCGGAGGTGAAGGCTGATGAACTACTGGAAAACATTTACGAACGGGTTTATCCGGGAGAATCCGGTTCTCGTACTCGTGCTCGGCACCTGCCCGACCATCGCCGTCACGACCATGGTCTCCAACGGCATCGGCATGGGCATCGCGGCGACGCTGGTTCTCATCTGCTCCAACATCGTGATCTCCATGCTGAGAAAGGTGATCCCGAATACCGTCCGCATCCCCTGCTTTATCGTGGTGATCGCGGGCTTTGTTACCATCGTTCAGTTCTTGGTCAAGGCGTTTGCGCCGGAGCTCGACAGCGCGCTCGGCGTGTTTCTGCCGCTGATCGTCGTCAACTGCATCATCCTCGGCCGCGCCGAGATGTTCGCCAGCAAAAATAACGTCTGGGCCTCCGCATTGGATGGCGCCGGCATGGGGATTGGCTTTACGATTGCGCTGATCCTGATGAGCTCGGTGCGTGAAATCCTCGGCGCGGGGACGTGGCTCGGCTATCAGGTGCTTCCGGCGTCGATGGATCCGATCGCCGTATTCCGGCTTGCTCCGGGCGGCTTCTTCGTCTTTGGCCTGCTGGTCGCGGCGGTAGCGCTGATTACAAAAGGCAAGGTCAGCCATAAAGAGGCCTCCGGCTGCATGGCCTGCCCGTTTTCCGCCCAGTGCGCAAAGGCTTCGGAAGGGGGCGCTAAGTGATGGCAAAAGAATATCTTGCGCTGATTCTCGGATGCATTCTCGTCAACAACGTCGTCCTTGCCCAGTTCATGGGCATCTGCCCGTTCCTCGGGGTCTCCAAAAAGATGGATTCCGCGGTGGGTATGGGCATCGCCGTCACCTTTGTGCTCGTGATGGCGACCGCCGCCACGTGGCCGTTTTATACCTATCTACTTCAGCCGCACGGCATGGCCTATTTGGAGACGCTCTCTTTCATCCTGATTATCGCGGCGCTCGTACAGCTCGTAGAGATCATCATGAAAAAATATACGCCGTCCCTGCATAAACAGCTCGGCGTTTATCTTCCGCTGATCACGACGAACTGTGCGGTGCTCGGCATCACAATTACCAATATCGACGAGACCTACGGCTATTTTCAGTCTTTGGTCAACGCCTTCGGCACCGGCCTCGGCTTTCTGCTGGCCATGATCCTGTTTAATGGCGTCCGTTCCAGGATCGACAACGCCGAGGGCATTCCGGATGCCCTCAAAGGCATCCCGTCCGCTTTGATCGCCGCCTCGCTGATTTCGATGGGCTTTATGGGATTTTCCGGCCTGATCGAAGGCATTTTCGGTTGAGAGGGGGACAGAGAAGATGTTGAATGATTATCTGCTTCCTGTTTTGGTTGTCGGCGGAACCGGCCTCGTCGGCGGCGTTATGCTCTCCATCGCAGCCAAATATATGAGCGTCAAAAAGGACGAGCGCTTCGACAAGGTGCGCGAGTGCCTGCCCGGCGCGAACTGCGGCGGCTGCGGCTATGCCGGCTGCGACGACTATGCGCAGAAGATTCTGGAGGGCGCGCCCTGCAATCTCTGCAATCCGGGCGGACCGGAGACGGCCGCTAAGCTCGCCGCCGTCATGGGCGTCGAGGAGGAGGAATTCGTCCCGAAATACGCCGTGGTTCACTGCGGCAAGAACTGCGAGCATACGCCGCTGGGCATGGATTATCAGGGCGTCCCGAGCTGTGAGGCCGCTTCCGGCTATTTCGGCGGCAAGTATGCCTGCAAGTACAGCTGCCTCGGCTTTGGGGACTGCGTGCTCGCCTGCGAGTACGACGCCATCCATGTCGTCAACGGCACCGCGGTGGTCGACAAATCCAAGTGCTCCGGCTGCGGTCAATGCGTCAAGGCCTGCCCGAAACACATCATTGAGCTGGTTCCGTGCTCCAAGAATTATTATGTCGCCTGCTCCAGCAAGGATAAGGGCCCGGTGACGCGCAAAAACTGCGAGGTCGGCTGTATCGCCTGTAAAAAATGCGAGCGTACCTGCCCCGAGGGCGCCATCACCGTCACGGATTTCCTTTCCCATATCGATTATTCCAAATGCGTGAGCTGCGGCAAATGCATGGAGGTCTGCCCGACCGGCGCCATCCGCAGCTGCTTCACGGCGATCCCGGTGGAGGAGCCGGCCGCCGAAGAAGAGAGCCCGGTTGAGCCGCCCGTCGCCCCGGCAGGGAAAACGGTGGACCCGCCGGAGGAGACCTGAACTTCCTAAATAAGAAACGCCCCTGCCCGGGAATTCACCGGACAGGGGCGTTTTTTATGGAATCGGTGCAGGGAAATCATGTATTTCGCTGTCATTTGAAGAGATATTTCATTCGGCGGACTCACTAAATGAACGAACCATGCGTCTTGTTGCCACGCGAAAAGCTTTTTTTGGTAATTGCCTAAAGAGACGAACCGTGCGGCTCGCTGCTATGCGGAGCTTTTTTCGGTAAATTCGTAAATCATGCGTCTCATTGCCGTGCGGAGTCGGCGAGCATCGCGGCAATGCCCTGCGACACGGTACGGCTCGGGACGACGATGACTTCCCGGTCGGCGAGCAGAGCGGCCTGTTCGGAGGCCATGATGATGTTTTTGTTGTTCGGCAGCACGAATACCGTGACGGTCGGGATGGCCTGCACCGCCGCGAATTCTTTTGACCGGCGGATCGAGGAATGGGGGCACGGATTCAGGTGCCGAAGAAATTCCCGAAGTCGTTCAATCCGTTGGGGAAAAAGCCGGAGCCTGAGGCGGAATCGGTCAGCGTTTGGCAGTAACTTCGGATCTGGCTTTCCAGCGTCGCGAGCGTCTCCGGATCGAATGGATCGCCGAGATTTTCCCGCGCCAGAAGCTCCAAAAATCCCTCGCCGTTTTCGCGGCCGAGGATCTCCTCATAAATTTCCACGGCTCCGTCCTCGTCCTCCTGAGAGAGGAAAAAGATCTCCGCGGAGGGCACCATGGAGGCGGCGTAGCTGATGTAATAAAAGGGAGACTCAAAGGTGTGGGTGATGAAGACCCACTCCTCCGGGCTGTAATGGTAGATGGCGGCGAGCCCATATTCCTGCGCAAGCTGATAGTAGAGGGCATTGATCTCGTCGAGCGTCATGTCCGGATTCTCGTAGAGCCGCTGTTGGAATTCATCCTCCATGCAGCCGGAAAGGATCGCGTGCAGGACGTTCAGCATCTCCTCCATGCGTGCGGCGTCGGCGAGATTTTCTCCGAAGATGCTGTCGTACTCATTGATAAAAAGGAGTTCCAGCGTCTGGGAATCGATTTCGGCGACATCCGTCGAGTCGGGCGTGTCCCAGCCGTACGGTTCCCGGCCGTAGTAGGAGGTGTAGTGGCCGAGCTCATGGGTGAATCCGGGGACGGAGTTCCAGTCGCCGTCCCAGTTGTCGAACAGAAACGGGGCGCCGTAGGAGGTAAAATAAGTGGTGAATCCGCCGGAGAGCTTCGTCTCGGAGGGCTCAATATCGTAGAGTCCGCAGGTCAGCATGTAGTTCATCGCCGTGGAAATTTTGGGGGAGATCTCCGCCGCGCAGTCATAGATCTTCGGCAGCAGGTCGGCGGAATCGTATTCCCCGGAATAGAGCGAATAATAGTCGGTGTTGAAAGAGAGCTCGTAGATTTCCTCATAGAGCGGCGCGATATAGGTTTTTGCCGCCTGCTGGAAATCCGCCGCGTCCTCCGGAGAGTAATCCCGCCCGTGCAGATCGTAGGCGTAGTCCGCATAGCTGTCGTAGCCGAGCGCTTGTGAGATTTTGTTGCGCACGCCCACCAGCTGCTGAAAGATAGGGCCCGTCTTCTCGTTGGTGGCCTTGCAGAGGGCATCGTAAATCTCGTAATATTCCTCGTCGCTCAGGGTGACGCCGTAGCTGCCGAGGTCGTCCATCGTCCAGCTCCGGCCGCTCACGACGACGGAGGTATCCTCGATCGCCACGTCGTAATCCTCGACCAGTTCCGCCTCTTGGACGCTGAGCTCCGCGATTTCGTCCGAGTTGAACTTCGCATACTGAAGACAGGATTCAAAGTATTCGTCGCCCCAGAGATCCCGCAGCGTCTGTTCATATTCGGTCCCGACCGACGCGCCAATCATATCGTTGAATTCCGTGTCGAGCCGGTTGCTGGATTCCACCATCAGCAAGTATTCCTGTTGATAGTAGTCGTTCGTGTAATCGAGGCTGGTGTAGACGTCGAGCAGACTATACATCGTCAGCATGTTGTTGAGCTGCTCCAAAATCTGTGTTCCGTATCCGGAAAACTCATCCGGACCTCCGCCGGTCTCGATTAACTCCGTCGCGGCGGCGATGTTCTCGGAGATCGCCTCAAAATCCGGCGGCGTATACACATAGTCGCTGAAATGCGTATCGGAGTGGAAGATGCCCGACGAATCGGTTTCCGAAGAGCCGGATTCCGCCGGCCATTCGGAGGCCTCGGAATATGGTTCCTCTTGGGAGACCTCCGCCTGCTCGGATCTATATTTCAGAAAATTGGAGACCGTAAGCGCGCCGAGGACCACGATCCCGGTCACCACAACCGCCATGGAGATCAGCACAAAGAGTAGCAGCCCCTTTCCGCCACCGGCCTTTTTCTTTGCCGCCGGGGCCTGCTCCGCATGGGACGGAGAGGCAGGCGCGGAAGGTGCGGAGGGCTGCGGTTCGGGCGTCCGGTCAAAAACCGGGGTGCCGCAGTTCCGGCAAAAGCGGTCGCTTTCCAACACGGTTTCCCCGCAGTTTGGGCAGCAGAAGGGCGCGGGCCCGGAGGGAGAATCGCTTCCCCGATCCGGCAGCGCCGAGCCGCAGTTTGGACAAAACTGATATTCGTCGCCGAATTCGCTTCGGCAGTTCGGACAGATCTTCGACATGGCGACCTCCAAAGATTGTATTAATTTTATTATATTTATCCATTGTGAAAATAGCAAGTTGCAAATGCGGCCGATTTTCGGTATAATACCCGCGAAGCGGTTATTTTACAAATTTCAGTAGCCGTCTGCGGGTTCCGTCCCGTGGCTCTTTGCCGACGGCGACGGCAAATGATCCTATAAAGGCGTTACATTTATGAGATTATAGGTAAAGATTCTATTTAGAAAGGGGTGTGCGCCGGGATGATCGTAGATCTCGCGGGAATCGGCCGCAGTTTCGGCGCCAGAGAAGTTCTCCGGGACGTCACGTTTCGCATCGAGGACAGCGACCGCATCGGCTTGATCGGCGAAAACGGCGCCGGCAAATCGACGCTTCTCAATATTATCATTGGAGATCTGGAGCCCGACCACGGTACGATCTTCCGCGCGGAAGGCAAAAAAATCGGTTTTCTCCGTCAGGACAGCGGTCTCATCGGAGAAAATACCATTCTGGAGGAGCTCAAACGGGTGTTTGAGCACGAATATGCCGTGGAATCGGCCATGCGTGAGCATGAGCACGCCATTGCCGCGGCAGAGCACGATTCCGCCGAATATCGCCGTCTTGCCGCGGAATATGAGATGCTCAAGAGCGAATACGAGTCTGCCGGCGGCTATCAGATCGACGTTAGAATCCGCACGATCCTGACCGGTATGGGCTTTTCGGAATTTGATCCGGAGACCCGGACCGCAAGTCTTTCGGGCGGAGAACGCACCCGACTTGCTCTGGCCAGATTATTATTGGAAGAACCGGACCTTTTGATGCTGGATGAACCTACCAACCATCTCGACTTTCATATGCTGGAGTGGCTTGAGGACTATCTTTCCGGTTACAAAGGCGCGATTCTGGCCGTCTCCCACGACCGGTACTTTTTGGATAAGACCGTCAAAACGATCTTTGAAATGGAAAATAAAACGGTTGTCCGTTACAGCGCCGGCTATACGGGTTATCTCGACCTGCGGGATGCGCGGATTGCCCGGCAACAGAAGGAATACGACCGTCAGATGCGGGAGATCGCGAGCCTCGAGGATTTTATCGCAAAGAATAAAGCGCGCGCCTCCACCACCAACCGTGCCCAGAGCCGCGAAAAAGAACTCGACCGCATGGAACGGCTTGAGCGTCCTGTCCCGCCGGAAAAGCCGCCGAAATTCTCGTTCCCGTTCGAGCGCGATCCGGTCAAAGACGTGCTGATCGTCGAGGGGCTGGAGCTTTCCGTTGACGCCGGAGACGAGGAGAAGATCCTCTGCCCGGAGATCGACCTTACGATCCGCAGGGGCGAAAAAGTCGCGGTCGTCGGGCGCAACGGCGTAGGGAAGAGCACGCTGCTCAAAACGCTGCAGGGCATCCTGCCGGACAAAAAGGGTATCGTCGAATGGGGCAGAAACGTCAAAATCGGTTATTATGATCAGAACAACGCCACGCTCCATGAGGAAAAAACAATGCTGGAGGAACTCTGGGACCGCTATCCGCGCAGCGACGAACTGACGCTCCGCTCGGCGCTCGGCCGCGTCCGGCTCACCGGGGAGAGCGTCTTCAAAAGAATCGCGGTTCTCAGCGGTGGCGAACGGGCGAGGCTCTCCTTTGCGGCACTCTCGCTCTCCGGCGCAAACGTCCTTGTTCTTGACGAGCCGACGAACCATATGGATATCCCCTGCAAGGAGGCGCTCGAGCGGGCCTTAAGGGAATATCCGGGCACCATTCTGATGGTGAGCCACGACCGCTACCTGCTCAACCATGTGCCGACGCGCATCATCGAGATGTTCCCGGACAGCATGATCAGCTACGACGGCGTTTACGACGACTATCTTGCGAAGCGGCAGGGGGCAGAGCCCTCCCAAAAATCAAAAAAAGAGCAGAATCCGAGCGAAAACCAAGCCGCTTTTTATAAAACAAAGCAGCAGAAGAGCGAGGAGGCCAAGCGCCGCGCCGCCATCAAAAGGGCGGAGGAGGCGATCGCCGCGGCGGATCGGCGCCTTGCGGAGATCGATTCGCTGATGTCGCAGCCGGAGATAGCCGCCGATTATCTCCGAATGAGCGAGCTCTGCGCCGAGATGGAGGAGCTCAAAAGCAGCCAGTCCGCATGGATGGACGAATGGGCCGCATGGATGGAGGAAGAGACATGACTGAAACGCTGATCTGTGTCGGCATCGCCCTTGCGCTGGGAATCGCCGGTTCCCTGACCTCCCGGCGCGCGGAACGGACCTCCGGCAGGTCTTTGCTGATCGTGTCGGTGCTGTTTGCGGTGCTCTGCGCGCTGGCAATCATCGCCGCAGTGATCTTTCTCATCACGAAAACATAAAAGAGTTTCCGCCCCGCCGGGAGAGTGTTTTCTCCCGGCGGATTTTTTATGCAGGATAAATTGTCAAAATTCCTTGACAAAAGGGAAGTTTTGCATAATAATATATTTTATCTAATTATATTTATATTATTTTAAATAATTTGCGAGGAAAACGAATGATTATAGTCGGCTACCTGGCGTTTCTGCTCTTTTGGTTGAATGACTATAACGACCTCCGCCTGCATTGTAGAGCATTGGGGGTCTCTTTTCCTGTGGGCGCCGCCATGCTGACCTATGCGGTTGTAAACGAGCTGGATTTTTCCCAGACGTTTCTATATATCCGGGGGATACAGTCTTTTCTTTTTGCGGCGATCTTTGCCGTTTTCCTTCTGTATGCGCTGATTTTCTCTCTGCCGGTCAAAGACGCCTATTTTGCAGCCGGAGAAGAGAGGCCCGTCAGCCGCAAGGGTCTGTATGGATTTTGCCGTCACCCGGGCGTGCTGATCTTCTGGGTCATCATGTTCTTCCTCTGGTTGGGATGCGGCCTGTCCACATGGTCCGCGCTGCTCTATTCCGTGCTCAATCTTGCGCTTGCCGTGTATGAAGACAAATATGTGTTCCCGGAGACGCTGACCAATTACCGTCAATATAAAGCGCAGGTGCCGTTCCTGATCCCGAGCCTTCATAAGAAAGACGACAGCCCGGTGGATTACCGGATCCATGATACGGACAGCAACACGATGAATTTTCAGGATAAACTCCGCGTCAACGGCCGGAAAAAGGTCTGGACGGAATATTGTGGGTTCTTAGATCTTTCTCTTGATGCGTATATGTTTATCCAAAAGCGCCTGATGAGCGAGCAGATCAAGTGCTGGAGCCGGTCCGGGCTCGGACGGTCTCTGCTTCACGGGCAGATGCCGGAGAGCATCGAAGACTTCCGGGATGTGTTCCCGTTGACCAGCTATAAGGATTATGCGGATATTTTGCTTGCAAAGGACGCGGAGAAACTGCCGGCAAAGCCTATCGTCTGGATTCAGACCACTTGGGAGGGCGGAATCCGGCCGATCAAGGTCGCGCCCTACACGCGGGAGATGCTGAACACCTACCGCCACAACATCGTTGCGGTGGCACTGCTTGCCTCCTGCAGAAAGCTCGGCGAGTTCACCGTCGAAAGCGGAGATTCCTGTCTCTACGGCGGCGCGCCGCTGCCTTATATCACCGGGCTGCTTCCTTCCGTCCTTGACGAGGAGATCCGGCTGAAGTGGCTTCCGGATACAAACGAAAATTCCGGTCTCAGCTTCGGCAGCAGGATCAAAAAAGGCTTTTCCATGGCGTTAAATTGCGGAGTGGATTACTTCTTTGCGATCGGCAGCGTCGCCGAATATATCACCGAGAATTTCTCCAAGATGGGCAAGTCCAAAAAGGGCGGCTCGAAGATGAATTTCTCCGTAAAGATCGCGTGCCGGTACCTCAAGGCAAAATATGTTTGCAGCCGGGAGAACCGTGAGATGCGCCCGGGGGATATTTTCAGCCTGAAAGGATTTGTCGCCACCGGAACGGACGCCCGTTTTTACAAACAGCGTCTGGCGGACGCGTGGGGCGTTATGCCCATCGAAATCGCGGCGGGAACGGAATCGACCTGTCTTGCCTCGGAGACCTGTGAACAGAAGGGCATGATCTTTTTCCCGGATGCCTGCTTTTATGAATTCATTCCGGAGGACGAGATGCTTCACAGCCTTGCCGATCCGGATTTTGTGCCGCGGACCTGCCTGATGGACGAGGTTCGGGCCGACGTCAACTATGAGCTCGTAATCAGCGTCCTGCACGGAGGGGCCTTTATGCGCTACCGTATCGGCGACGTCTATCATTGCATGAGCGCCGAACAAGGGAAATTGCCGCATTTCACCTATGTCGATCGGATTCCGACGGTGATCGACATCGCGGGCTTCACACGGATCACCGAATTTTCCATCGGCGAGGTGATCCGGATGTCGGGGCTCACCGGGATTGCGGAGTGGTTCGCCCGCAAGGAATATGACGGGAACACCCCGTTCATGCACATGTACATGGAGATGAAACCCGGCGCCGGTATTACAGAAACGGATGTCCTCATGGAACATCTGACGGTTTACTTTAAACACTTCGACAGCGATTACAGTGATCTCAAAAAGATGCTGAACATCGAACCTCTTCAGATCACCGTTCTGCCGGTCGGCACGATGAATGCGTTCCGGGCTGCGGAGGGCAGAGGGGTCTGCCGCATCAACCCGAACCCGGTGGATGTGGTGCAGATCAAGAAAATCGCGTCAAGGCTTCAGACGGAATGTGGGGAGAAGGAGGAAAAGGCCGTATGAACAACGTCCCGTATCTATGGGTAAACATTCTGGCGCTGTGCTGTTATACCGTCCTTTTCGTCGTGTTCCTTGCCGCCAAAAAGACCCCGGAGATCCACAGCATGATTATGGTGCTCGGCGGCTTCTTCCTGTGGACGGCCGGCTCCGTCATGATGCGGCTGCGGGTCTATCCCGGCGTCGACTTCTGGTTCTATGTATCCATCATGTCGCTGTTCGCGCTGGCGGATCTGCTATATATTTTTGTCTGTAATTTTACAAGGGAAAAGGGCTATCTGCTTCGGATTGTTTGGTCGATCGGAACGGCGGTCATGCTGGGCTTCACGGCGACGGGTATCTTCCTGAAGCCGCCGGTCGTAAAAACGCTGGCGGACGGCGACCTCATCTTTGAATATGCGATGGACGGGAAGATCATCATTCCGCTGGTCTTTATTATGTGTATCGTCGCCTCCATTGCGAAGGTTTTTATCGACGTCATCCGCCGGAAGGGGATTCATACTCCGGGCGTGACGTCGATTTTGGCCGGCTGCGTCACGGTTGCGGTCGGCAATATTATGCAGATTCTTCCGGGAAACGTCTTCCCTTGGGATACGCTTTCCGGGATTATCTTCGCCGGCTTCCTCTCGTTTGCCCTTTACCGCAAGCGCATGTTCCGCGTGGATCTGCTGATTTCCAGAGGACTGCTGACGGTGATCATCGGTTCGATGTTCCTGTTCGCATCCTCCAACCTGATTTTGCCGTTTTATGAGCTGCTGATCGGGAAGTATAAACTGGATACCGCCATGGCGCTGATGATCATGTGTTTCGCGTCGGCCGTCGCTTTCATGATCGTCTATCAGGCCGCCAAGAGTGTGCTGGATGCCCTCGCGATGAAGGGCCATGAGAACCATCGCTTCATCCAAGATTTCAGTAAAGAGGTTTCCCGGAGCCTTAATATCGAACTGACGCTGAAACTTCTGAGCGACGCCATCCTTCGGGATGTTCCGGTTCGCCAGATTTTTATTTGCCTAAAAAAGCATGGGGAATACCAACTTCGCTATTGCTCGAATCCGCTCAACGCTGAGGAATTTTCTCTCCGCGGGGATCATCCCTGCATCGAGTACATAAAAAATCAAAAAGAGATCACGGAGGAGACCTGTATCCGGTTTGAGGATTTCCGCGTGAGCCCGCTGTATAACTCCATGTGGCAAGAGGAACGCCAGCTCTTTGAAAAGCTGAATATCAAAGCTCTCGCGCTGCTGATGAGTCAGGACGAAGTCATCGGCATCATGCTTTTGAGCGCGAAGGAAAAGTCCAACCGCTATGCGAATTACGAGATGGAGTATATCGAGACGTCCTGCTCGATTGCCACGATCTCCATTCGGAACTGCATCCTGTATGAAAATTCCTATAATCAGGAACAGCTCTTCAAGAAGATGAGCGAATATATACCGACGGTCATCCTGATCCGGAACAAAGAAAAGGGAATTTACGAATTCGTCTCCGCGAATACGGCGGATATTCTGGGTATCAGCAGCGAGGAGATTGAGAAGGAAGGCCCCAGTTTCCTGCCGTCTCATTTCGGGAGCGAAATCTCCGAGGAGATCGATACGTTCCTTCAGAAGTATCCGACGAGGACGTTTTATAAAGAATTTCGTTTCGAAAAATCCTCCACGGACGAGACTTGGTACAGCATTTACGTCACACCGGTCTTTTTTGACAACGTCGTCACGCATTATGTGGGCCTGATCCGCGACGTGACGGAGGAGAAGATGAGCAAGGAACTGCTCACAAAGGCGATGAACAGCGCCGAGAGCGCCAACCACGCCAAATCCGATTTCCTCTCCCATATGTCCCATGAGATCCGCACGCCGATGAACGCCATCATCGGCATGACGAACATTGCGATGGACAAGGCGCAGGAGAGCGGAGATCCGGAGATGATCCGCAGCCTTGGCCAGATTGATCTGGCGGCCAAATTCCTTCTCTCCGAGCTCAACGACATCATGGATATCAGCCGCATCGAAAGCGGAAAATTTGTCATTCAGCATGAACGCTTCGATCTGATCGAGGCGCTGGATTCCACGGCCCAGATTTATGAGGAACAGACGAGAGAGAAGAGCCTCAGCTTCAAATATGAAACGAGGGGAATTGAGCACCGCTTCCTGATCGGGGACGTGCTCATGCTGCGCAAGGTGCTCAACAACCTGCTCTCCAATTCCTATAAATATACGAAAAACGGCATGGTCCGCTTCACGGCCGAGCAGCATATGCGCAAGGATAATATCGCGGTGATGACCTTCACCATCGAGGACACCGGCATCGGTATGACGCAGGAGTTCATGAAGCATCTGTTCGACCCGTTTGTTCAGGAGTCCGCGAAGAACAGCGGAAGCGGTCTCGGCATGGCGATCTGCAAAAATTTGGTCGATATGATGAACGGGACCATCACGGTCACGAGCCAGAAGGATGTCGGCAGCAAATTCGTAGTGGATATTGCGTTTGAAATCGCTCAGGAAGAAAAAGAAGAGGTCGTTCGGGAGAAGGAAGCGGACCTCTCCCTTCTCAAAGGCCGGCGGATTCTGGTCGTCGAGGATGTGGAGATCAACGCGGAGATTGCCGCGAAGCTGCTCGAAAAGCAGGGGATGCTGCCCGATGTCGCCGAAAACGGCAGGGTGGCCGTCGATTACTTCCTGAACCATCCGGTCGGCTATTACGACTGTATCCTGATGGATATTCAGATGCCGGTGATGAACGGTCTTGAGGCGGCGGATACCATTCGCTCGCTGAGCAAATCCGACAGCACCACGGTTCCGATTTTAGCCATGACGGCGGACGCCTTCTCCGACGATGTCCGCAAATCTTTCGAGCACGGCATGAACGATCATCTGACGAAACCGATCGATCCGCGCGTCCTCTACCGCTCCATCGCCTATTGGGTGGCCAAAAAGGATGCGCAGACCGAATCCATCGCGTAAAACCCCGGGTACTATATATCGGCCGAAGGGACCGTCTCAATCCTTTCGGAATGCCATCAACAAAACGAAAAAACAGCCTATGGGCAGATCGTCCGCAGGCTGTTTTTTTTATCCGAGAGGGGATGTCTCCGCAAAAATGTTTTCGGGCCTTCCGCGGCCGGAGAGCGTGTCTTTCTTCCATAAAAACAGCCCGCAGGGTCATCCCTGCGGGCTATGTTTTTAATATCGGTTTTCCGGCTGCGGAAAGGTCAGTCTCTCGGCTTCATCGTCGGGAAGAGCAGCACGTCGCGGATGGAGTAATTTCCGGTCAGCAGCTGAACCAGACGGTCGATGCCGACACCGAGACCGCCGGTCGGAGGCATGCCGTATTCCATGGCGGTGAGAAAATCCTCATCCAGCATATTGGCTTCGTCGTCGCCCTGTTCCCGCAGCGCCGCCTGCGCCAGAAAACGCTCGCGCTGATCGATCGGATCGTTGAGCTCGGAATAGGCGTTCGCGTGTTCTCTGCCGGAGACGAACAGCTCAAACCGCTGGGTCATCGTGGGATCGCCCGGCTCCTTCTTGGTCAGCGGGCTGATCTCAATCGGATATTCGGTGACGAAGGTCGGCTGAATCAGGTTCTCCTCGACATACTCGTCGAAAAAGAGATTCAGGATGTCGCCCTTCTTATGGCGTTCCTCGTAGGCGATGTTGTGTTCCTTGGCGGCCTGTCTCGCCTCTTCGGTATCCTTAATTTGATAAAAGTCGACGCCGGAATACTGCTTGACGGCATTCGTCATGGTGATGCGCGCAAACGGCTTGCCAAGATCGATCTCATGTCCGTCGAAGACGACGGTGGTGCAGCCGTTGACCTTTTCGGCGCAGCGGCGGATCATCCGCTCGGTGATGTCCATCATGCCGTTGATGTCGGTGTAGGCCTGATAGAGCTCCAGCTCGGTAAATTCCGGGTTGTGGCGCGTATCCATGCCCTCGTTGCGGAAGACGCGGCCGATCTCATAGACGCGGTCGAAGCCGCCGATGATCAGGCGCTTCAGATGCAGTTCAAGCGCAATGCGCATATACATGTCGATGTTGAGCGCGTTGTGGTGCGTGACAAACGGTCTCGCGGCGGCGCCGCCGGGAATCGTGTTGAGCACCGGCGTCTCGACCTCAAGGAAGCCCTCCTCGTCGAGCATGGCGCGGATCTCCCGGATGATCTGGGAACGCTTGATGAAGGTATCCTTGACCTCCGGGTTGACGATCAGGTCGACGTATCTCTGACGATAGCGGAGTTCCGGATCCTTCAGTCCGTGGAATTTTTCCGGCAGGGGAAGCAGGGATTTTGCGAGCAGAGTGATCGTTTCCGCGCGGACGGAGATCTCGCCCGCGTGCGTGCGAAAGACGATGCCCTCCACGCCGATAATGTCGCCGATATCCCATTTTTTGAAATCCGCATAGGCGTCGTCGCCCACCATATCCCTGCGGATATAGAGCTGGATGCGGCCTGTGGTATCCTGAAGGTCGGCAAAAGAGGCCTTGCCCATGCCGCGTTTGCTCATGATCCTCCCGGCAAGGTGCACATGCGGGGCATTCTCCGCGCTGTTCCCGTCGGCGCCCTCTTCGGTGTCGACAAAATTTTCCCGAACGCTCTTTGCACAGGCATCGACCGGATAGTTCGTCAGCACGAACGGATCCTTTCCGTCGGCGCGGAGGGCCTCCAGCTTATCGCGGCGAATCTGCAGGAGCTCGGAAAGCTGTTCTTCCGTCAGTTCCTGATTCAGCTCTTCATCCATTTTATTTTCCATCCTTTCCGGAATCGTACAAAATCCAGACAATTTAATATTTTACCATATCCGGCCTCATATTACAATAAATACTTGCTTTTTTCGGGCCGTGATGGGCTTTTTTCGGCGCTTTTCGTGAAGAAAAAGGGGCCTTTGCCACCGGAGGAGAACTTTTTTAAAAAATGGGACAGGCATTAAACGGGAAGCTTTGGGCGAGAGCGAAAGATGATCCTTTCCAGCAAAGAGGAAGGTCGGTGCCGGGAATGATCGATGCCCAACCGCCACCCGGTCCCGGCAGTTTTCCATACAAAAAGGCCCCGCAGACACGCCGCAGGGCCGAAAACCGCTTTTTCCCGGAACGGGAAAATCTCCCGGAGAGGAGGAAGATTATTTACTGATGGAGAGAACCTCAAACTTTGTCATTTCTCCGTTCGGAAGCTCCGCCTCCGCCATCTCGCCGACTTTTTTGCCCAGCAGGGATTTGCCGACCGGGGATTCGTCGCTGATAACGTTGTTCATCGGATCTGCCTCCGTGGAGCCGACGACGTGGAATTCGCATTCGTCGCCGAAATCAAGGTCGAGGACACGGACCGTGTTGCCCAGGGAAACGGCGTCGGTACCCATGTCGGATTCATCCAGAATGACGACATTCTTCAGCATGACCTCGAGATCCGCGATACGGGCCTCGACGATGGCCTGTTCGTTTTTGGCCTCGTCATACTCGCTGTTTTCAGAGAGGTCACCGAAGGAGCGGGCGATCCGGATCTTATCGGAGACTTCTTTTCTGCGGACGGTTTTGAGTTCTTCGAGTTCATCTTCGAGGGCTTTGAGGCCGCTTTCGGTAACAACGACTTTCTTTTCCACGATTTTTTTCCACCTCGTATTCATAATATTATGTATTATAGCCGCAAGGGGTGCCCCTGTCAAGCGATATGGACGGGGTTCTTTTTAAAATTAACTTTCTTATTTCGACGAAAAACAGCCCGGAAAAACCCGGGCCGTTTTATACCGAATTTCTTTTCAGTTTTAGGAAGCGGATTCCGTTTCCGCCGAGGTTTCCGTATCGGATTCCTCCGGCGTCACATTCATGGTAGAGGAGGCGACCTCAATCGCCTTTGCGAGTTGGGTATCGAGCGTGCTGTCGAGCAACGTCACATCGGAGAAATCGGGCACATAGTCCAGCGCGACCACATGATCCGGGGTGATGCCGGTTCCTTCCCATGAAGTGCCGGAGTTGCACAGCGTGTAATTGCCGACCGTGATGCGGATAGCGGAGCCGTCCTCCAACATGAACATCTGCTGCATGGAGCCGTAGCCGACGGTTTGTGTGCCGACGATTTTGGCCTTATTGAAGTCCTTGAGGCTGGCCGCAAAGAATTCTGCGGCGCCGGCGGTCTCCTCGTTGACAAGCACCACCATCGGCAGTCCGACCTGTCTCGCGCTGGAGGTATAAAGCACCTCCGTTTCTCCGGAGGAATAGGTCACGGAGAGCAGATCCCCGGAGGGAAGCAGGCGGTCGAGCATCGTTGCGGCCGAAGAGACAAGCCCGGTGTCGACGGAGCGGACGTCGAAGATCAGCGCCGTCGCGCCGGCATCCACCGCGCTCTCCACCGCTTTGACGAACTGATCGGGCGTGCTTTCGGTGAAGTCGGAGATCCGGATATAGGCGAAGTCGCCGAAGGTTGTGGAGAAGACGGTGTTGATCGTCAGGGTGCGGCGGGTGATCTCCATTTCGGTATCCTCATCGTCGCGGCGGACGGTCATCGTGACCTTCGTGCCGGCGTCTCCGGTAAGAAGCTCGGAGGCTGCGTCAAACGTATCGGCGGTGATGTCGATGTCGTCGATCTTGATGATCAGGTCGCCGGGCTGAATTCCGGCGCCGGCGGCCGCGGAGCCTTCGTAGACCTGCGTGACCTGCATATAGCCACTGCTTTCCATCGCCACCGAGATG